>JAQWFH010000077.1 GCA_028704515.1 Eubacteriales bacterium
AGGAGGTGAGAAATGTGATTTTTAAAAATGAAGTACAGAGTCCTGTGCAAATCCCTGATTATATAACTCCACAAGCCAATTTTATATTTAGGGCAAGGATGCTTTGGCGAGATTTGGCCACTTGGTTAAGATCATATAAGGTTAGCCTTTTTGGCGGAATTGGAAATACGGATGTATTAAGCGAGCGTTTATTCCAGTTACCCTCAGAATACGGAAATATTTTAAGAGTGTTTTTTGGTGATCAAAACACAGAAGCGTTTGTGTTTTTATTAACTCAATACATAACTATTCTTCAGTCCTTATTTATTGCCCAAATCAATAATGATGTTAATGCAATAAATGATTTCACACAACAAGCATATCAAAATGTCAATCGTACAGCTGAATTTTTGGCAAGTATCAATCCATATTGGACACGAGGCGATTGGGTGGCTTTGCTGAGTTCATTCACCACTCTGCAAATAGAAGAGTCTACGACATTTTCAACGGGAGACTATATGACAAATATTAATATATTCGATAGACTGATATCTCTCACCAATATTATTGGTGACTATTTTTCACAAGGCTTGACCGATTATCTTGCACTTACACAGCAGCCGACAACTTAATGCTTTCTGAAAAGCCGTTCTGATTTATTCCGTTTTGCAGAATCAAACGGGCACCGTCTCACCGGGCAGTGCCCGTTCTGAATATCCCCCGAAACATCTATTTGCATGTCACCCAAGAGGAAAAAAAGAAGCTCCTCAAAAGTTTGCGAAACTAATGAAGAGCTCCAATGTGAGCATTTAGAAATTTAAGCCCGTGTATTCGTTGAAAACGCTACACTCAAAGGCTCAATTACATCATGCCGCCCATTCCGCCCATTCCGCCGCCCATCGGCATAGCAGGTTCATCCTGAGGCACGTCTGATACGCAGCCTTCTGTTGTAAGCAGCATTGCTGAAGCTGAAGCCGCATTCTCAAGCGCTGATCTTGCAACCTTTGCAGGATCTACAATACCTGCTTCTATCATATTCATATATTGCTCTGTTTCGGCATTGAATCCTGTGCCTACTTCACTGGCCTTAACCTTTGCAACTACTACGCTGCCTTCAAAACCGGCATTTTCCGCAATCTGTCTTACAGGCTCTTCCAGAGCTCTCATTATAATAGACGCACCTGTTTTTTCGTCACCGGCAAGAGTCTTAACATATTTTGCAACAGCAGGTATAGCATTGACTAATGCAACTCCGCCGCCCGCTACGATTCCTTCTTCAACCGCAGCCTTTGTTGCGTTCAAAGCATCCTCGATTCTGAGTTTTCTTTCCTTCAATTCAGTTTCTGTAGCAGCTCCTACCTGAATTACAGCTACTCCGCCTGAAAGCTTTGCGAGTCTTTCCTGAAGCTTTTCTTTGTCAAATTCTGATAATGTATCTTCAAGCTGAGCTCTTATGTGGCTTACTCTTGCTTTTATATCGTTGGCATCTCCGGCTCCTCCGACAATTACTGTGTTTTCCTTCGTAACCTTTACGGATGAGGCTGTTCCTAGCATATCAACAGTGGCTTCCTTGAGCTCGTATCCGACTTCTTCGGAAATAACTGTGCCGCCTGTAAGGATAGCGATGTCTTCCATCATTTCTTTTCTTCTGTCGCCAAAGCCTGGTGCCTTAACGGCAACGCAATCAAATGTCCCTCTCAGCTTATTGACTACGAGAGTAGCGAGAGCTTCGCCTTCGACATCCTCCCCAATAATGAGAAGCTTTCTTCCCTGCTGAACGATTTGTTCAAGTATCGGTAAGATTTCCTGTATACTTGTAATTTTTTTGTCTGTAAGCAAGATGTATGGGTTTTCCATATTTGCTTCCATTTTATCAGTATCATTTACCATGTATGCGGACAGATATCCTCTGTCAAATTGCATACCTTCAACTACTTCAAGCGTAGTTCCTGTCGATCTTGATTCCTCAACAGTGATAACGCCGTCTTTTCCTACCTTTTCCATAGCCTCTGCTATAAGTTCACCGATTTCAGTCTCGGCAGCCGATACAGCTGCAACCTGTGCAATGGATTCTTTTGAATCAACACCCTTTGCAATGCTTTTAATTTCGTCGACAGCAATATCCACGGCGCCCTTAATCCCCTTCTTAAGGATCATCGGATTTGCCCCTGCGGCTACATTTTTGAACCCTTCTTTTATAATGATTTGTGCAAGGAGAGTAGCTGTTGTTGTTCCGTCACCGGCCACGTCGTTTGTCTTAGTTGCAACTTCCTTTACGAGCTGTGCTCCCATATTTTCAACTGCATCTTCGAGTTCAATTTCTCTCGCAATGGTAACACCGTCATTTGTGATGAGAGGAGAACCGAATTTCTTCTCGATCAGCACGTTCCTACCCTTAGGTCCAAGTGTAATTTTCACCGTGTCGGCAAGACGGTCTACGCCTGCCTGTAATTTTCTTCTGGCATCTTCGCCGTAATGTAATTCTTTTGCCATTATATAAATCCTCCTTATTCAACGATAGCAAGGATATCATCTTGCTTTAAAATGATGTATTCTTCACCAATGTATTTAACTTCGGTGCCCGAGTATTTTGAAAACACTACCTTGTCACCAACCGCAAGCTCCATCTTTTCATCTTCCTTGCCCGGTCCTACCGCCATTACTTCAGCAACCTGCGGTTGTTCCTTTGCCTGTGAAGTCAATATAATTCCGCCTTGAGTCTTTTCTTCGGCTTCCATTCTCTTGATAACAACCCTTGTTCCCAGTGGTCTAATTCCACACTTCATTTGCACTATCTCCCTTCTATACTATCATTTTTTAATAACGCGTTTAGTTTTGTTAGCACTCCCTTTAATTGAGTGCTAACTATATTTTACCTCTTTTACGTCCGTTGTCAATACCCTTATTGAAAAATTTTTCCTCCATGCAAATTGCAAGTTTAATTGCCCACCATAATTTACCAATTAAATTAAGCTGCTTTATATACTTCATTAGCTGTTTTATATTTAAACAACCGTCTAGGATAATTGTTCATCCAATTTTCAATTCGT
>JAQWFH010000050.1 GCA_028704515.1 Eubacteriales bacterium
GGATGGTTCTTGCTATCAGGTATCTTTATCGGGAGATGGACAGCCGGTATTTGATGATGCGATTGAGCAAGTTGATGTTATTGCCGTAATTAAATCCGGCCGTGAAGAAATCGCCAGAAGAAAAAGAGAATATATGGAGAAGTTAAATTCGCCATAGAAAACGCTTGGAACGCTTTGGATAATGCTTGAATAAGGGCGGGGTGAATATAAAATGCTTAGTTTACGGGCGCGTATGATAAAGTTATTGATGCAAAACCGCAATTTGTTCCGATTGCGTATGAAAAAGGAAAATGTTGATTGGAATGACTATGAGGCTATCCTGCGTTTTCGCCGGGATGTTGAAGAGGGTGCTGGTAAGTTTGGCAAACTACCGGAAGGGATCATGATTTCCCCGGTAGACATTGATAATATGCCGGCGGAATGGATCTTTTACACCGCTGCGCAGAAAGATAGAGTTATATTGTATTTTCATGGCGGGGGATACGTAACCGGTACATGCCAGTCACACCGGGCGATTGTCGCTAAGTTCGTGAAAAATAGCGGGGTTGCCGCATTGCTGTTTGAGTATCGCCTAGCTCCGGAACATCGCTTTCCGGCTGCGTTGGATGATGCACTGGCAGCCTATAGTTGGTTGTTGGATCAAGGCATGGGCAATTCTAACATTGTGTTTGTTGGAGATTCGGCTGGAGGGGGCCTGGTATTAGCTGCATTATTAGCTCTGCGGGACCAGGGCATGCCTCTTCCGGCAGCAGCAGTGTCCTATTCTCCGGTAACTGATTTCAAGTGCAGCGGTGAGTCTTATAGAACTAAAGCCAGGGTATGTCTGGCTCCTGCGGGCCTAGCCAGTGCCTGCGCCAGACATTACGCCGGAGATAACGATTTGGGCTTGCCTTATATATCGCCGCTTTATGGGGAACTTCAAGGACTTCCGCCGCTTCTGATTTATGTGGGAGAGGATGAAACTCTAAGGGATGATTCCATTCGTTTTGCTCAAAAAGCGGAAGCTGCGGGTGTAGAGGTTACATTGAGGGTAGGAAAGGGATTGTTTCATTGTTACCCGGCTATAGCGCCCCTTTTTCCCGAGGCAACTCGGGCCATGGCAGAAATCTGCAGCTTTATCAGGGAAAATATATCACGGGGACGGTTATATTAATATACATAATAAATCGCCAGAACTATTGAGGGGTTAAATCATCAAGGTGAAGGGGTAGCCTGCGTTGGCGGAAAGGCCGTTTTTGTACCACAGGCCCTACCCGGTGAAGTGGTGGAAATTGTCATTACGGATAATCGGGCTCGTTTTGCCCGGGCGCTGTTAGTGCAACTGTTAGAAGCTGGCATATACAATGTAGAGTTCATACACGGTCTCTGTGAAAGAGTAGTGGCACGGATAGATGAGCCTATTGATGTGATAGTGCTTGATCCCCCGCGCAGTGGTTGTAAAAAAGAACTGATTCAGGCCTGCAGCAGGATATCGCCCCGGGAAATCGTTTATGTCTCCTGCAACCCTGCCACCCTGCCCCGTGACCTGGCCCTCTTTGGCCAGTTTGGATACCGCCCCCTTCTTATTCAACCCATTGACATATTCCCCCGGACTTATCACGTTGAGACGGTCGTATTGATTACGAGGGTGTAGAACGGGGTGTCTGGAAGGGCTTGATATAAGCCTTTTCTGTGATTTTGAATTTGGAATTGAAGTGCGAAAAACGAGATATTTTTGCTTCGTGGGAACATATCGATATTGGCTGAAACCCTTGCGAGAAGTCGATTTAGATGTCAGTGCTTGGCGAGAAGTCGATATAGATGTTTTCGGTTTTTTGGGCTTGGTGAGTGGTCGATTTAGATGTTTTTTGAAAAATCCGAGGTTGTGTGGTCAGAATTGATTTTGAGCGTAAGCCGATAAATGATTGGATAATAGACTAACCAATATATCGAAAATATCCGGATATGTTGGTTAGTCATGAGCTTGAATGAAAAGGCAAATATAAATTTGGAGGGATGATTTATGGCTAATTCTTATCAAGTTATTGACGAGAAAAATTGGGAACGAGCAATGCACTGCATGGTCTTTAGAAATAGTGTTGAACCTGCGTTTTGTGTCACTTTTGAAGTTGATATAACGAATTTCTTATCTAAAATTAGAGAACAGCAATTTTCTTTTACCATTGCGATGGTATATGCTGTGTGTAAATGTGCAAATGAAATCGAAGCGTTTAGATATCGTTTTTTAGATGGGAAAGTTATTTTGTTTGATAAGATTGATACGGCATTCACATATCTAAATCAGGATACAGAGTTGTTTAAAGTTGTTAATGTTCCAATACAGGAAAGTATTGGGGAATATATAGAGTTGGCAACAAAAATTGCAAAAGAACAAAAAGAGTATTTTACAGGTCCATTAGGCAATGATGTTTTTCAGTGTTCCCCTATGCCTTGGATAACATATACTCATATATCTCATACCAATTCGGGAAAGAAAGATAATGCAACGCCTTTATTTGATTGGGGAAAATATTATGAAAAGAATGGACGTGTTGTCATACCGCTATCTGTTCAAGCTCATCATTCATTTGTTGATGGAATACATATAGGAAAATTTGCGGACGAATTGCAGAAATACTTAGATAAATATTAAATTCCGGTTTTGTCAATGAATCCAAAGCAAAGGAGGTTATGCTATGGCTGATAATAAAACAATTCACTATATCCCACCATTGCCTCCAAAGCGAGAAAAGCGCGTAGGAATTTACTGTCGTGTGAGCACAAACAGTGCTGATCAGCTAAAAAGTTTAACTGCCCAGGTGTCAGCTCTTACAAGATTAACGGCAGTTAACCCCAAATGGTTATTGGTGGATGTTTATATCGATATTGCCTCAAGCAAGACAGGTTCTTCTCGTAAAGAGTTCACTCGTATGCTTAAGGATTGTCAGTCGCATGATTTAGAAATTATCCTCACCAAGAGCATCAGCAGATTTGGTCGAGATACTGTAGGAATTCTTGATGCGTTGAATCAATTGAAACTACTCGGCGTTCGTGTCATATTTGAACAGGAAGTACTTGATACAGCTGATACTGATAGTGACCTGATGATATCTATAATTGAATCAATTGCCCAGGCGGAGAATGAATCACGCAGTGATAATATTAAATGGGGTATCAAACAACGTGCGGCGCAAGGTACTTCGAAACTGTATAACAGAAAATGCTATGGGTATGTGAACGCAAGTGATGGCAGCCTGATGATTAAAGATGAAGAGTCAAAAAATGTAAGGTTGATTTTCAATTTGTATCTTCGAGGCAAGAGTGTGATAGGTATTATATCTGAATTAGAGAAACTGGGCATCAAGTCTCCAACGGGAAAAGGGAAATGGTGTAAGCGAACGATTGATGTAATGCTCAGTAATGAAAAGTACATTGGAAATGTTCGCCTCTTGGATGACGGAAAGCATGATTTATACTATTTGTCAGAGGAGAACAATCCGGCGATTATATCCAAGGAAACATTTCAAGCGGTGCAGATTGAAAAACAGCATCGCAGCAATGTCACAAAGGCTGAAGATAGCAGCCAGAGAAAAAGTAAAAAATATAGTTCAAAGAAGTAAAATTTGAAAATAGCCTAATCGAAAATCAATTGTTGAGAAGTCAGAATAGACTTCGGACCCGCTAAAATGCTGTATTTTAGCGGATTCTAGAAAAATGTAGAACGGGCCTCCAAAATTCACGTTGAGACAGTTACGTTGATAGAGAGAAAATAAGGCCATATTCCGACCCCCGGGGGTACATAATTACGCAAAAATAGAGTATACCGGCGGGGAGTATAGTGGTATTTGCGAAATTGTAGGATTGGAACAATATTTATTATCTATTTTATAATTACTTAGTAGTGTTGATAGAAATCATAGGGTGCAAGAAACCCAGGAAAAAAGCGACCGAGCCATAGAAGATGGAAAAAACTATGGCTATGTGTTAGATGCCACCAGATACTTTATTGTAGACAAGTTTTATTACACTGACGTTAAGAAGATAACGGTAATTCCCCAGATCGGAGGAACGGAATGAAGAAAGTAAAAATAACTGTCATGAAGACGGTTTGCTATAAAGACTTAATTGAAAAATATGAAAACCCCATCACTCATGCCTGCGATATGGTTGAGGGCCAAGTGTTCATTGCTAATGGCTGGCAGAAACCAGAAGGCTTTTGCGATAGCGCATGGGATAGTGTTTCCTCATTTGTAATGACTCTTGCTCATGGTGGCGAAGACTTCTATGATGGTTGGATGAAGAATAAAAAGTCAGCTATGATTTCGTGTAATGATGGCTTCCGCCCAGTTAGCTTTCTGCTTGAGACAATGGATGAGGACAGTGAGGAAAACTAATGGCTAAACAAGAACCACTTTTGCATGAGTAGAGACGGGTGGCTCAATTAATGGAAATATAGCCCATTTTACCGTTGCTTTTTTCTATCCTGGTTTTATTGACGCGGTGACGGGGTAAGGAGGGTTCTTTATGGCAAAAACTGCGGTGGTCTATAAGTCTAAATATGGCAGCACGGAAAAATATGCGCATTGGATTGCCGAAGATATCAAGGCTGATATTTTTAAAACTGACAACGTCAAGCTCGACATTCTTTTAAATTATGATACGATCGTTTACTGTGGGGGATTGTATGCTGGCGGGATACTGGGTTTCTCGTTGATAAAGAAAAACTATGCTCAGCTTAAAAACAAAAAAATAATTGTTGTTGCCGTGGGAGCCACATTGAAAAAAGAAATCGCAATTGCAGAGGTGAAAGGAAGCAACTTTACCCCCGAAATGCAGAATAGAGTACTACTTTATCTGTTGCGCGGGGGATTTAATTATAAGAAGATGAACCTGTTGGATAAAACATTAATGTATCTTCTGGTAAAATCATTGAAGTTTAAAAAGAAGGAGGAATTGGACGACGATTCTAAAGGTATGATAGCTACTTATGGAAGAGTTGTCGACTTTACGAACAGGAAGGCGATTGTTCCAATTATCAATGCAATTATGGATCCATAAAAAACATGAGTCAAAAGCTCACAAAGCATCAGGCTGTACGTTAGTACAATGGCTACTTTATAAGGTATTAATCGAGGGATCGCGCAGAAAACCAAACAAGTGGCAATAGGTTCCGTTAGCCAATGATGTGGAACATGCATACCACGTTAGTGTCACTGCTTGATGGAAAACTGAGTTCCATTAGGAAGTTCTGTTCCGTCATCAAGAGTACACCTTGCGGAACACTCTGCATCAAAGATAAGCTTGTCACCTTTCTTGTGAAACATAAACGTATATTTTCCATCTTCGGTTATCATTTTGTATTCCGTTCCCGTAATTTCATAGTTTCCGTAATTAAGATAGCTGCTAAGTAATGAGTATATGAAATTGAAGCGACCGTCTGGCATCAGGGTCAGTTTTGGTGCGAACGGGATATCCGGATCGATGTCCTCCATTTCGTATGTTACCGTCGGAAGATTAGATGACTTGAACGGAATATAGAAAGTGCCGTTTCCTTCTGGATAGTAGCGGATATCTTCGAGCGCCCATGTCTCCGCCTTAAACGCCTCCATCTGTCGCTCCTCTGCAGGATATGGAAGCGTAACAACCTGCGTCGCCTCCCCTTCTATCCGGGATATTTTTCCGCTCGCTATGTTATATTGATAGAAGTGCTTACTCTCCGTTCCGTCTGAGGGATCAAAACCTTTGATGATTATACTCTTTTCATCGCTGCTCATCGCCGGACAAATTGCATACCCCGGTTCGAAGGAGCCTTCCCTCAAGGCGAAGTCAGCTTCCATGTGGTCTTTCTTGTAGTTGAACAGAAAGATGCCATCCAGCACTTGGAATCCAATGCGTTCGGGAGTTTCATAGAAAAGAAGGGCGAATTCTGAGCGGTAGGGTACAAGGTGATACGCAGGCTGTTCAAGTATCGAATCCGCTTCAACTTCGCAGCTATTATGACCCGTACATGATACCAGGAAAGTAGAAGCAGAAACTAGAAAAATCATTAAAATAAGGAGAACAACCCCTTTTTTCTTTTTACCTGATTCCAGAATGTTGTTGAATCTTCTTTTCATGAATGAAGCACTTCCCTGTGTTTATGGTAAATTTATTATATCACATACGCGAAATGATGGGGATTTTGCGGCAATCTATGGTAAAATATCGGAAATGACCCCGTGCCAGTATATATACAGATAGGAGCAAAACAGATGACAGGAGAAATTCGCAACAAGCAAAGGCGAGCATATTTCTGGAATAAAACCTACTTTTAATAAACGTATGTAATGGTGAACAAGAACTTGTACAAAATGTCTTAGCTTACATAATTTAAAAACATAGTGAGGGTTTGGTGTGTTTCATAAGAAAAAATTTATTATCAGTGGCGTTCTAGCATTAGTTATTGTAATAATCGGGGGCGTAGCAATCTTAACTAATGATAATCTAAAAATTGCTTCAATTATATCTGAGACAAATAGGCCTAACAAGATGCAAAATACCACCGAAGACGGCCAAAATGACCACCAAAGGCTGTCAGCAGAACAGCTTGAGTTAAGAAAAGAATACTATTACTTGCTTAAAGATCTCGATAACATGATATTTTTCAGTAATTTTTCCACGCCGGAAAACATTCCTGCAGAAGATTTGTTGTTATTTGGATATACGAAAGCTTCTGAATCAGGATCGCTGGATAAGTCTGGAGGAGCAGAACTTTCCGTAATTAATACCTTTACTAGAAAATACTTTTACCGCACCCTTACTGGAAATATAAAAACCGGATATTTTTCATACGATGCCAATGCCCATAGGTACATCCCCACCGGTTGGGATTTAAACGTCTTTCAACCTCATTATTTAGTCAAGATATCTAATAATATTGATGGTACTATTACTGCAAATTTCGAAGTATATCTGTTCAGTGAATCTGATATATTGGATAAATTCCCTGACGAATATATTGCTGACACCTCTTTAATACCTTCACATATTAAACATGAACTAGCCGAATATACTTTCTACCGCAAATCAGACAATGGCAGAACATACCTGCAGATGGTTTCGTACAAACGGCAGAATGATAAACTTATGGATCCTATTAATACTATATCTGGTGATTATAAAGCAGCAACTTATGATTCCAATAATTATTTAGGTGATGACGAGTTTGTCTTCGCAGGTGGAATACGCTTGGGTATGAGTTATGAAAATGTTCTTGAAATCCTTGGCGGTTATGATGAGGCTTATGATAATGCTCCTGGTGTTAAATCTATATTCAAAGATGGATTACATTACGGCTTTTATCAAATTAATGATACATTTACCAACCAATCAGATTTAGAAATTGATGGTGTGTTTCGGCTTCTTAACCTGTCTTCTGATTCATATCAAGGCGAATTCCCACGGGGAATCAAGATTGGCGACAATATTGAAGATGTATTAAATAAATTTCCTGGAAAAGATAAAAAGCTTCGTAAATGGGCTCGTCAAACCATCTATGGCAAAGATGAAATTGGAAGCCCTCGAGCTTATTTGGAATTTACAATGTATAACGAGTGTTATCGGATTTTTGCCACCACGAGCAGCCAAATCTTAATAATTAACTTTGATAGAAGAAATCAGGTTCGGTCAGTAGAAATGATTAAAGAGGATTCTTAAGCAATTGATATGCTGGCTTATGCTATATGCTGGTTTTATTCAGGAGTCATTGTACAATGACTCCAACTGTTCTTGGTTTGATGGCAGACAAACAAGCAAATGGGCAAAAGGAAGAGTTACTGAATTATTGGGTTATTAGGATGAAAAGAATGAAGAGTTTACTGTTAAGGTAAATGCCTACAATAATCTAAACCTTGATGTTATATAGTTAAATTTACTAAGCGGATAAACCGGCTTAAAGAAAGGCATTTTATATTTTGCATTATGATTCTTGCTGCAGTAAAAACAGCAACAGAAGTATACGCAAACAATGAAAGCTTTTGTTTTTCTGGTAGTACATCAGGATTGCTTATTGGGGAGATTGTATTTGAAACTATCATTTTTTTTGTATTTTGCAAATTTCGGTGTGAAAACCGTTTTATTTAGAAAAAAGGAGCCCATACTAGGCACAGTTATTCTGACAGATAAGTGTAATCTCTCCTGTAAGCACTGCTCCGTAAATAACATCATTGCAGTCATATATCCTTATGTCCAGATAATATCGGAGATGAAACAGCTCTTTGATATGGGGGTCAGAATCCTTTTCTTCTGCGGGGGAGAAACATTCATGTGGCATGATGGTGAGAAAACTCTGCGTGACCTTGTGATTGAAGCAAAGGAAATGGGGTTTCTCATCGTAAATACTGTCACCAACGGTACTTTCCCGATAGACCTTCCCGAAGCCGATCTGATTCTGCTCAGCCTTGACGGGGATAAGAAAAAGCATAATGAAATCCGCGGTGACACATATGATCAAATTATGAAGAATATAGAAAATGCCACAGCTGACAATATTTGCTTTTATATGGCGATTAACAAAATCAATCAGGGCACGATTGAAGATGTCTGCGTGGCAGCGAAGCGGCTAAAAAATGTGCGTGCTGTATCGTTTAACTTCCATACGCCGTATCCTGGCACTAAAGAGCTCGCCCTGACACGAGAGGAAAAGAAAAACTGCTGTGATACAATCACCCGTATGATGGATAATGGTGTACCGGTTTTCAACCTGAAAAGTGCTTTTCCATACCTCATTGATAATCGCTTTCCGACGCCCTGTTATCAGTGCGTTGTAATGGAAAGTGGGAAGCTCAGCGTCTGTGGACGCTGCATTGATGTTCCCGGCTTGTGTGAAAAATGCGGATACTTTTTTGTTGCAGAATATACGCTGTTATTCAGTGGAAATATCCGAATCATTGCCGAGATGCTGAAAACATACCTCAAATACATATAGGTGGATTATGAGCCTTTTGACGACACTAACCCGTGCATGGCTGACGAGATCGTTCCAGCCTTTTACATTCAAAAATGAATACGATACCAAATTAGCCTTTGCTGAATGTAAAGGACTTGGCTTATATGTCCATATTCCTTTTTGCAGACAGCTTTGTTCGTTCTGCCCTTATTGCAAGGAACTGTATAACGCGAAGGTTTGCGATGAGTATATTGATCGCTTAATTCAAGAAATCCATATCGTTGGTTCCCAACTTGCAGAAAAAAAGCACGTGACCAGTCTGTATTTCGGTGGAGGGACACCCGCTCTTGCTGCCGGGAGGATTGGCGAAATTGTCTCTGCCATTCAAGAACACTTCATCATTACTGAGGGAATCGGCCTCGAGTTGCATCCTGACAATGTCAACGGGGAAACACTCACTATTCTTCGCTCTGCAGGTGTGAGTAAAATCAGTATAGGGATTCAGTCATTCGGGGACAAGTACCTTTCTATCCTCGGCAGAAAAAATTTCAATCTTGCACAAATCTCAGCGGCACTGAAAAAGGTTCCGTTTGAAACCGTGTCCATGGACTTCATATTTGCATTGCCCGGTCAGACCTTTGAAGACCTGAAAGCAGATATTGAAACCGCATTTTCAATCGGAGCTAACCATGTTGCAATATATCCGTTCATAGATTTCTCCCTTACCAATTCTGCCATTAAGCCGATGGGGAAACAGGAAAAGCGAAAGCTGTTGGATGATATTACGCTGTACTGTCAGAAAACGGGTTATGTGCGGGATTCCATTTGGACATTTTCCAATACACCAAGTGCAAAGTATTCCTCCATGATGCGGGACAACTTCCTTGGGTTTGGCTGCTCTGCAACAACGCTCCTGCGTGATCAATTCAAGATTAATACATTTTCGGTGACGGAATACCAGAAGCGGATTGATAATAATAAATTGCCCACTTCTTTGACCCTTCATTTTACCAAGTGCCAGAGAATGATTTACTATCTTTTTTGGACTGCTTACAGCACAAAGGTTAATTCGCAAGAATTTGAAGATTTCTTTGGAGTGCCTTTGAAAAAGATATACGGATTTGAATTGTGGATAGCCAAAAAGCTGGGTTTTGTGATTGAAGAAAGGGGTATCTTTCGAATGACGCTCAAAGGGGCGTTCTACTACCACTACTATGAAAATTACTATACCCTTGCATACATAGATAAAATATGGGGTATCATGCGCCACGAGGCCTTCCCAAAAGAAATCATTATGTGAAGCTTTGAACGAAGTTTCATACTAAATGCGCCCTCAAGAAATCAGCGAGGTCACGGAGATTATGAGCATAACCTGAGGTGACGCGGGGACGGTCCGAGATTACTGAAAGAGTATCATAAATGTTATAGGCGCTTTTCGCTTGCGCCTTACATCAATATCTACTCTTGGAAGATATGAAAACTATCTGGTTAAATCAATAAAAATATAGAAAGTGAAGCGTCCAACCCCCCTTGTTTTAAGGGGGTATACTTTTGCGCAAAATCCCCTATTTACGCGTATTAGTATCACCTTTCTATCAAAACACACGTTGAGGTGATAATAATGATGACGTATTGTGGCTCTGAGGGCAAAAAATGGAATAATTTGGGGCAAAAACGTCATCTGTCTGGGGTTTAATTTTCAGTAAAAATATAGATGACATAGTGTTTTTTTCGAAAATCATAAAAATAGAGGTTAAGCTTAGCCAATAAAAAGGTTTCGAGTTTAGCCTCTTTTTATTATAATTAATGGAAATATTTTGCTGAAACATGTATGATTAATGAAAAGCGTGTAGGAGTGTATATATGAACTCTGAAATTGTAATGTATCAGACTGAAGATGGTTTGACAAAAATAGAAACTACCTTTGACAACGATACTGTTTGGCTTTCTATTGATCAAATGGCAGAGTTATTTCAGCGTGATAAGTCTACCATTTCTCGCCACATTAAGAATATATTCAATGAAGGTGAACTGATAAGAAATTCAGTTGTTGCAAATTTTGCAACAACTGCTGCTGACGGTAAAACATATCAGGTTGACTACTACAACCTGGATGTCATTATTTCCGTTGGTTACCGAGTAAAGTCATTACGAGGAACGCAGTTCAGAATATGGGCCAGCAATGTCTTAAAAGAATACATGAGAAAAGGCTTTGCCATGAATGATGGTCTGCTGAAAAATAATGGCGGCGGAATTTATTTTGATGAATTGCTGGAGCGAATCCGTGATATCCGCTCATCAGAAAAAGTTTTCTGGAGAAAAGTGCTTGATATTTATGCAACGAGCGTTGATTATGATCCAAGAACGGAAGCTTCTACATTATTTTTCAAGACAGTCCAGAATAAAATGCATTGGGCAGTGCATGGAAAGACTGCAGCTGAAAAGATATATTATTCTGCAGATGCGGACAAGCCTTTCATGGGGATGCTGAGTTATAAGGGGGAAAGGCCAGCACAATCGGATGCTTTAGTGGCAAAAAATTATTGTACGGAAGAAGAATTATCTGCATTAAACAGCGTTGTTTCTGCTTATCTTGAGTTTGCAGAAATGCAGGCTCGTAGAAGAATACCGATGTATATGTCGGATTGGCTCGAGACGCTGGATGGTTTTTTGAAATTATCCAAGCATGAAATTCTTACTCATGCCGGAAAGATTAGTGCTAAAACAGCTAAGCAAAAGGCAAAAGAAGAATATAAGAAATTTAAAGCGTTGCATTTAGAGGATGTCTCTAATGCGGAGAAAGATTATATAAAAGCATTGGAAGATATGGAAATGAAGTTGCTGGGTGAGGGTAAAGAAAAATAAGGCATGTTATAGCAATTAGGCGAAGCTCATATGATAATAATTAAACTTTTGACAGCAAAAGATTCATAAATAGTGAATAAATTAGAACGAGAAACCTTGCATTTTGATTGAAGTGTAATCTGTAGCAAGGACTCAAAGTGCTAAACAGCATTTGTCTCTTAGTGATTTATTATACTGAACGGGGAAACCGGGTGGTATCCCCATTCACCCTCCAGTCGAATCCTGTCAGGTGCTCGGGTTGCTCTCCAGCATTGCCCTATCCCCCTGACAGGCAAGATCCAAGTATATTTTACCACGAGTTGGTAATTATATTCCGAAAAAAGCAAATTGAGAAAATCCATTTACACAAAACTATACAAATACCCAGGAGGCTGTAGCATAAGCGGTGTAAACTTCGGGAGGAAGCTAAATGACTTTAGAAAATATCATCAATGAATATGGTGAACAATTACATATACAATCTCTACTTGCTCTCGTTTGTGGTGTTGAAGGACTTTCCAATAGTGAGATTGCCGTAGTTGATAAAGATCAAATAAAACAGTTAAATAGCCTCGGTAAAAGCTCAATTACCATTAGCCGTAAAAAGAACGAGCGGGCTTATCGCATATCTGTCGGCGGTGGCAGAGAAAATGCTATGCAGATTAAGACCAACCGCTTTGAAGAGTTATTTTAGGGAGATAGTGTTAGCTGCTACTGAACAATATCTAAAACGGG
>JAQWFH010000015.1 GCA_028704515.1 Eubacteriales bacterium
AATGCCCGTACACAACGGTCTTCACCTCGTATTTTTCAAAAAGGTCTGTAAAACCCGAAGGATCTCTATTATCGTTTGTCGGAGGGAAGTGAAGCATGGCGATGATATCCGAATAGCCCGCTTTGTGCGCTGCGGATAATGACATTTCCATTCTCATAAGTTCCCTTTTGTATATCTTTAAATCACTTTCCGGGAAATCCTCTGCGCCGAACGGGCAAATCCAGCCTCGGCTGCCACAAATCGCAAGTCCCTCGCACGGATAAAATGTATTCTGAATAAAATACATGTTGTCATACATATTATTGAGCTTGCTTATAGATTTCCACCAAAGCTCATGATTTCCCTTTATCAATACCTTTTTGCCTGGTAGCTTGTGAATCCAATCCAGATCGGCTTTTGCTTCATCAGGTTTTAATGCCCAAGAAATATCTCCAGATATGAGCACGGTATCGTCATCACTTACCAAACTTTCCCACTCTGTTTTTAATTTATCGGTATGATCCTCCCATTGAGGTCCGTATATGTTCATGGGCTTATTGACCCTAGGATCTAAGCTTAAATGAAGATCCGCTATTGCATAGATGGACATACATACTCCTTGATTAATTATTCTTCATCATTTATTGATTCAATCGCAACTGTATCGCCAAGTTCAAGTACGCTCTGTGATTCAACTTCAGTAAGCCCCTGAACTCCCTGTAATTTTCTTTGAATGCTCCTCGTTCTCGTACCGACCAGCTTATCTAGCTCTGCATTTGCCTGGGTGATTTTCTTTTGGGTAGCGTCGAGTATTTCTCCGAACTTACCGAATTCCGTTTTGACTGCACCCAGTATATTCCATACCTCGCTTGAATGCTTCTGTATAGCAAGCGTTTTAAATCCCATCTGCAAGCTGTTTAGAAGCGCGGCCATCGTCGTCGGCCCTGCGATATTTACCTTGTATTCACGTTGAAGTATTTCAACAAGACCAAGTCTGACAACTTCTGCATAAAGACCCTCCACGGGCAGGAACATAATCGCAAAGTCTGTTGAATGAGGAGGAGATATGTATTTGTCTCTGATATCCTTTGCTTCGCTCTTTATTGTCTGTATCAGATTTTTTTCGGCCGCCTTTATACCTTCCTTATCAACTTCGTCATAAGCATCGAGAAGCTTTGTATAGCTATCGGCTGGAAATTTCGCATCTATTGGCAAATAAACCGGCCCCATGTCGTCCCCAGGAAGCTTTACAGCAAATTCTACTCTTTCCCTGCCCTGCTTGATTGCCACATTCTCCTCATATTGCCCCGGTGCAAGCATTTGTTCGAGTATAGCCCCAAGCTGTATTTCTCCGAGAATACCTCTAGTCTTAACATTTGAAAGAACTTTCTTGAGGTCTCCGACACCCGATGCTAAGGTCTGCATCTCCCCAAGACCTTTGTATACCTGCTCAAGACGCTCTGACACAACTTTAAACGATTGAGATATGCGGTCTTCAAGCGTCTTTTGAAGCTTTTCGTCAACGGTTCTCCTCATCTCTTCTATATGCTTATTATTTTCATCAGTCAGTGCCTTGATTCGCGTCTCCATCGTCGCTCTTATGTTTTCCAATCGCTGCTCGTTTTGAAGATTCATATCGTTGAATTTTACGGTCAGCTCAGCCAGACGCTTATCCTGGGATTCTGCTGATATTCTCTGATTGCCGGAAATCATCCCAGAAAAGACCTCGAAATTTTTCCTAACCTCTTCGGCAGTTTCAGCTCTGACTGCCTTTATTTCCCTATCCGTATTATTCTCGGCATTTCTAACTGTTTTTTCAATGCTGTTCACATTGAGTGCGTTTTCTGAAATGCGCCCTTTCAACGAATTGAGCTTCGCAATCAGCACTACGAGTAAAATCATTATGATTAATATACCTATGTATAAGACAATGTCCATTAAATCCTTCCTTTTCCGAATAAACAATCGGCAGCAACGATATACTTCATTATTCATACAATTATAACACATCGCTTATAATTTATAAATGGAAATCGTACGTATACAAGGAGCTATGCTAATGAAGGAATTTATCATATTTTCACTCACTGGTTCTTTCGGCTTGCTCACCTCCGCACCCATTTATCTTTTCCTCGTTTTGCTTCCCGCAGTCTTTATAATCAATCTGCTGCAAGCTATACTTATAGGCTCCGGCTTATTTCAAAAATTTTCTACACATATCTCGGGTCAACTTTCGGCAGGAGGCCTTTCGGCATCTTCTTTTTTATCAGTACTTATGGGCTTCGGCTGTGTTACCGCTGCCTTATCATCACTTGCCAAAGAAAATAAAAGAGAAAGAATCATTGGGTCTGCCATACTTTGCATCGCCGTACCATGCTCTGCGCAAGTCGCAATTATAGCATCAATGATCTTTCTCTTAGACATTTATTATATTATATTCTTTTTTTTGTTTATTATACTTTTCACGCTTGTTCTAGTTTTTATGCTCGGGAAGCTCGTACCCGGATGCCCCCCTATAATTATCCCTTCATTGCCCTCCATGCCGATAAGAAAAATAAACCTACGCTCATTAATTGCACCCGTTTTTAAATCCTCTGCAAACTTCGTACTTGAAACTGCTCCCGTCTTCCTTATAGGTTGCTTTATCGTTTCGATTATGATGTTTACAGGTGTCTTTGCATTTTTCTGCGAAGCCATGTCCGCATATACGCAAGGTTTCCTAAACCTTCCTTCAGAAGCCTCTCCTATTTTTCTACTGGGATTGATAAAAAAGGACTTATCCGCGACTGCAATGCTCACAATTGTGACAATGGGTGGCTTTTCTCAGGGCGAAATAGTTGTATGCCTTATCATGCTAACATTCTTTGTTCCTTGCATGGCGTCATTGGCCGTTCTTATCAGGCGCGAAAAGCTGCCTGTTTCCCTCCTAATATGGTTTGGCAGTCTTATTATCGCAACAATCGCAGGCAAGCTTGCCTCCTTGCTTATACTCTAGTCTGCCTTTTTTACAATACCTTCACTTTTGTCCAATATATAAATTTGCACCTCTTCGTTTAAAATATTTGCATACTTTTGTTGAACATCGTTTTGATCTATGAGTATTGCCCAAGGCTTCTTTGCTTTTATAAATGCTTTTACCTGATTCGCGGTGAGGCCTGTCTCTGATATATTCAATACAGCTTCATAATTACCTGTATATTCCGATTGCGACGAAAGCTCCAGAACTGTCCTTTCTGCAATTATCTTATTTTTGTCTGCCAAGTATTCAACCAAAGCATCGCCTTTATCCTTGACGTTAAAATATATGTTTATGCTGCCGTGCGCTGCCATCCATGCGGCAATATCTTCGCCACTCATTTCTTTCTTACCGGTGCGGGCATTTACTGTATAAGGCTCCCCTTTTGAATTCCATCTCACATCAAGGCGTATATTCTTATATCCCGCATATACGGAATAATCGAGAGCTTCTTTCGAATCTGAGCCCTTAAGTCCATTTTTTGGATAACCTGCAATTACAATCTCATCGGGGTATAATCTTGACATTTCTAAATCTGATATACTGCCTATACTTTCTCCCTGCAAAAATATCTTCCTTATGGCATCACTTCTCAGTATATATTCTGAGTTCTCGATAATTTGAATCGATTTTAAATGATTTGCATAGCATGAAGCAACATCGACCTCTTCACCTGTCCTTATATTCCATGCCCTGCCGTTTTCAAAGATTCCGTCTCTTGACATTTCATAAGCGATTTCATTGCTGAAAAATGACCCCTTTGTCATCATAGTCTGCTCCGCAACTAAACCCTCTTTAATCGTATACAGATTATGGCCTACGTATAGTGTATCGAGCTCTTCAAATCCAAACAGATATGCCAATGTCGGAAAAATATCGGTCTGTCCTCCCGCGGTGGAGATGGTATTGTGTATGTCTTCAGATTCCCCGGGAATGTGTATAATAAGCGGTACACTCATCATATCCTGAAAATCATATGCCTTTCCAAGTAGCTTCCCCATGCCTTTGTCAATCTCCTCCGAATGAGTCATGCCGACATGGTCGCCGTAAATTACGAAAACAGTATCCTCATACATTCCTTCTTTTTTCAAAAGGTCCATGAATAAGCCTAAGGAATAATCCGTGTATGCAGCGCTCTGAATATAATTGCCGACAATTGTACCCCTATCCCTTGGCATAAGCTCCACAAATTTGTATTTATTCAACATTTTATAAGGATGGTGATTTGATATTGTTATTACAAAATTGTAATAAGGCTCTTCTATCTCCTTCATGTAGTTTACCGTTTGCTTCATAAATTCGCTGTCTGTAAGCCCCCATCCCATCCATTCGATCATTTCGTAGTCACCGCCATTTGGCTTTAAACCTCCATAATATCTGTCAAACCCCTGAGCCGGGTACATATTCTCCCTGTTCCAAAATTCCCGGTCCTCAGCTGCATGATAAACAGAGGTATTATAACCCCTCTCCTTCAGCATTACAGGAAGGCCACGAAAATAATTTTCTTCGTAAAGCTTATATGTGTAGCTCGTCAAACTGCCATAAAGAGAATTGTTTGTTGCAAACTCGGCGTCCGAAGTGTTGCCCGAGCCTATTTGCTGATAAAAATTGTCAAAATAGGTGGTGTTGCCTTCCAAAAGCTTGTTTATGTTCGGGGTTATTTCTTCGCCATTATATTCCATGCCCACTGTAAAGTTCTGAAATGATTCCAGTTGTATTACAACTAAATTTTTGCCCTCTGCAATTCCGAACAAAGGACCGTCCTTTTCATTTTGGTAATGGTCCGTCATCGTTGCCAAATTGTCGTTTTCACTTGAAAATATCGAGGATATGATATCCTTTACATGAAATGTGTAAAACTCTTGATTTGTTATTGATTTAAACAATCCAATTCCCATAAGATTACCGATAAGTATAGCCAAAATCAAAAGTAATGATGAGAATTTCTTCCCATAGCTTATAGCCTTCAACCGCTTTTCTTGATTGATCATAAGCTTCTGACACAATCTGCTTATCCTAGTATTCGAGTTAAGTATATCATTTTCATATACGGCATCCGAATCACTTTGACATTGCAGCTCGATGCCCTCATCATTTAAATCACTCTCTTTTTTTAACTCAATATCCGCGTCATCGCCTGTTTCCGAGTCTCCATTGAGGCCGGTATCCTCATCGTCACTGAAGTCGGTATCCTCATTATAAAGCGCTATATCAGTATCGCCTTCCGTGTCCGCGTTGCTATACGTTTCGGCATTGGGATCTTGACAATTCTCGATATCTAATTCTTCATCTATATTTCCCCGTCTTTCCTTGGATCTCAGATTTAGGGCAGTTGCAAGCGCCAACGCAGCATCTATTAGCATCAAAAAATTAACCGGTCGCATGATTGCTTTGATGCTGTCTCCTATGTCTCCCACTACCTCGGCAGCACCAAGCATACCAATAGATAGATATCGATTGAAAAAACTGTTATATGTCACATCACAAAACATTAGTAAAGACAGAACACAAAAAATAATTGCGGGAATAAGCTTATTTCGAGGCATTTTGAAAATAAGATATGTGATAATTAAGCTAATTAAATAAGCAGACAAAAATCCCGAGGTTACCCCCATAAGGCTATAGAATACAATGAATTTAATCAGTACCGCAAGCAGCGCAGAAACACCTAAAATCCCACATATATCCCTAAATTTATAAAATTCCTTAATAACTATACTTTTGGCATCATGAATTTTACCAATGATTATATCTTTAGATTTGAAATTATCAACAATTATTTCTTTGCTCTTTATGATTATTTTTTTAATATTGTTAATGGTTTTTTTCATCCAATTTCTCCATCCGGGTTTTTTTCAACTACATAATTATACTCAATGAATTGTTATTTTTCAATTATTTCACTCCATTTAATTAAAACTTCACACATAATGCCCCTCCTTGCAATCTTCTTCTCTTCAATATATAATCTCCTTATTGATTTAAACAGCATTACTTATCGTAAAGGATGCCCGAACCGGAAAGGATGATCAAAAATGTACCTACACCATAAAAAAATTCTAGCAATGGTTGCTGCTATAGCTATTCTTAGCGCAACATGTTTTCCTCTTACCGCCTGTGCTGCTCTTGATGGCAAAGACGCTTACCGCATTGAATATCGAGGCTCGAAGACGTCGATGACCGGATACTATGAAAATGGCACGGTCTATCTGCCTATCGATGTCATAAGTAAATATAGTTCTAATAACGGAGTTGCGGTTAATGCCTCGGCAAAAAAACTGTCGATTGATATTTCTTCTCAAAATATCATAATGGCCGATGATAAAGTAACAAGCTTTGTCAAGTCAAATGCAGGTAAGATTTATATCCCTCTTACTGAAGTGGACGATAACCTATATTTTCCTATAAATGTTATGGAGCAATTCCTAAAACTGAGTTATTCCCTTTCCGACAATAAAATTAAGCTGTTTTCATATTCCGGTGCCGATAAAATTGCATCAATCCACATAGATGCAATGATAATTTCCTCTCTTTCGCATCTCTCAGATAGTTCGAAGGATACAAGCAGCGAAAGCTCTTCCCATGAAACCGCATTTACCCTTAAAAGCGGGGAAAGAATATTTATAAAGGGGCAGACGGATAATTATTATAAGATTGAGGATATCGAAGGCAGATTGGGATATGTCATGAAGGGCGCGGTGAAAATAGAAGACCTTGACCTTTCAAAAGTGGATTTCTATGCACCGAAAAAGATAAAATTTATGCAAAAAAGCGATGAAAAAATAAATGGCGTATGGCAGTATGTGGCCAACGTAATACCAGCGGCGCCGCAGGCTGCGAGCGGTATAGATATAGTGATGCCTACTTGGTTCCGTCTAAATGTTGAATGCGGCGGTGAAGTATCAAATTCCGCTGATAAAGGTTATACGGATATAGCTCACAAGAACGGATTTCTGGTGTGGGCTACTATCACAAACAATATGAGTGCAACCGGCTCTACAAATTTTACGAGCAAGATGTTCACAACACCGTCCATAGAGAATAAGGCCATAGCGCAATATCTGCTGTATTCGTGCCTTTACGGGGCTGACGGTATCAATATAGACTTTGAAGATGTAAAGGATGCCGATCGAAACGGCTTAACATCATTTACCGCAAAGATGAGAACATATACCGAACGCCAAGGTCTTAATCTCTCTATTGATGTTATGCTTCCGAAGCCGTGGACAATAGAATATGACAGAGCTGCCCTTTCAAAGCACGTAGATTACGTCGCTGTAATGAGTTACGATGAGCATTATTCCGGTAGTGCTGTTGCAGGCTCGATTTCATCTATGCCATTTGTCGAGGAAGCAATTGAAGGTTGTCTCGATGAAGGCGTTCCTGCAGACAAGCTTCTCATGGGTGTTCCTCTTTACACTCGTATTTGGGTAATGGATGCAAGTGGAAAAAAAGTCTCAAATACTGCGGCAACAATGCCTCAGGTACAAAAGATATTGAGTGACAAAGGCCTCACTCCTACATACCTTTCCAAGGTTGGCCAGAATTACGTAGAATACCCTGTCCCTGAAGGCACGGCAAAGATATGGATTGAAGATCAAACCTCTATTACAAATAGGCTGGAATATGTCGATAAGTATGGCCTGGCCGGAACGGCTTGCTGGCAATATAGCCAGGGAAGCAATGACATATGGCCGCTCTTTGACAGATATCTACATTAAAAAAACAATAACCGTTTAAAATCATATCAGGCTTAACAGATATAGAAAAGACTGTCTTAAAACCCTATAGGGATTTTAAAGCAGTCTTTTTTGACCTCAGGCAAAACATCCTTGGCTTAAAATTCTTTTGCCTTATATATTTTTATTGAAACCATGTATGATATTACAAAGCATACGACTGCGACTGTCAGCGAAATCAGTGCAATCATTGCAAAATTCAGTTCTGTAAAATTCGTTCCCAATCCTTCCGGATTTATTTTCGCGTAAGCCGACACTACAATTACAGGTGTAAACGCTACAATAAACATTGCATACCTTGCTTTTTCCGCCCCGAGTTTGAAGGCAACAGGAAGCAATAAGGATATATATAATATGCAAAATGACAGTATAAAAGCAGATACAATCAATTCAGTACTTATATCCAGAGAATCAAAAGCCATCATTGAGATGAAGGATATTACGGAAGCCACGCCTATAACTATGATTGCGAATGTGTATTTTGATGCAACCACCTCTCTCCTTGACACAGGCATAGTTAAGGCAAATTTATCCCAACCAGACCTTTCATCGTATGCAAGCGCAGTAAGCGGGAGCATTGCCGAAAGCAGCATTATCATGCCCACTAACATAGATACATTCTCCCCTAAGAATGAAATCATCATGTAAATCACAACTATAATAGAAATGATTTGTGCTTGCTTTTTTAAATTCAAAAAATCCTTAATGATTAATCCTATCATATCCTGTACTCCTTTTTACTATGAAATACCATGATGCTCTCAATATCCGCGGGGTCCGAAACTAAATTTTTCGGGATGTTCTCTGATAAAACCAATGCTGTCGATCCAAATTTACCGCGCCTTATACCTTTCAGGGCATCACCAGGGATTGAAAGCAGCTCGCTCTCATCACCTTTTACAAGCCTGTATTTTTCTCTGAGCAAATCCTTTTCTTCACTAAATATAATCTTCCCCTTATTTATAAAAGTTATATAATCACATACTTTTTCAAGATCGCTTATAATGTGTGATGATATCAATACGGATTTTTTTTCGTCTTGGGTAAAGTCCGAAAGCAAATCGAGAAGACCCTCCCTTGCCATTGGATCAAGACCGCTTGCAGCTTCATCAAGAATCAGAAGCTCCGCTCCATGAGACAATGCTGCGGCAAATGACAGTTTCATCTTCATTCCTCTTGAAAACTCTTTTACCGGCTTTGTAACCGGCAGCTCAAATTTCGATATATGTCTTGTAAATTCTTCTTCATCCCATTGCTTGTATATATTCTTTAATATGAGCCCGATTTGTTTTATGTTGAGATTTTCCGGGAAAAAGCTCTCGTCAAATACCACCCCTATTTTTTCCTTCAGGGAACCCTGCATATTTAAATTGTCATGACCCATAATATAAATTTCGCCGCTATCACTTTTAACTAAGTCCAATATGATTTTAATAAGAGTGCTTTTCCCTGCCCCATTTTCGCCTATAACCCCCATTATGCAACCTTTCGGAAGCGTCATAGAGGCATTTGTCAATGAAAATCCATCATACTTTTTATTGACATTTATAATCTTAATTGCGCTGTCCATTACATTCCCCTTTTCTATTCATTTTCATAAAGCAGATCAAACATTTGAAAAATTTCTTCATGTGAAATTCCCGAAATCAAAGAAATTTGGATGATTTCTTTAATCTTTTCTTCTATTTCCTTTAAATATTGCTCCTTTATCAGTTCTGTGTTTTGCTGCTTAACAAAACTGCCTTTTCCAGTGATTGAAAATATAAAGCCTTCCTTTTCAAGTTCATCGTATGCCCTTTTTGTCGTTATAACACTTATTCTCAGTTCCTTTGCAAGCAGGCGCATGGACGGCAGCGCTTCACCTTCCATTATTTCACCTGCTATGATAAGCCCCTTTATTTGAGCAACGATTTGTTCGTAAATCGGCCGATTGTCCGAATTGCTTATTATTATCTTCATCATTACCCCTTTTGAATTTACGTTTACAATATTGTATATACACATTATATACAATATGACACATGTGTCAATATCTTTTTTTAACTAAAAAAGATCCATCGATAATCGACGAATCTCCTTCATATCAATTTTATTTAATCAGTACTACGGTCAATCCTCTGTTGCTTTCTATATAGCTGCTGAAATCCCTCAGTTGTGGGCATACATCAATGAAGCTTCTCTTTTTATCAAGCCATTCCTCGCCGGCCGCAAAGTCACGAACAATCCCAATAAGGCTTGTTTCTTTAAGCTTGGCCCGCACAGCAATTTTGATAGCACCTCCTACGCCCGAGGATCCGTATCCGTGAATGACGATGACTGCTTTGTAACCTGCGCCCTTTGCTGTAAGAAGCTCATTTACTAAACGGCTGATTGCAGTTGAAACAGTGGGATTACCTCTTTCTAAATTGATTTCTTTAACCTTGACTCTTGCCATCCCGCACCTCTTTAATCAAATCCTTTATTACTTCCCCTGCTATTATAAGCCCTGCGACAGGTGGGACAAACGATATACTTGCAGGGAAGTCAACGTCCATCATTTTGTTTGGCTCTTCCTTTGAGTAAAGAACCTTCAGATGCCTGATGTCCCTCTTTTTTAGTTCGCGCCGCATTACCTTTGCAAGCGGACAAACAGAAGTTTTGGAAATATCCGTAACCTCAAACATAGTCGGATCAAGCTTATTTCCCGTACCCATTGACGCTATCATCGGAACTCCGCTTTCACGCGCTCTCATTATCAGTTCTATCTTTGCTGTCACTGTATCTATAGCATCCACAATATAATCATATTCAGACAAATCAAATTCCGATGAATTGCCGGGAAGATAAAACTTTTTAATCGAATTTACCCTTGCATTTGGGTTTATATCCAAAATCCTTTCACGCATGATATCGATTTTCGCTCTACCCAGCGTACTGTGAAGCGCAATTATCTGCCTGTTGATGTTCGTTAAGTCGACATCATCGTTATCCACGATTGTAATATTCCCGATTCCGGCTCGTGCAAGCGCTTCGCAAGTAAAACCTCCGACACCGCCAATTCCAAATACAGCTACATTTGACTTTTTCAAAATATCCGAGGCTTCTTTCCCTATCAATGCTTCGGTTCGTAAAAACTGATTATCATTCATTGAATTCAACCCTCTTCTGATTCATAAGCCTTCCTATTGCATCGTAAACAGCGTCCTTTTCGTATCCCATAGATATGAGCTTTCGTGCTGTTTTGCTCAAAAGCTTATCATCGATATTCCTTCCCGCGCAAAGCTTTTCTGCAACCCGTGATGCACGCTCTTTCTCTAATAAAAGCCCTTCCTGCTCGATGAATTCATGAAGCGCATCTTGGATAATATCTTCTGTGATTCCCTTTTCTTTCAATTTTTTATTTGTTCCTAGCACTCCGCGTCTCTTTCCGATGAGCGCAAAACGCATATATTTAAGACAATATTCAAAGTCATCCAAATAATGAAATTCCTTTAGAAATTCAAGGGTTTCCTCTATTTCGTCTTCGGGATATCCCAATGAAACAAGACGTTTTTCAACCTCAGATACAGTTTTATCTGAAAATGATAATAATTTTAGTGCCGCATCTTTACATTCCATTTTGCATATTCTCCGTTTAGAGAAGTCTTACTTCTGCTTCTTCCGGTTCACCTGAGCAAACTGTGCATATTATACCATTACCAAAATTTATATCCTTAAAGAAGCACTTTGCGTCTCCGTCCTCCATCCAATAAACAACAGCGTTGTCCTTAACTACCGAGAAGCTGCTCAGACCTTCCTTCAATCCCGTCCCCTTATACTTTACATAGGCCTCTTTCCTCGTCCAAAGAAGGAAAAAGCCTTCTTTACCGTACAATCTTACGAACTCCGCCTCTTCCTCTGTGAAGAAACGTTTCGCAAGATCGGTATAATCCTTATCCTTCACCTCTTGTATATCTATACCTACTTCCTGATTGGCTACTGCACAAACCCAAAGCTGACCGCTATCGCTTACAGAAAAATAAGGAGCGTCAGGGGAATCAAAGTAAGGCTTACCGTGTTCTCCTCTCTTAACCTCGAAGTCAAGAGCTCTTTCAAAATTATCGTCGCCTTCTTCTTTTAAGAAATTAGCGGCCGCCTGCTTTACATATGTTTCTCTGTTTTCTCCTATTACTATACCTTCACTAATATAAATTTTCATACTTCCCTCCAAAATATTAAAATACCGGAGTACCCCAAAAGCACCCCGGACATATTGTATCTTATAGTTATATTTTCCCTTGATCCTTCAGTCTATCAATTATTCTTTTATACCCGTCCGCACCGTAAATCAGGCATTTGTTTATACGGCTTATCGTTGCCGTGGAAGCATTTGTTAACTCTTCTATTTCACTATATGTCTTTTTTTGATCAAGAAGTCTTGCAACTTCCCATCTCTGAGCGATTGCATGTATTTCGTTTATTGTGCATATGTCCTCGAAAAAACGATAGCAATCTTCTTGGTCTTCCAAAACAAGAACAGCTTCGAAAAAAGCGTCTATCTCGGCTTTTTTTAGCTTTGATTCATAAGCCATATAATTTCTCCTTTTTACGCACTTTCGCAGTTTACAGTGACATAATCAAATTCAAGTTATTATAGCATTATTATACATTTTCGTCAACAAAAAATCCATAATCGTACTCTAATTTTTGCTTCCTTATTACATCGTATAAATAAAAAAGTGGGTTACGGTTAAAATGAGCTGTTTTTCATCTGCTTATTTTACACTAACATATTGTCCTACTGCAATTTTTTACTTTTTTTCGATACTATAAGCGACACAATGATGCTAATTGCAAGAACTGAGATAATTATAGCTATGGACAGCAGGTTATCAATATGGAAGCCCGTTACAGTACCCAACATCTTGAAACCTGTAAATATCAGTATTGTTGCCACTCCGTATTTGACATAGCGGAAGCTCTCATGAAGGTGAAGCAGTACAAAGTAAAGTTGCCTCAATCCCAAGATTGCAAATATATTTGAGCTATATACTATCAATAAGTCAGTGGAAACTGAGAATACCGCAGGCACGGAATCTATTGCAAATACTATGTCTGAAGTCTCAATCAGCAGCAATACTGCAAAAAGTGGCGTAGCGTATAAAATTTTATTCTTTTTTACAAAGAACTTTTCTCCGACAAACTCTTTAGTCATCGGCATTACCCGTTTGAGTACTTTTAATATAAACTTATCGTGCGGGTCTTTTGCGCTTTCGTGCGAATTGTACATTCTAACACCGCTAACTATAAGTATTACGCCGAAAACATAAAGTATCCATTGAAAGTTGTCTATTAATTTTATACCGAAGAAGATGAAGAAAAATCTCATCACTACAGCACCGATAATGCCCCATCGCAAAACCCTGTGCTGTGCGTGCTCCGAAAGGCCGAAGCTCATAAATATTGTTATAAATACAAATAAATTGTCTATGCTCAAGGAAAGTTCGATAAGATATCCCGCAAGGAATTCAATGCCTTTCTCTGCTCCATAGAAGTAATATATAACCCCATTAAATAAGAGGGCAAGGCTCATCCAAAATATTACCCACCTCAAAGACAACAGTACCTGCTTTACGCCTTGTTTCTCCACAATAGTATTCTCCCTTCAATATAAAAACAAATTAAATTCTATATGACCGTGTTACATAAAAAACCTTGACGCTTACTCCAATAAAGTAAACATCAAGGTCTCGCTATCACTTTGGAGAATAGAGGCGGGCAAAATGCCGTTTTGACGAACTCTATTGCTTATAAGCTACTCCCCTTAACGGTTTTTTACATCTTAATACCTGATAAGTATACCAGTTTTTTTCAAAATATCAATAAAATTATTCTAAAATATTTATGGCTTTTTCAAGCTGTTTATCCTTGGTATCATCTTCTGTGATTTCCACATTATAATCCGGTTCAATTCCCTTCTCATGTATCACATTCCCCGCTGGCGAGAAATATTGCTTCATTGTAATTCTTACTGCCGAACCGTCACCCAAGGCTTCTACTATTTGTACTATCCCCTTCCCAAAAGTAGTCGTTCCCACTATGGCTCCGGCTTTATTATCCTTGACGGCACCGGCAAGAATCTCTGTCGTACTTGCGCTGCCTTTATTCACGAGTAGCACGTACGGTAAGCTTGTAGAACTTGCATCGGAGTTGTGGTAGGTTCTATCACCTTTTCTGTCCTCTAGATATACAATGTTTCCTTCTTTTAAAATCATATCGGCTATAGCTATACCGCTGTCGACCATGCCTCCACCGTTATCTCTCAAGTCTATAACAAGCCCCTTGACTTTAGCCTCTTCCATCTTTGAAAGTTCAGTCCTAAAATCCTCAGCTGTTGCATTTTCAAACGATGTTATTCTGATATAGCCTATATTCCCTTCAATAATGTCCGAATATACACTCTCTGTAACAATTTTTTTCCGAACAAGTGTTACATCCTTTTCAACGCCTCCCCTCGAATAGGTTATGGTAACCTTCGTGTTGAGCTCTCCCCTCATTTTCGATGCTGCTATATCCATTTTACTTCCCGCATATGATATACCGTCAACCTTAAGAATTATATCTCCGGTCTTTAATCCTGCGTATTCGGCAGGAGAGCCTTCAATAGTGCTTACAATTGTTATTTTATCATCTTTAGCGGTCATAGTTATACCGACACCATAGAAGTCACCTTTTGTAACAACCATTAATTTTTCGTATTCCTCCGCTGTCAGATACGAGGTATACGGGTCGCCTGTAGAGGCATACATACCAGTATACATGCCAAGCATAATCTCCTCATCGCTTAAATCCTTATAGTACTTAGATTTCAGCTCTTTGTAGAGCATTTCTGCCTTTGCATACTTTTTATCCATATATTTAAGCCTATCAAGCTTATCCTTTGGCACAATAGTCATACCGTCTGACGATGCTTGAATATAAAACATAATGCCGAAGCCTGAAAGCAATCCTACGATAAGGACTGTTATTATAATAGCAATGAATTTTTTCTTACCAATGATACATTTTTTATTTCCTTCGTTTTCAGATATCATATGTTCATTCCTCTCATACCGCTTATAAAAAATTGAATCCTGCCGGTGCCGTTCCACTCTGAGTATTCGGGTGTGCCAAAAATTTCAACATACATGCCTTCTTCAAGCAAATCCGCAAATTCATCGGCTCTTGAGAAAAGAACGCATTGTAGCATTGCCCCATCTCTGCCTTTTACCATAAATCTGACATGCTGTTTATTATTGCCCATATATGCCACCGTTGAAACAGTAACATTTTTTATCATGAAAACCGGCTTTGTATTGCCACTTCCAAATGGTTCGAGAACTTCAAGCTCTTTTGTGAGTTTTTTTGTTATATCTCCGGGCAATGCAATCAAATCTGCCTTTTCTTTTATATCGAATAGGCTTGAATCTTCGGCAATCATCCCGGAGAGAACTTCGTTGATTCTTCTGCGCAGCTCCGGCACTTTATGCTTCTCCATAGTAAAACCACAGGCACCTGAATGCCCTCCAAATCTCTGGAAAAGTTCCGCGCAATTCGAGAGGAGCTCATAAAGATTTATTGCCTCTGGGCTTCTTCCTGTGCCTTTTACGGTTCCGTTATCCGAATCGGTTACTATTACAGAAGGTCTTGAGTATTTATCCTTTATCTTACCTGCAACTATGCCCGCAACTCCTTCATGTGCATTTTCTGCCTCTATCAGCTTAAATTCATCGTTTAGGCATTGGTTTTCCGCAAGTTCAATACAATAATCATATGTCTCGGACTGAATTTTTTTCCTCAAAGAATTGCTTTCAACCAATTCGGCTACTTTATCCAATGCCTCCTCTTTAGTCCCTGCAATAATTGCTTCTACCGCACAACAGGCATTATCCATACGCCCAGCGGCATTTATATAAGGAATGACTCCAAATGCCAATCTCTCGGAAGATATCTTTGTGGAATTGTTTGAAATAGCGCTCACTAAAGTATTGATGCCGGGTCTTGCTTTTGTGTTCAAAATATTTAATCCATATTTGACCATGGTACGATTTTCATCTATAAGCGGAACAATATCACCTACCGTCCCTATCGCAACAAGGTCCAGGAGTCTGTTCACTGTACTTTTGGGCAGGTTCGCCTTCTTCTGAAGCCCTTGCGCAAATTTGAAAGCAACTCCGACTCCCGCAAGATGCTTGAAAGGATATGAACACTCCTTTTGCTTTGGATTTATGAGAATACAATCAGCTTTTTCGTCATTTATACTATGGTGATCCGTTATAATTATATCCATCCCAAGGCTTTGTGCATAGGCCGCTTCCCTTCGCGATACACTGCCGCAATCCACAGTAATTATAACGTTGCCTCCTTTTTTACTTATATTATCTATCGCCTCAATATTGAGTCCGTAGCCTTCATCAAATCGAGACGGTATGTAGTACGATACTTTATCGGTGAGTTCTAAAAGAATCTCTCTCATCAATACAACTGAGGTCACTCCGTCTGCATCATAATCACCGTAGATGACTATTTGTTTGCCTGCCCTTGCTGATGATAATATTAAATCCACTCCCGCTTCAAGATTATGAAGCAGGAATGGATTGTGTGTTTTTTGAGGTTTATCCGATAGGAATTCCAGGATTTCGTCTTTGTCTTCAATGCCTCTTTTTTTCAGTAATTCAAATATTATCGGATTTATATTCTCCATCTATGTATTTACCTTCCGTACGCCACATATCCCGACGGATTGACATATTGTCCGTTTACACGAACCTCGAAGTGAAGATGAGGGCCTGTAGACATTCCTGTCGAACCCGATTTTGATATGGCTTGTCCTTTTGCAACAACAGTTCCGGTGCTGACTAAAAGCGAGCTGTTGTGTGCATATACTGTAACTATACCTCCACCGTGGTCAATCATAACTACGTTGCCGTAGCTGTTGTTCCATCCTGCTTTTATTACGGTTCCCGCGTTGGATGCAACGATTGTAGTATTTGAAGGGCATCCGATATCTATACCGGTATGTAGCTTGTTGTATTTTAATATCGGATGAACTCTATTTCCGAACGGCGAAGTAATTCTGCTTACGCCCGGCGAAGGCCATGTGAAATCACCTCCAACGAAGCTTTGGTTACCCTGCAGCTTTAAAATCTCGGCAGTAAAGGCAGCCGCCTGTCGATTCATTACATCAATCTGTTCTTCGATTGCTCTGTTGTCCGATGCTACCGAGGATTTCTTTTTTTGAACTTCCGATTTATCCCCTTCAAGCTCTGACTTTGCTATCGCTTGCTCTTCCTTTGCCTGATTGAGCTCAACTCTAAGGCTTTCGAGTTGTTCACGTTGCTGCTTTATTTTATCGTGCTGCACCTTTAGGGTCTCCAAAAGCTCTTTGTCCGATTCATATATCTTCTGAACTTTATCCATGTTGCCCATCATGTCCCCAATGGATTCGGACCCCAGAATAACATCCACTAACCCGGTATTGCCATTCATATACATTGCTCGCAACCTCTTGTTGAGCGATTCCTGTTGAAGCGCTATATCAGCTTCAAGTGCATCGAGCTCAAGAAGTGCTCTGTTAATCTCCTGCTCTGTACCTTCAATCTTAACTCCCAGCTGCTTTATCCGAAAAGTCGAATTTGCAATCTGAGCTTCAAGATTCTTTATTTCCTTGTTCAAGCCATTCTCAACTTTTTTACCGGCTTGCAGCTCCTTATTTAGCTCGGCTTTTTCTGCGTTTATTTTGTTGAGCTCACCTTGAGCATCGGCATAAACAAATCCAATACTTCCGATCAAGAGTAAGAGTGAGGTTGAAATTGCTATAATTTTTTTCATCTTTGCCCCCTTTGTTCCTATGTATCCAAAAATCTTCTCATTGAAACTATACTGCCACAGGCACCTATTGAAATGCCCAGCGCCAAAAATATCCAAGCTAAATTAAATGTCATGAAGCCTACAGGCACAGGTCCTGTGTCCAAAAGCCACGATACGTCCATGCTAAAAGCCTTTACTACCCTCGAATATATTAGTGTTACGATTCCCGATGAAAGTAAGGCCGAGATAATTCCTATAATAATACCCTCCGTGAGGAATGGTCCCCTTATAAACCAGTTCGTTGCCCCCACATATTTCATTATCTCGATTTCCTTATGTCTGGCAAATACCGTGAGCTTTATCGTATTTGAGACAACAAGTATTGAAATAAGTACGAGGAATCCCATAGTTATCATCATACCCGTCCTCAAAGACTCGGTTATTTTTAGAAGCTTGTCAACACTTTCCTTGTAATAGTTGATCTTTTCTATCCCATCAAACGTTTTTGCAACCTCCGCAACCTTTTCGGCAGATTCCAACTCCGTCACCGTTATTTCGATAGAATTCGGCAGAGGGTTTTTTGCTAACCCGTCGAATATATCGGCGTTATCAGCAAATTTATCATTTGTCCACTGCTCAAGCGCAACATCCTTGTCCAAATAATGGACATCTTCAACCTCCGACATGCCTTCAAGCTGCAGAATCATTGTGCTGGCACTCTCATAAGTGGTTTCATCAAGCAAATGAATAGACACGGTATCAAAGTCATCCTTGACGTTCTCAATTGCCAAGCTTATATTTACTGTTATCGTAAAGAATATCCCTAAAATCAGAAGCATTGCCGTAATAGAAAATATTGACGCAATGCTCATAGCAGCATTCCTAAATACTTGCATAAACGCTTCTTTTATCGTATATTTCAAACTATTTAACATATTTCCTATAGCCCCCTCCTATATAATCTCCCGTATGGAGGCGGGCATCTTCTTCTTTGTATCCGTAATCTCCGTATTCATCCCTTACAATCCTGCCATTTTCTATGGCAATTACTCTCTTGTTCATCTTGTCGACGATATCCTTCGCATGCGTAACCATCAGAACAGTTGTGCCCCTTATGTTAATCTGCTCAAGCAAGCGCATTATTTCCCAGGAATTATCCGGATCGAGATTTCCCGTAGGCTCGTCCGCAATCAAAACAGTCGGATTGTTAACCAAGGCGCGAGCAATAGCCACCCTTTGCTGTTCTCCGCCTGCGAGCTGGTTCGGGTACATGTTTGCTTTGTTGCTTATCCCAACAAGGCTCAAAACCTGTGGGACCTGCCTTCTTATATTGCGCGCGCTTTGATGAGTGATCTCCATAGCAAACGCAACATTTTCAAATACTGTTTTGTTAGGTAAAAGTCTAAAATCCTGAAACACGATGCCAATACTTCTTCTCAATTGAGGAATAAGCCTGTTTGGAAGCGTGTTGACCTGCATACCGTTGATGCATATATTTCCCTTGTCCGGCTCCAATTCCTTCAAAATCAGCCTGATAAATGTCGATTTACCAGCTCCGGAGGGACCGACTAGAAATACAAAATTACCTTTATCGATGTTTATACTTACGTCTTCAAGTCCGACGTTCGTATCGTAGTTTTTTGTCACATTTTCAAATTTTATCATCCCAAGATTACCCTTTCTGCATACGCCATAATTATACTATAATTCACTCATAAAAAAAAGTGTACTTTATTACAATACAATTACAAATCAGTGATAACCTTATGGAGTTTTTCAATTGTGTCAAAAAATGTCGATGAACATTTGTCACTTATCTCCCTCATCGATATTGGAATCCTGCAATTATATTCGGCACAATAAAAATGACGAGCATCAATGCAAGGTATTTTCTGCGGATTTTTTATGCGCAAAAAAGAATACAGCTCCTTGAAATTTATGCCGTCATTATATTTGTTTAATATCCATATTACATTATTTCTTTTAATATTATATTGCTTTGCTATAAAGAGCTCATCTTGCGCACCGAGCAGCTTTGAAGGCATAGGATCTATGACACAAATCAAAGCATCCATTGACGCAATAAGCTCACATCTCGTATTAAAATGCTCTTTATTTCGGTAAATCTCACTGCCTAAATCGCAAATTAAAATGCTGCATGATATATTTTCGACTAGTCGCAATGCCTCCGCCTGTGTAGGCTTAGGATATGTCCCGGGCAATACGATTGCCCAATTTATATACTCGTCGATATTTTTTACCCCTCTTATCCTTTCCAATTCGGATGCAATTTTATAAAAATCGACAAATTCACGCATTGCAAAACGCTTGTCCATCCCCAGGGCATCGTAAATATCGTGAGAATATCGCCCATCAAGCTGAACAAAGCCTATGCTCTTTTTTAATTCTCCCGAAAGCATATAAGCGAGAGCCGTCGATACAAATGTGCATCCGGCCCCTCGCCCTATTCCCATAACTCCTATTTTTATCTTTTCTTCGGCTTTGATATAATCCAAATGCCGTTCTTCTCTTTTTATAATTCTGTTCAATATATGTATATGCTCCACTTTTTACATATATTACCATAAATTTCATTTGATGTCAACAGGAGGATTAGTATTGTATCCTCAGTTCGATCATATCGGGGAGCTCATCCAATCCGGTCTCCGCAACAGCAAGAGGATATGTGAGTACTTGTGAAAGTGCGCTTCCCGGCTCCGGATCTTTAAACAGAGCATGCACTATTAAATTTTCCGTACCGTTATCACTTTCGAGCTCCATCTTTTGAATGGCTATGTCGTAACCGCTTGTCAGCTTTTCTCCCCTTGTAACCACAACATAAATTTTTTCATCGACTACACAAGCTAAAGCTCTCTCCAAATCTCGGTATTCGGGAATTACCTGACTTGTTATGTCTTGAGGTATTTCAGCCTCGCTCAACAATTGGAACTCTACCATATCATCTCCCTTTAAAAAATAACCTATCAAAAGTGCAATTACAACCGCAGCAATAATTAGGATAATTACTATTGCTTTTTTACTTAAGTTGAAATTAAATTCATGCTTTTTAAACTTTCTCTCCCTCACAATCAAAAACTCCCTTCGTTACGGATTTATTTAAAATCTATTCATGAAGGGAGTTCGTTATGCTTATTAAATTGTGCTTATCCGATGATACTTTTTACCGCTGTAATTATATCGTCCTTTGTCATACCGTATTTAGCTTTTAGGCTCTCGGGGTTTCCTGATTCTCCAAAGGTATCGTTCTGCCCTACCATAGCCATCTTAACCGGACATTTCTTTACAACGACCTCAGCTATAGCTCCTCCGAGCCCGCCTATGACAGAGTGCTCCTCCGCTGTAACAATTGCACCTGTTTCTGCCGCCGCTTTCATGATAATATCTTTATCTATCGGTTTGATTGTGTGCATATCAACGATGCGACAGTCGATACCTACAGCTGATAGTTCCTCTGCAGCCATTACGGCTTCGTTTACCATTATCCCTGTCGCAATCACTGTAACGTCCTTGCCGTCTCTTACAAGGTGACCTTTGCCAATCTTGATATCATCGTTTTCACCGTAAATCACAGGTACTGCAGCTCTTCCTAGTCTTATATATGCTGGTCCGTGCATATCTATAGCCTGCTTCAGCAATGCCTTTGCCGAGGCACCGTCCCCCGGATTAATTACTGTCATTCCCGGAATAGTACGCATGAGAGCAATATCCTCGAACGTCTGATGAGTAGCACCATCTTCTCCTACTGTTATTCCCGCATGAGTTGCACATACTTTTACATTTGCGCCCGTATGCCCAATTGTATTTCTTATAATCTCAAATGCTCTGCCGGTTGCAAACATCGCAAAGGTTGAGGCACATACAGTTTTACCGGAAAGTGCCATTCCCGCCGCAACTCCGTACATATTTTGCTCGGATATTCCCATATTGAAAAATCTTTCGGGATAAAGCTTTTGGAATTCGGCTGTCATCGTTGACTTCGATAAATCCGCGTCTAATACTACTAATTCCTTGTTAACTGCCCCGACCTCTTGTAGTGTTTCTCCGTAAGCCTTTCTTGTTGCCATTTTCTCTGCCATTAGAATTTACCTCCGATTTCTTGGATAGCCTTTTCGGCTTCTTCATCATTCGGTGCTTTACCGTGCCAGCCCGCCTGATCCTTCATGAAGGAAACCCCCATGCCTTTATGTGTTTTTGCAACTATTACCGTAGGCTTGCCTTTATATTCTCTCGCAGCCTTATATGCATCAAAAATCTCTGCAAAATTGTGCCCGTCAATTGATATGACATTCCATCCGAAAGCTTTGAATTTTTCATCGATAGGATCCACACCCATTATATCTTCATTCTTACCGTCAATCTGAAGTCCGTTCCAATCTACAATTGCAAGGAGATTGTCCAGCTTATAATGAGCTGCCGCCATTATAGCTTCCCACACGATACCCTCTTGAAGCTCTCCGTCGCCCAGAAGCGTGTATATTCTTCCATCTTTACCGTCAAGCTTATTCGCAATCGCCATCCCCACACTTATTGAAATACCCTGTCCCAGAGATCCTGTCGACATCTCAACACCAGGTGTCTTGTACATGTCGGGGTGACCCTGCAGATCAGAGCCTATTTTTCTTAAAGTCAATAGCTTTTCCTTTGGAAAAAACCCTCTGAGTGCCAATGCCGCATACTGTACCGGAGCCGCATGACCCTTTGAGAGTATAAACTTATCCCTGTCAGGTTTTTTGCAGTCCTTCGGATCTATGTTCATCTCATGAAAGTATAAAGCCGTAACCAAATCCGCAGCGGAAAGAGATCCTCCCGGATGGCCCGAGCCTGCGGAATGAACAGCTTTTATAATTGCCACTCTCACATCTGCAGCTATTTCCTCAAATTTTTTATAATCCATTTCTACTTGCTCCTCCTGTTTTTCTGTGCGATTACTTTTAGTATAAATATCGGTAATTTTATCATTCGCGGAAATCGCGAAGGCTGTTTTATAAACCTGTAAAGCCATTCCAATCCATGCTTTTGGTAAAACTCGGGTGCTCTTAAAACAGTTCCCGCCCATACATCGAGACTGCCCCCTACTCCTATACCGCAGACTGCGGATGTGAAATCTTTTTTGTACCTATACAAGAATTTTTCTTGCTTGGGAGATCCGAGTGCCACGCAAAGGAAATCAGCCCCGGAAGCATTTATCTCTTCAACAATGGCTTTTTCTTCACCTTCCCCGAAGTATCCATGATGCGTTCCGGCGATTTTTAGCATTGGGAATCTTTCCTTCATTGCTTGCCCCGCCATATATGCCACGCTTTTTTCATTTGTCTCGCCTGGCTTTGAGCCCAAAAGGTAAATTGACTTGCCCTTGTTCTCTAAGTATGCAAGGATTACAGTCAGGAAGTCTATCCCTGTAATCCGCTCATCTAAATCATACCCCAAAATACCGGAAGCATATACTAACCCTATGCCGTCTGGTATTATAAGCCCGGCTGTTTTTATTATAGCAGCCAGTTCATCGTCTTCTGTAGCATTTACTACGATTTCTGAATTCGGCGTTACGATAATATCAAATCCAGGCCTTGTCATAAGCTCCGTAAATATTTCAAAAGCCTCTTCCTTTGTCACCATATCTACCGGTATTCCCAGGATTGATTTTCTTCTTGATTTCATATTTTATCCCTTCATCAAATCCTTTATCATTTCTTCATTTGTCGCGAGGCTCTTGATAAGCCTCTGAACTTTTTCCGATACCATCTCGTTTATTTTGTCCCTGTTTTTATATGTCTCACAAAATTCCTTAACAAAGAAGTCATTGTTAAGATCGTATATGGTACAAGCTGCTTTCATGCCGATTGAGTGAAGAAATGAATTTATCTTTGGGTCGTAGGATATCCCTATCATAGGAATTCCCATAATGGCCGCATGTATAAGGGAATGTAGTCTGACTCCGACGAGTATATCCATATTTCCTATAATGCTCATCATCTCTTCTGTTAAGTGCTTATGCCTTACTGTGCATATTCTATCCGCTAAACCCCTGTCACTAAGTCTGCGCTCCAGTTCAGCCGCAGGAGCCATATCCTCGCTGTAGTGAAAAGGTATCAATACTATCTGAGCATTTTGCTCTGTAATTAGTCTCTCCATTGATTTCTCAAGCTCGTCCATGAAGTTCGAATCTATGCGTCTTTCTTTTATTGCGAAGCCCGCAATAATTGAACCCTGTTGCTTTTTAAAGCCCTCCTGTAAGAGAATTTCTTTGCCTTTCTCAAGGTGTACCGGTTTTACGCCGAGGACGGGGTCTGCCGTTACTACTATTCTGCCCTCATCCAAGCCTATTTCCGTCAAAAGCTGCTTTGAGGACGCATCTCTCACGACTATACCTCTTGCTTTCTTAAGGACTATAGCGGTGAGACGCCTGTTGAATTTTGAATTTATCGGCCCTATTCCCTGGCTATAAATAAAAAACGGTTTGCCCATTAATTTTGCGACCGCCATTATGAAAAGATAGTATAAAATACTCCTTTTGCTCGTTGTATCCTGAAGGAGGCTCCCTCCACCGCTGACCAAGAGGTCGCACCTTCTAATAGCGGACAGTATCGCAGGTATTGATTTTCTGTCACACGAATTTATATCATACTTCTCAGCCGTAGATTCTGGATCATGAGATAAAACTGTGATTTCTACATCGTCAAGCTTTTCTCTCATGCTTCCCACTACAGCCGTAAGTATCGATTCGTCTCCTATGTTGTTAAATCCGTAATAACCCGAAATAAGTATCTTATACATTAATCCACCGCGTCTATATATTTTTTAAAATGCTTGCAATATATCTTGTATATTATTTCAAATGCAACTATGGCGATAATGCCCAAAATTAAGCCGAAAAGGAGCGAATATCCCGTTCTTATAAAGCCTAGATAAAGAGGGGTTCTTATGTGCATGAATGTATTTGTTATCGATGTCATACCTATTACTCCGAAAAGCCCCATGACGAAAGTGAGAAGCTTAAAGCGCCTTACACTGCAATATACCATCAGCATAATTGCCGGGAATGCAAATAAAAATTCCTTCGTTCTCGGTCTTGCGAGCAGAAGCTCTTCGAGTTTATTTCTAAACAGCATTTCAAAACTTAAAACCTGAAGACTGCTGTCATGTCCGGTTCTTAATATATAATAAACCCCAACAATCCCTAGGATTCCAAGTACGATAACCATCCATACTTTTATACTCATATTGAGCATATCCTTTATGTCTATGATTTCCAATCTTCCGATTTTCGCTTTTTTCTCTCCAAATCCGTAATAAGCAAGGAATACTATTACGAAATATGCTATAGGTAAAAGCTGTGATATTTTTACTCCCCGGAAGATATCTATTTCGAGCATAAAGCTCGTAGAGGAAATTGTGGCTGCAGTAACAATACCGCCTATAAATGCGATAGCCGCGGCTCCTATCAGAGCTGCTGACGCGTACTTTATTATGCGCGTCAGCGGAGCGCTTGAGTCGAGAGACTCAGCGCTCTCGCGGCTCATAAAAGCAAAGGCCGTAACGGCAATACACGAAAATACCACAGCTGCCGCAAAGGCTGTAATCAGTATTGCCATATTCGGAATGACCACATAAGCCCCCAGTGCACAAGCCGCCCCAAGTGCGGCGATTATATACATAAGCTTATTATTTATAGGCAAAATGCTCCTCAAAAGAAGAACCGCGCCCATTGCAACACCGATTGCGATAAGCACACGAATAGCCGTAGGAACACTGTAATCCTTCATGACAGATGCATCACCCTGTTCAAAGCCGTGCTCCGAAAGCCTGTCCGCCAAATTTGAAAATGTTTCCCTGTAATCTTCAGGATCTGTTATATATGTATGAAGATCTTTAATTTCCATAAAAGGCTTAAAGTATATTACTCTGATATTTCGCTCAGTAATAGCTCGAAAAAGCGTATTTTCAATTTCCTTGGCTCCTTCGTAGCCGTAATATTGATATCTATTCTGTATGTAATTCCATACGCTGAATACTCGAACAGTGTCGTATTTCGATTCCGTTGCAACCTCATTCACTCCGTACTGCATTATGTTTTGCAGCTGAGTTGTATTTTCAATAAGTCCGATTGTGAGATCGTTATCTATTATGTAATCCTTTACAAAGTCCGTACCGTCATCATATCCTATTGTGGCCTCTCCCCCTGCGATTACATATTTAGGGGTTATTCCGTATCTTTCATATTCGTCGATGACGGCCTCTGCATACTTAGTATCGTTCCACCCGTTGTAAGCCAGTGTTCTCGGTATAACATTCATGCCCGCATCCGCGATAATTTTCACCTTATCTTCAGGCAATCCGAGTGATATATACATGAGCTTTGAGCCTTCTATCCCAATTCTTTCAATGAATCCGGCATTAGAAGAGTCCATATATTTGTGCTTTTCACTGTAGAGTGTGGTATCAGCTGTACCGTCAAGCCATATCCAAGCCTTCTCCCCGTCTCTATAAACAGCATACCTCTCTTCTTGAAAGCGCTTTTGTATTCCGTCCGTAACGAAGCTTGTAGCTTCAGCATCTCCTGTTTTGACAAGCACATCGAAATCATCAAATGTCCCCTTTTCTTCTACTGAAGAAATAAAGCCAACCGGCAGAGAATCCTTCCAAAACGCTTGCTCCATGACATTGCCCATGACTTGTCCCTCTACAGGAAGACGAGAATCCTCCATCAGAGTCATTATGTTTTCCTCTTGAAGACCTACCTTATTGATGCCTTGCTTTTTAAAATCTGTAAGCCACCACGAGATATCGTAATCGCTCTGAGATGCCATTCTTTCCATCTCTGTGTAATCTAACACGATATCGTAAGTTTTGTTTGCCGACTCTATTGAAGTTCTCGTGCCTATTACAGAGCCTGACGCAATAATGGAAACAAGTATTACGACTAGAAGTAACTTATTCGCCCTTATAAAATTTTTCATCCCCTATGTAACTCCCCTTATTTTATATTGTAATTTCCTCTTATCATAATCCATCCTTCCGTTCCGGCATATATCCCTCTGCCATCCTTTCTCGGGACTAGCAGCAGGTGGTTTGTTCCCACCTGCATGCCTGTCATAAGATCTTTACCAGAAGTAATATCAGATATGCCGTTGGCACCGTTGTCTATTGCGGTAAATTCTCCGCTCCTTACTATTATCTCTGTGCCCTCGTCACCTGTAAGCGTTTGCCCCGCCTCAAGCTTTACAGCTTTAAAGGTTGCCTTTGAATCCACATAGCTTTTTGATACGAGCGGGTCATTATCAGACCCCGGCGTTGCCGAGTCGGCAAAAACAGCAACCGCTCCAATAAGCATCAGTGTCACAATTATAACAAATAGTACTACATTATTTTTTTTCATGCTTTGTTCCTCTTCCGGGGCAAACCCTTGTTTTTTATATTTTATCTCAAACCCAGGCTGACAGAAAGAGCTTTGTCAACGCCGGCAATCATATTTTGATCTACGGTTCCGATTCTTTCTTTTAATCTGCTTTTGTCTATGGTTCTCAATTGCTCCATGAGCACCACCGAATTTTTGCTGAGCCCATTGTCTACAGCATCTATCTCCACATGTGTGGGCAGCTTTGATTTATTCATCTGTGATGTTACTGCCGCTACTATAATTGTTGGGCTGTATTTATTACCCACATCATTTTGGACTACAAGTACGGGTCTAACCCCTCCTTGCTCAGAGCCGACGACAGGACTTAAATCAGCGAAATAGAGATCGCCTTTTTTTATCATGTCACTCTGTCCCCTTTTATAAAATCACGTTTTACTTCAATATTTCTTTAAACACGAGAGGTATACAGCCTGCTATATCACTTGCAATCATACCATATTCAGAAAGGTTATCTGCAGTAATATCGCCTGCCATTCCATGAATAAATACCCCTGCTTTTGCAGAGTCCTCTGGTGATAAGCCTTGAGCCGCAAGGCTTGCGATCACGCCGGTAAGAACATCTCCCGACCCGCCCGTAGCCATACCAGGATTCCCTGTGTTATTAATATATGTGCTCCCGTTGCCGCTTGCTACCAAAGTTCCCGCTCCTTTTAGAACGACAACGCTACCCGTGACCTCTGTAACGAGCTGTGCAATTTCCTCTCGAGAATACTTATGTATCTCCGATAAAGTCATGCCCAAAAGCCTTGCAGCTTCTCCCATATGAGGTGTCACAATAACCGATGGCTTTGCTTTTCTCATCTGCGGCAACAGCTTTTTATTTGCCACCGTATTAAGACCGTCAGCATCTACTATTAAAGTTCCTGAATAATTTTCAAAAAGGAATTTAATTATGTTTTCATTTTCTTCCGCCTCCCTTATGCCCGGGCCTATGGCGACAGAATCAAACCTGTTTATATCCATGCCCGAAATTTCGGAAAGCGTCCGCGGCATACACATTGCCTCGGGTTGAGCTACCTGAATGATGGGGAAGAGTTCTTCCGGGAGCGATACGGTTACAAGACCCGCTCCGCTCTTAAGTGCCCCTCTTGACGAGAGTACTGCCGCTCCAGCCATTCCTTTTGACCCTGCGACGATTAAAATTCTTCCGCAATCGCCTTTATGTATGTCCCTTCTGCGTTCCTTGACTACAGTATGAACATAATTTAAATCAATTATACATTTCATTGTTTTAAATACCCAATATCGCACTTGCGAGTAAAAAATAAATTATTACGGACATCATATCCGTAATTGAAGAAATCATCGGTGTTGCCATAAGCGCAGGGTCTATCCCCACTCGCTTTGCCCCTAAAGGAAGCATTCCACCGATAGATTTTGCAATCATTACTATAAACAGCATTGATAAGCTTACGGTAAGTGCTATGAAAACACTTTGCCCATCAAAAAAATATATCTTTGCAAAGTTTAACACAGAAATTATTATTCCTATACAAAGGCTTATTCGCAATTCTTTTAACAGCACCTTTACCGCATCGCTCAGCACAAGCTCTCCCAAAGCTATTCCACGTATAACAAGTGTAGATGCCTGCGAACCGGTATTCCCTCCGGTACCCATCAAAAGCGGCAAATATGCCACAAGAACAATTACCTGCGAAAGCACATCTTCAAATTTTGTGATTATATGCCCGGTAATCATAAGAGATACCATAAGAATTAATATCCACGGAAGTCTTGTTTTAACATTGTGAATTACGCTCGTATCCAGATATCTCTTGTCTGAATCATCCAGAATACCAGCCATCCTCTCAAAGTCCTCTGTATTTTCTTCTTCTATTACATCGATGATGTCGTCTACCGTAATAATTCCGACAAGGCGGTTTTCTTTGTCAACTACAGGAAGCGCCAAAAAATCGTACTTTTTAAATACCTCAGAAACCTCTTCTCTGTCATCGTATACATTGACGTAAACGTAATCATCCTTCATTATATCCGTTATTGGAACATTGTCATCCGATATTACTAACGTTCTCAGAGAAACAATGCCGAGTAAGCTTCTTCCCTGATCCTTCACATAACATGTATATATTGTCTCGGAATCCATGCCCTCTTTCTTTACGTATGCAAGGGCTTCTTCTACATTGAAATCCTCCCTCAGACTTATATAGTTTGGGGTCATAATGCTCCCCGCACAGTCATCGGGATAATTTAAAAATGTGTTTATAAGCCTTCGCTTGTCTCTCGATGTTTTTGCAATAATCTTATCTACAACATTTGCAGGCAGCTCCTCAAGCACGTCGATCATGTCATCGAACTCCATCTCATCCAAGATGTATTCTGTTTCTTTTTCGGTTACGCTGCTGATAATATCCACCTGGTCGTCCAAAGGAAGATATGCAAACACATCTACAGATATATGCTTTGGAAGCATACGGAAAAGTATGACCGCCTTGTCCATGCCTATATCATCTATTATTTCGTCCAAAAGCTCGGCAATTACAACGGCATTGTGTTCTATAAGAATATCTCTTGCCGCTTTGAATTGTCTTGCCTCGAGAAATTCACTTATTTCTTCAAGAATTTCTTCAAATGTCTTTTCCCTCTCCATCGGTAAAATACCTCTCTTTCCGGTATCTCCCTCGCACAAAAATAAATGTGAAAGCCGGGATACCAATTATAATTCTTTTTTTAGTCTGCACATTTATCTGCCGTTTACTCGGTAAAGGATCCACGGTTTTCACCTCTTTTCTTTCTTAATTTTATTGTTGCGCATACATATTTATTATAGCTCCACAACAGCTAATTTGGCAAGAAATTTCAAAAGAAACTTGAAATTCAGTCTTGTCTCATCCGGAACTATGTGAAAATTCATAGTTTTTTCCCTGTTTGTGTTGACTAAAAAATGACAAAGTGATATATTTAACTTGTATGAAATTTTTAGTCCATTCTATACTGTTTGGACATGAAAAGTATAAGAGAAAAGAGGAGATAATTATGTCAAACTATGTTGAAAGAGTCATCGAGCTTTGTAAACAGAACAACCCTGGCGAAGTTGAATTTCATCAAACTATAGAAGAAGTTCTTCATTCACTGGCTCCTGTTATGGAAGCTCATCCTGAGTATGAAAAAGCTTCACTGCTTGAGAGATTGGTTGAACCTGAAAGAGGAATCACATTCAGAGTTTGCTGGATTGATGACGCAGGTAAAGTTCAGGTAAATAAGGGTTACAGATACCAGTTCAACAGTGCTATCGGACCTTACAAAGGTGGACTCAGATTTGCTCCAAGCGTAAATCCAGGAACAGTTAAGTTCTTAGGTTTTGAGCAGATCTTCAAGAACAGCTTAACTGGTCTTCCAATTGGCGGAGGCAAGGGTGGAGCTGACTTCGATCCTAACGGCAAGTCAGACGGCGAAATCATGCGTTTCTGTCAGTCTTTCATGGATGAGCTCTACAGACACGTAGGACCTAATACAGACGTTCCTGCAGGAGACCTCGGCGTAGGTGCAAGAGAAATCGGTTACCTGTTCGGCCAGTACAAGAGATTGGTTAACAGATATGAAGGCGTTCTCACAGGAAAAGGCCTCTCCTATGGCGGTTGCCAGGGAAGAACAGAAGCTACAGGCTTCGGTATCGTTTGGTTTGCTCAGGAAATGCTTAAGGCTAACGGAGCAGACATTAAGGGTATGACAGTAGCAATCTCAGGTTTCGGTAACGTATCTTGGGGTACTGCTTGGAAGCTTATGGACCTCGGCGCTAAGCTGATCACTATCTCCGGTCCAGACGGTTACATCCTTGACGAAGATGGTATCAATACTAGAGAAAAAGTTGACTACCTCCTTGAACTCAGAGGATCCGGTAAGAACATATGCGCTCCTTATGCAGACAAGTTCCCTGGAGCAAAGTTTATCGCAGGCAAGAAGCCTTGGGAAGTTAAGGCTGACCTCTACATCCCTTGCGCACTTCAGAACGAAATCAGAGAAGAAGATGCAAGATCATTTGTTGAAAGAGGCGTTAAGTTCGTTTGCGAAGGATCAAACATGTCTTCAACTAACGAAGCTATCAAAATCATGCAAGAAGGCGGAATCATACTTGGACCTTCAAAGGCTGCTAACGCAGGCGGTGTTGCTACATCTTGTCTCGAAATGGGTCAAAATGCAGGACATACTGTTTTCTCAAATGAACAGGTTTATGAAAAGCTTCACGGCATCATGGTTTACATTCACAAGAACTGCGAAGAAGCTTCAAAAGAATACTATGGTAAGTATGACCTCGTAGCAGGCGCTAACATCGCAGGCTTCAAGAAGATTGCTCAGGCAATGATGGCACAGGGCATTGTATAAACTACAGCAATAACATCATTTGAAAAGGTATCCTTTTAGGATACCTTTTTTATTATAATAATTCTTAATTTAGATTTTAACGGTTAATGAGATTTCTGGAAAATACAGATATTTCTCCTTTACACGGATATTTTTTATTTGTTCTATCGCTTGAGCATAAAGCTCAACCTGAGATCGGTATTCTTCCTTCAGCTTCGCAACAGCATCATCTGAGCTGCCTTTTAAATGGCTCGTCTTATAATCTATCAGAACAGCTCCGTCATGCTCCTCAAACCAACAATCTATGATACCCTGCACCAAAATTTCGCCATCATCCTTTTGCGACTTCAAAACAAACGGTGCCTCCTTGTGTAGCTTTCTCTTGCCCTGTGCGGCAGCGGCGCGTTTCCCTATATCCGACATAATGAAAACGCCAATTTTAGAAGGCTCTATTTGCTTTACCTCATCCTCCATGAGAATTTGCTTTTCAGTCAAAGATATAGTTTTTTGGTTTATGTACTCATTCAGCCCTTCTTGCGCCTTTTCTTCAAAAGCTAAGCGCGCCTCTTCAAAATCAATATGCTCCATTATCTTATGATAAATCGTTCCCTTTTCCGCTGCGCTGAATCCCTTTTTACCGCTTAAGAATAAAGGCACAGCCAATGAGTTTATGCTACCCTTTACGCTTTTCTCTCCTTTTACAAGCTGCGTAACAGAATACTTGGACCTCATCGCCAGCTGTCTTTCGTGCGGATAAACATACGAAAGACGTCTGTCTATTTCATTATAAATGTTTATATCCGTCACTTTTGCATCTGCAATCCACCCTGTTAGATTCTTACTATCCTCTTCCCCCGATTTTATTGCCGGTATCTCATCCTCCGGGTGGTACACAGTCTTTACTTTATCATGGACCGCAGGTATGATTGCATCCAAATAACATGAGGCTCCGCTTATATCTTGTGGATTTCTATATGCTTTTCTTAATATGTCCTCTTCCGTCTTACTTACGGCTCCAAGCATTATAAGCTTGTCCATTGCTCTCGTACATGCTACGTATAAAATTCTGAGCTCCTCATCGGACTCTTCCTTTTGCTGCTTAAGCTCTATCAGCTTCTGCGTTATCGTCTTCTTACGCCAATGCTCCTCGCAATTTGATAGTGTCAACCCCATCCCTATATCCTTATGAAGCGTCAGCTTTTCCCCTCTGCTGCGATTAAATCTTTTGCCAAGACCTGCAACTATTACGACAGGAAATTCAAGGCCCTTGCTCTTATGAACCGTCATAATTCTAACGACATCATCGTTCTCTGATATCAATTTCACTTGAGGAACGGCAACCTTGCGGGAACGCATCTTCTCAATGTGTGCTAAGAATTCATATATTCCACCGCTATGGTTAGAGGCAAATGCCTCCGCTTTGTCGATCATTGCCCTAAGATTTGCCAATCTCTGTGCCCCCGCCGGCATCGCTCCTATGTAGATATACAATCCGGTATCTTGCATGATTCTCCAAATAAGTTCGGGAAGACGCATCGCGTTGGAAAATGATTTCCATTCTTCAATACGCTTAAGTGCATTACGGCATTTAGATGCTAATTCCGTATCTCCTTCTGAATAATTATTGAGCGCATCAAAGTATGAGCCTTTCCTTTGGGACAACCTCACCTCCGCAAGCTCGTCCGGTGAGAAATCAAATATTGCCGAATGCAGAACACTTATAAGCGGTACATCACGACGTTTATTATCTATGACTCTAAGCAAATTAATAAATATTTCTATCTCTATCGTATCGAAATATCCGTCATTATCCTCAATGTATGTATCAATATTAAATTCCGCAAATATCTTCCGGAATATATCAGCCGTATTCTTTGTGGCCCTCATAAGAACGACGATATCCCTCTTTTTTAGCGATCTTTCCTCTTGTTTTTTTGCATCGTATATTGTCTTTCCTATATTGTCCTTTATAAGCTTTGCCGCAACAATGGCTTCCTTTTCTGCATTCTTCAGCTCTTGTATTTCTTCGGGGATATAAGCTTCTTCATCTCCCTTGCACAATATATGAAGCTCTGCCTCATAATCGGATGGCCCCACATACGACAATCCTTTGTAAAGTGCGGCATTGTCATCATATCCTGGCATAGAAGCGGAAAACAGCTCATTTGTAAACGAAATCACACCGCCCTTGCTCCTGAAATTCATATTTAGGTCTATCTTAGTATTGTACCTTCCCTTGCCTACTCTAAATTCTTCATATTTTTTCATAAACAATTCCGGCTCGGCCAATCGAAATTTATATATGGACTGCTTTACGTCCCCTACCATAAAAAGATTGTTTTCCCTTTTGATGCGACTTATGAGTGTTTCCTGTATTAAATTGGAATCCTGATATTCGTCTATAAATATATATTCAAATTTCTTTCTGTATTCGTCGGCAACGCTTTCATCCTTCAAAATTTCCAGTGCATAATGCTCTATATCCGAAAAATCTATTACGTTCTTTTCTTGCTTTTGTTCTTTGTATATATCTCTGTAGCGAAGGATCATATCGCCAAATGTAATCGCAGACGGGTACACTTCGTTGAGCTCGGAAACGTATTCCGGCAGGCTGTAAGCAAAGAAATTTGCCTTTAACTTTTTTACAGACTCCGAGGCATGGCTCCTCAGCTCTTTAACAGTCTCCTTTATGCGATTGTAGCTTTCTTTTTCGTCCTTTGAAGCGGTCAACCTGACTGTCGGTAACATTCCCATTGCCTCAAGCGCCGCATCGTATCCGTCTTCCTTCGCCTTTTGAGCCGCATTTATACAGGCCTCTTTTTCCTGCAAAACCTTAATCGCCATTTTGTCACAGCCCTCTTCTTCAAGAAGCTCCACTACTCGACTGTAAGCCTCGCCGGCATTTTGAAGAGATGAGATTATCTCCGACATCATTATGCTATATGTCTGCGACTTTCTGAATTCATCTTCAGTACAATTAAATTTGTCGATGTGCTCTTCAAGCCATGTGTAAGGCTCGGGTATACTCTGTAGTTTATTATATGAATTAATGACCATTTGCTTTACGTTTTCAAAGCTCTTTGATCCTGAATATCTATCCAAAAAATCACAAAACCGCAAATCCTTCTTTTCAAAATATTCTTCAAAAAGAAGATCAACGGCCTGATTTCGTAAAATCTCGCCTTCCGCCTCGTCGCATATTCTAAATGAAGGATCTATATCTATAACATAGAAATATCGCCTTATAACTTCAAGCGCAAAGGCGTGGAAGGTACTTATATTTGCCTTGTAAATAATTTCAAGCTGCCGTCTCAAAGACTTTGTCTTGTCTGGTGCACTTGCGATTTGCTTAACGATAGCGTTCACTATCTTTTCCTTCATCTCGGAGGCGGCTGCATTTGTAAATGTGACTATGAGCATCTTATCTATAGACACGCAGTCCTCTATTATCAGCTGCTTTATTCTTTCAACAAGTACTGCGGTCTTGCCAGATCCCGCCGCCGCGGCAACAAGAATATTTTTATCTCGTATTTCTATAGCTTCTCGCTGTTTATCTGTCCATTTCATAATAATTTCCCTATACTAATTTCACTTTCTTCAGCAAACCCAAAAGCTTCTCGCCTTTCGGAAGTGTCTTAATCTCGCTCGATGTTATAGCCTTAATTTTTATCAAGCATATTCCGTACACGCATGCCCCTATTGCTACCGATATTAAAACTGCAAGTGAATTTCCGGCAATTATCGCCACAGGCTTGTATACTGCCAATACGATAACAGACATTGCTATTCCGCAGGCGATAGGTTTTACTACGCTCAAATTGAAGTTGAACTTTATGCCCGTATACTGCTTAACTGCGAGGAAGTTTATCATTGCTATTGTAAGGTATCCTGCCGAGGTCGCTATAGCCGCACCTTTTACATTCAGCCCTGGTATACCCGTCAAGAAATATGTCAGAACGCACTTAACAACAAATCCGGCAACGATTCCCCACACCGCAGCGGACAGCTTGTCAAGTCCCTGAAGTATCCCTGCCATAGTCTGTGCTATGCACAGGAAAATCGTACCAGCGGCAAGATAGAATAGGCATGATGAGGATGTAACTGCTCCATCAGTCTGTAAAGGGAACAATAGTAACATTATCGGCTCCGCTATAATCATAAGACCAAAGCTGCACGGTACACCAATAATCATTGATGTTCTGAGCCCGAGATTAACGTTCGTTTTAAGAGCTTCCGTATCTCCCCCGCTTTTTGCTGATGCAATAGCCGGAACTAAGGAGAGCGCCATGGAAAGCGCAAGAGCCATCGGTATATTTATTACGGGAGCTGCGAATCCGGTCAGCGCACCATAAAGATTTTTTGCGCCTTCATAGCCAAATCCTGCCGCATCCTGAAGTCTGTTCATAACGAATATTGCATCACCCAAATTCATAATAGGCTGTATTGAAACACCTATCGTTATAGGAATTGCTATTATTGCGAGTGTTTTTAAAATGCTTCCGGCACTTTCAATGCCGGTAGATTTATCGCTTTCTATATTTGCAACGATTTTCTTTTTCCTTAACAAGTAAATAATAATAATTGCGGCAACACCGAATATAGGACCGATACTTCCCCCAAAGCTTGCCCCTGCTGCGGCAAATTCGATGCCCATAGGCATAAGTATAACTGCAAGAGAAAGTCCTGCAAAAACCCTTATCGACTGCTCTGTTATCTGGGAGACAGCCGTCGGCTCCATTTGCTGCATTCCTTGAAAATATCCCCTAAAGACTGACATAATAGGCACGAGCAACAATGCCGGTGCAATAGCGACAACAGAATAATATGCCTCCGCATTTCCCATAGCATTTACAATAGCCTCTGCTCCGAAAAACAGCGTGGCAAAGCATATTAGTCCAAATATTGACATAAAGACAAATGATAGCTTAAATACCTTGTGAGCCTCGGCATATCTGCCCAGTGCAATCCTTTCGGATGTCATCTTTGAAATGGCTGCAGGTGCCCCGTTCGTCGAGAACACCAAAAGAAATATGTACACAGGATATGCCGTCTGATAGTATGCCATCCCATCTGTGCCTATGATATTCCCAAGAGGTATTCTGAATACGGCCCCCAAAACCTGTGTCAGAAGTCCCGCTATCCCCAGTACCGCGGCCCCCCTCAAAAAACTCTTCTTCCCCATTTGTTTCCTCCATAAATCGATTATCTTCCTATTATACCAAAAAAAAAACCGCCCTGTATATGTTTTGGATTAAAAAAATGATATAATTAGATATATTATTACAAATAAACATGAGAGGTATCCTATGAAAATTATAAATAGACCTACAATGCTTATGATTTTGGACGGATTCGGATTGAATGACGACCCAAAACAAAGTGCAATTCTTCAAGCGAATAAACCAAATCTTGACGCAATTTTTTCTTCCTACCCTCGTACAGAGCTTGAAGCGAGCGGCCTGTCCGTAGGTCTTCCGGAAGGACAAATGGGTAATTCCGAGGTAGGTCATCTAAATATTGGAGCCGGTCGTATTGTCTATCAGGATTTAACAAAAATATCAAAGCAAATTGATGACGGAGAATTCTTTGATAACAAACAACTTCTAATGGCTATAGAATATGCAAAGAAAAAAAACTCTGCCTTGCATCTAATGGGTCTTGTTTCCGATGGCGGAGTCCACAGCCATATTACGCATCTTTTTGCACTTTTGGATATGGCAAAACAAAATAATTTTGAAAACGTCTATGTTCATTGCTTTTTGGACGGCAGAGATGTTTCACCCTGCTCGGCTCTGCCTTATATAGAAGCGCTTGAAGGTCATATGAAGGCGTCCGTCGGAAAAATCGCTACTGTTTCCGGTCGATATTATGCGATGGACAGAGACAAGCGTTGGGAGCGTATTAAAATGGCGTATGAGGCGATGACAGAAGGTATCGGTGAGGTTGCCGACAGTGCCACAGCTGCTATAACAACTGCATACAGCAGGGGCGAAAACGACGAATTTGTGCTGCCTACCGTAATAAATAGCTCAGGCATAATTAATGATAATGATGCGGTGATTATGTTTAATTTTAGGCCTGATCGCGCAAGACAGATTACCCGAGCGTTGGTGGCCAATGATTTCGATGGGTTTGAGCGCAACAAGAATCCGAAGAACCTTTTTTATGTTTGCATGACCGAATACGAAGCAGGGATGCCAAATGTAGAAATAGCCTTCCCTTCCCAATCGCTGCAAAACACACTAGGAGAATACATATCTAACCTCGGCCTAACACAACTGCGTATCGCCGAGACAGAGAAATATGCACATGTCACCTTCTTTTTCAACGGGGGCATTGAGGCCCCTGGGAGAAATGAAGATAGAATCCTGATTCCTTCCTCTCATGTGGCGACATATGATCTTAAGCCGGAAATGAGTGCCTGCGAGGTTACTGACGCCGTAATCGAAAAAATAGATGAGGATAAATACGACTTAATCATTCTCAACTTTGCAAATGCTGACATGGTTGGTCATACCGGCGTGATGGATGCAACATGCAAGGCGGTCGAAACGGTAGACAGCTGTATTCCTAGAATAGTTACCAATGTTCTTGAAAAAGGCGGGCAAATCTTGCTGACAGCCGACCACGGAAATGCGGATAAAATGATAGATGATGATGGAAACACGGTTACAGCCCATTCTCTGAGCAAAGTCCCCCTTGTCCATATTTCAATGAATGCCCGACAATTGTCCGATGGAGGTAAGCTTTCAGACATAGCCCCTACACTTCTTGCGCTTATGGGACTTCCGATTCCCGATGAAATGAGCGGCATAAGCTTATTAAAATAGATTTATATATAATAATGAAATTAAAAACGGACTATATTTTGTCAAAATGTAGCCCGTTAATCTTCAGTATGATTTTATTTTAATTATTTTGCATACTCGACTGCCCGAGTTTCTCTTATTACATTAACTTTTATTTGTCCCGGATATTCAAGCTCTGATTCTATTTTCTTGGAAATTTCTCTTGCAAGGAAAACGATTTCCTCATCATTTATATCCTCAGGTTTTGCTATAACTCTGATTTCTCTACCCGCCTGGATTGCGAACGATTTATCTACTCCCGGAGTAGTATTCGCCAAATCTTCAAGCTTCTGAAGTCTTCTGATGTAGGTTTCGAGCGTCTCTCTTCTTGCTCCCGGTCTGGCCGCCGAAAGAGCATCCGCTGCTGCTACAAGAACAGCTTCTGGGCTTTTCGGTTCATAATCACCGTGATGCGCTGCCATAGCATCTATTACAACTTCGGACTCCTTGTACTTTCTAAGCACATCTATTCCGATATCAACATGAGTTCCTTCGACCTCATGGTCTAGCGACTTACCTATGTCGTGCAGCAGACCTGCACGCTTTGCAAGCTTTATGTCAAGACCAAGTTCTCCAGCCATAAGTCCTGCGAGATGAGCAACCTCAACAGAATGCTTAAGTACGTTTTGCCCATAGGATGTTCTATATTTCAACCTGCCCAGCAATCTTATGAGTTCTGGATGAAGGTTGTGGATTCCGACTTCAAATGTTGCCTGTTCGCCTTCTTCCTTGATAATGGTATTCACTTCTTTTTCAGCTTTTTCTACCATTTCTTCAATTCTTGTAGGGTGTATACGACCGTCTACAATCAGTTTTTCGAGGGATATCCTTGCTATTTCTCTTCTCACTGGATCGAATCCTGATAAAATTACGGCTTCAGGTGTGTCGTCTATTATAAGCTCAACACCAGTCATTGTTTCTATAGAGCGTATGTTCCTGCCCTCACGTCCAATAATTCTGCCTTTCATCTCGTCGTTCGGCAACGGTACTACTGATACTGTGCTCTCAGCAACGTGATCCGCCGCACATCTTTGGATTGCTCCTGTAATTATTTCTTTAGCCTTCTTGTCCGCCTCTTCCTTTGCTTTACTTTCTATTTCCTTAATCATAATAGAGGCTTCATAACGTATTTCTTTTTCGCAGTTTGCAAGCAATATGCCTTTTGCTTCCTCTACCGAATACCCAGAGATGCGTTCAAGCTCTTGAATCTGCCTTTCGATAAAATTGTCTACCTCTTTGTTTTTATCAATTAAAGCTTGTTCTTTTTTCGAGATGCTTTCTTCTTTTCTTTCGATATTGTCAAGCTTCTTGTCAATAGTTTCTTCTTTTTGAATCAGTCTTTTTTCTGCTCTTTGAACTTCTGCTCTTCTTTCACGTGCTTCTCTTTCAGCTTCGCTTCTCACTCTATGAGCTTCTTCTTTCGCTTCAAGTGTTATTTCTTTTTTCATTGTTTCGGATTTATTCTCGGCATCCAGAATTAAGTTCTTTGCAAATTGTTCCGCACTTCCAATCGTTTTCTCCGAAATCGACTTTCTTATAATATATCCAATCAACAGGCCTACGGCCAATGCGACAATTCCTGCAATTATTGCAACTATGTCCATTCAAACACCTCCTTTTCTTTTTTTTATATATAAATCTTGATATAATCATACTATAATATTATAATGTTTTATGTATAGTAATGTCAAGTTTTTATATATACTAATGTTAACTGAAAGGCGAAATTATGAAGTACTTTGGAGAGCTTCTAAAAAATCTGGACAAGCAAATTTTGATGATTATAGGCATCCTTGCCGTTATAAGCATTGTTATGATAACAAGCGTGTCTTGGAGCGGAAGCTTTGAGATACGAAGAGATATGCTGGTTCAAACAGCATCCTACACAATCGGCATGATGACTATCTTTTTCCTTGTATTCTTAGATTACAAAGCGTATATACCGTATGAGAAATATATTTATATAGTGTCTATTGTTTTTCTTTTACTCGTTTATGTGCCAGGACTAGGACACGAGCAGTTCGGTGCTCTTTCATGGATAAAACTCCCCGGAATTTCTACCACGGTACAGCCTTCCGAATTCGTTAAAATCTCGTTTGTGCTTCTTATGGCAATGTTCCTATCAAGAAACAGGGGCAATCTTTCGAATTTGAAGGGCGTCCTTATGGCTTTTTTATACGGTGCGCCATTTATTCTTATAATCTTGAAAGAGGATTTAGGCAGTGCGATAGTGTTCGGAGCGATATGGGTAGCAATGATTTTCTATGCCGGCATTGATTATAAATTGTTCGCAAAGTGTGCCGTAGGGGTAACATTGATTTTGCCTGTGGTTTTTTTGTTTATGGCCGATCACCAAAAGATGAGAATCGTTGCCTTTTTGAATCCGGATGATTTGACAATAGAAGCTACTCGACAAGTATTTTATTCGAAAATAGCGATTGGTTCCGGTGGTTTTTTCGGTAAGGGACTTTTCCAAGGAGTTCAAAAGCAGCTTGAGTTCATACCGGTTGCAAAATCCGATTTTATATTTGCTGTAGTATGTGAAGAACTCGGAATGCTTGGAGCCGTTATTTTAATCGGCTTATTTCTAATGCTGCTTCTCAGATTTTCGCGAATTGCAAGAGATGCGATTGACCTTTACGGTGCCCTTATTGTCGTAGGCTTTGTCGGTATGTTCGGATTCCAAATCTTCGAAAATATAGCGATGACTATTGGTATTATGCCTGTAACCGGAATTACGTTGCCATTCATATCGTACGGAGGCTCTTCTACCCTGGCCTGTATGATGGCGGTTGGGCTGATCCTATCCGTCGGTATGCGAAGTAAACAAATAAATTTTTAAATAAGCAAGATTGCAAATACAGAATTTTAAAAAGCCTCTATACTTTAGTATATGGGGCTTTCTTGTGTAAATTATAATTTAGTCGGGTGACTTTTTCATCTTCTTTTTTATTGTTCTGAAATTATTCTGAATGCAATTTTTTTAAAATTCTTATGTATGTATGTGTCCTTTTTAAATACAATCGGCAATCCGCTGTTCGCCGCTATATTTATATTTTCATCGTGTTGAATTATTCCGGCTGGTGGGATTTTTAACATCTCATCAATGTCCGATATGCTAGGGAAGACCCCTCGACCTAATAGGTTGGCCTTTACATTGTTTAGTAGATACATTCTTTTTTTGATACCTATACTATTGAGATTGACCGATACGGTCTGTGCATCCCTGGCAGCCGCAAACTCTGGCACCGTAACTATAATGGCTATATCAGCACCCGCAGCGGCCAATATAAGCCCATCATCTATGCCTGCAGGACCGTCAATGATGATGTATTCGAATTTTTCCCTCAGTTTATCACAAAGAACCTTCATGTGCAGGGGTGTCACATTATCGCACAGCCTTCTTGGAGATGCCGCCATAAGATATAGATTGTTAAATCGCTTGTCCTTTATCAATGCCTGCTTTATCCTGCACACACCGTTAAGCACATCACAAACATTATATACTGCTCTGTTTTCCATCCCCATATATAAATCAAGGTTTCTCATCCCCATGTCCATATCCAGCATTACGACACTATGTCCGTCCATTGCTAAGACAGCTCCCAAATTGGAAGCAACGACAGATTTGCCGGTCCCCCCTTTTCCCGAAGCAATTAAGATTGTTTTTCCCATGGTACACCTTCCTATCGAATAACTGTGTTAATGTTTATTTCATCGTATTCTTTGTTTAATTTTAAATATTCCCCGAGAACTTCCCTTGCGACCGGAGCCGCATACATAGATTTGCCACCTTGCACAATTAATACAGCAACCGCAATTTGGGGATCATCGGCAGGGGCCATTGCAACTACCCACGCAAAGTTATCGTATTCGCGCTTGCCGGAATTGATACGCCTTATTATAACGTCTTCATCCACATCTTTTTTCGACAAATTGATTACGGCTCTGTCGACGGCAGAATTTGCGGATGTATAATTTTCTTTTGTTATGAGGCGGTTTATTTCCTGTTCCACTTGATCCCATGTCAGCTTGCTGTTAACCCTTCTCAAGTTACTCTTTACATATGCAACCTCATCTGCAGGTTGCATTACGCCGCCCTTTTGTGCTGTCCCGGATTTTGCTGCAACTGTTTCTGGAAAGCCTGCGAAAATCCCTCTCAAGCTACCCTTGCTTCCATTTGCAACGAGAGTCATTCCTTCTACAATTTTATCGAGATTTCTATCTGTTATGCTTACTTTTTTTGGCTCAGATTTTTCAACTTTGGGACTTTCCTCAATGCTTTTTATAAGCGAAACCTTATTATAAAAACCCCTATTGCCTATCGTTGCAATATAGTTCGCCATTTGTAACGGAGTATAAGCGTTTTCACCCTGTCCTATTGAAATATTAAAGCTGTCGGCCAAGGTCAATTTTGCTTGATTGAAATAGCTGTATTTGCAAAGGTCGGCAAGATCTTCTGCTTTACCTTCTCTTGCATAATCCTCAAGTCTCTCAATAAGCTCACCTCTGGAAGGATTTTCCTCGGTCCAGCTTACAATCTCTTCTATTTTATCACTTAGAAGCTCTTCGTCGTCATAAACATTTTTAGGGAAATACGTATATGCGCTGTCCTTGAGCTTGCTTCTAAGGCTGTTTTTAGTTGCATTTAGTTTTTGGTCGCCTGACATGACAGGAGCGACAACCTCTGTTATTTCTATTCCCGTCGGGAGGCCTAAGCCATACTCGGTTGCAGTCTCCATTATCGTACCTATGTCCATCTTATATCCTAAGGATTCGCCCTTTGCATAATCCTTGCCTGCACCTATATCGTAGAAGTAATAGTTGCATGAAACTTCCAAAGCATGAGGCAGATCTACATAGCCATGAGTTCTACGTTGTTCCGTCCATACAAGGCAGTTAAAAGGCCTGTCGCCCACTCTTATAAATCCACCATCCTTGAGCTTCTTGTCTGGATTTAGTCCCGCCTTCAGTGCGGCTGTTGCCACAACCATTTTAAAAATCGAGCCAGGCTGCACGGCAGTTCTTGATGCAACATTGAAAAGAGGGGCCGGAGAAAGGGAATCCCTTATATTTTTACTCTGTAGCTCCTGCCATCTTTGCGATGATATGCCCGTTGCAAAGTCGTTTGGATTAAAGTCCGGTGCGCTTGCCATCGCAAGCACATCTCCGGTTTGAACGTCTATTGCCACAACCGCTCCCGTGTTAGCATAAGGGTAAGCTTTGCCATATTTGTAATTACCGTATTTCCCCACAAACGTTCCGGCCGTTCGAATCTTTGCAAGAGCTTGATTCAGCGCAGCTTCAGCCGTTTTTTGTAATTCGAGATCTATTGTAAGGTACACATCCTTGCCCTTTTCGGGTGGTTTTTCACTCATCACCGATATCAGCTTGCCCTTGTTGTTTACCTGCACGGTTTTTTCTCCGTCGGTTCCCTTAAGCGTGGATTCATATGCACTTTCTATTCCGCTTTGTCCGATCATATCACTCGGGTTGTATCCCATTTCCTTCACATACTTTTGCTTATTGTTTTCAGAAATCTTGCCGAGATATCCTATGATATGTGAAGCAGTGTTGCCGTTTGGATAATATCTTACAGTTTCGGAAGCGATTTCCACTCCTGTAAAATCCGAGCTCTTTTCTTGTATTTCTATAATAGAAGCGTCCGATATATCTGTTGCAATGGAAGCGGATTTATATTGGTAATATCCTAAATCCTTTATTTCATTGCGCACTATCAATATTTTACGCTTGTCTTCAATTGAATATTCGTCTCCTATTTCAAGCTTTTTGCATAGCTCCTCAAAGGCTTTGTCTGCTGATAATTTGACATCGAGGTCAAACTTCTGCAAAAAACTTTTCTTGTACAAATCCTGGAGATATACCATACTCTTTACCGATATAGGAGGATATGTCTTGTAAACATTCTGCATTTCTGCCTGAGCATCATAGTTATCGTAATCCTCGCTTATTCCAAGATGCCTTCTCAAAAAATTAAATGCCTGCTCTGCCGTATAATAAGTAGGTATGCCCTCGCCTACAAGCCACTCCTGTATTAAGCGATCGTATGTGTACACATATCTGCCGTTTTCAAATACGATAGGAAATTCATCATTATATATATCACCATTTTTCTCAAGTATTCGTATGATATTTATGGAGATATTGTTTATTTCTTCATTCTCTAGGTTTGATGCATTAAAATTTAACGAAAAGGTAGGTAAATTCCCAGCTATCAGTCTTCCGTATCTATCCAGAATTTCGCCCCTAGGCGCAGATGTCGAGATTATTTTTTGTGATAGCATTGAGGCGTTTTCTTTCCACGTATCATGTTGTACCACTGACAGGATAAAAAGCCTAATGACGAGTATCGCCATCAGGACAATAAGAACTAATACAACGGGATAATATCTGAATTCAAAGAATTTTCTCATATGTAATACCTGTCATTCCTATACCTTATAACTCTACCGCTTACCGCCACGTAAAAAATAGCGATAAAGCAAACATTAAACAATATTTGCAAAGGTAGATATTTTAATACCAAAATAAAAGAAATAGCAGTACCCATCACAAGGGAGATTCCCCAGACCAACGACTGAAATACTATAGTCGAAGCTGCCATAACAAGCATTATAACTGCTATCCTTTCTTTATTTAACAGAGTCCTGAGACTCATTACACCCAAACATATCAAGAAGTAGGACATCGCCGATATCCCAACATACGGCATATAACAAATATCCATAAGAAGGCCCATTGCTACAGCCGCGAATACAGTAAAATAATTGTTTTCATACATAAAAGCAAATCCCGTTACAAGACATAATATCAAGTTAGGAGTGACGCCGAAAATGGAAATTAAATTAAGTACAGAGCCCTGCAAAAGAAATGCAATGGCAAATGCAGTTATAGAATATCTAAATTTCATCTACTAGCACCACTACCCTTTTCATATTTTTGAAAGAGGCTGACGGTTCTACGGTAATCGTCTTGAGCTGAATATCATTGTCGTAATCCACCTCAATTATTTTGCCTATTTCTATGCCCTCAGGATATATGCCTATATTTGTCGTGTGTATTATATCTCCTTCAATTACCCCAGCATCCCCATCAAATGTAAATCCCTTTAAATTTTTTGAGTCCGCACCGGAAACCATTCCCATTATCGACGAGTCCCTCAAAATCTGGAATGATATGTTTACATCTTCATCTATAATAGAAATTATCTTCGAAAAACCTTCTCCTGTTTCAAGAACACGCCCAACAAGGCCGTTCCCCGATAAAACGACACAATTCTTTTTGATGCCGCTTTCTGTACCCTTATCTATAGTAAATATATTAAAGAAGCTTGATCTGTCAAATGCAACCACATTTCCCACTACAGGAGTATATCTGTCAGATATGCTATCATAGTTGAGCGCTGCGGACAGCTCCCTTAGCTCCTGCATTTCTCCTTGTTTCAGAGTAAGGCCTACTACTTCCCTCTCAAGCTCGTCAATTTTCTCTTTCAAGGCTTGATTTTCTCTTTCCGTTTTCCTGAAATTCAACAGCCCCTTTACTCCTGACTTGATACCGGTTACAACATTTGTTGCAGGCGAAGACACAGCGGCATTCCCTTGTCGGATTTTATTTTCCGGGGAAGAGCTGTTGTCTCTGGTATATGAAAGCGATAAAATTATGCACAAAATGACAAATACAGCGAGTGTAATTGTCAAAACCTTGTGCCTTTTTATCCATTTTATCATTTTGATGCAGCCTTCCTTTTGTTATCTATATTTTTCAGCCATCTTGCTATTTGCATAGCGCTTAAGCTTTTCTATATCCTTGAGACTGCTGCCCGCACCGAGCGCAACGGCTTCAAATGCATTCTCAGAAACGGAAACATTCATATTTGTCTTTTGCTCTATTACTTTATCTAAATTTTTAAGAAGTGCTCCGCCGCCGGAAAGGATAAGCCCGTTAACCGCAATATCTGCAGCAATTTCAGGTGATGTTTTTTCAAGCGTAGATTTTATTCCATCAATTATAGTATTAACCGATTCCTCTAAGGCGTAGAACATATCCCTATTTGAAACGGATATTGTGGACGGAAGGCCATTGATAGTATCTCTGCCTCTTGCATCCATATATTCTAGCATCTCTCGTCCATCCGCATCAAAATCAAGCATGGCATATCCGATATTGATCTTTAATTGTTCGGCGGTTTTCTCTCCTATCAAAAGATTATAATTCTTCCTCATATATGCAATTATAGCTTCATTGAATTTATCTCCGGCATATCTGAGAGATGTGCTGGCGACTATTCCTCCAATTGCAATTACCGCGATATCCGAAGTTCCTCCTCCTATATCGACAATCATGCATCCTGTAGGTTCATCCACGGCAAGGCCTGCACCCATAGCTGCTGCCATAGGCTCGTCCAAAATATAGACCTCAATAGCGCCCATATTTCGTGCAACCTCTTCTACCGCCCTCTTTTCTACCTCTGTAACCCCGCTCGGCACACCGATAACAATTCGAAGCTTACTCTTTGTATCGGGCAGAGCTTTTCTAATGAATGCTTTCAGCATCTCCGCAGTCATGTCAAAATCCGAAATAACACCATCCTGAAGCGGTCTAACGACGCTAATCGAGCTTGGCGCTTTACCAAGCATAAGCTTTGCGCTCTCTCCTACCGCAATAATATTTCCGGAATAGATATCCTTGGCAATTACCGACGGCTCATTTAGCACAACATTCTTTTCCTTCATATATATTAAAGTATTCGCTGTTCCTAAGTCTATTCCCATATCCTTTGTTCCGAGTCCAAAAAACATAAATTCCCCTCCACTGTTTTACTCGTAGTGTCTACTAATTTCTTAGTGTTCACCAATAACTTGTTGATATTTCAATGGGTTTGCTTGCCTTTAAACAAAAAAGACAATGACCCCCCTTTTTGCGGTACAATAGTTTCACTACAAACAT
>JAQWFH010000051.1:0-4869 GCA_028704515.1 Eubacteriales bacterium
GATCAGCTGCTTCTCCTGGCGCTCCTTGGCGGCGACGGCCTTCGTCTCCTTGATCGCCTTGCGCTCGATCGCCTTGGTGTCGCGACCTTTGTAGTTGGCCAGGTCGACGCCCTTGGTGATCATGTTCGTCAGGCGCTCCGGGAAGCAGTACAGCCACTCATGAGTGACGACGTCCTGGATGTAGAAGATCGAGGCGGTCTTCTGCACGACGCCGGGACGCACGTAGGTGACGTCAAACGTCTTGCCGTCGAAGGTGATCTTCATCTTGTCGCCAGTCGTGAACTGCGTCCAGTCGATCTTGGTGTTGGTCGGAATGTTGGTCTTGTCGTTCATGATTGTGAACCTTTCTCTTTGAGTTTTGAGCTTGCGCTCGTTGGTTTGTTGCTTATGTCGTTATATTATCAAATTTCCTTTTGCAAGTCAACCCTTTTTTTCAGGTTTTTTGTTTGCGGAATTTGACTTTACAACGACCTTTCTCTCTTTCATGCCACTTATAATAGTAAATTTTATTACAAGTAGCAACCCTTTTTTCGAATTTTTTTCGAATTTTTGGGATGACTTAGGCCTCGGTGACGCTCACGACATAGTGGATATTGGCTCTCTGTTTCCGCGCCTCCGCAATAGCGGTGACCGAACTGTTAGCCGACACCAGCACCTGATACAGGGGATCATCTCCACCCCTCTCGCCCCTGCCCGTTCCGCGATACTTCACGATGAACTGTTTCATACAACGTGTTCCTTTCTTTGCCCCTTATAATATAGAAAAATATTATAAGGGGCAACCCTTTTTTTCAGTTTTTTTGCGTTAGCGGAATCTCCCCTTATAGCCTGGCTTTACGATCCCATTCCCCTCAAAATACAAAAAACTGTTCGTAATATAACTCTGAAGGGAGACTAACGTTCCACAACGATTGGCGAAGACGAGCATCGACTTTCGTTGGGTCTGACGGATAACACACGCAGGATCGTTCAGATAATCCGTAACGATCACGAGTGCGTCCTCTTTCGAGTTTGCCCCATAAACCTTGTTCAGAATTTCACGGAGCGCACTTTGTTTCTTTTCTACCTGTTGTTCGGTCATTGGTAAAACCTTTCCTTGATGCCCTCATTATAATAAACGGAAAAGATAAAATCAACACTTTTCTTCAAAAAAAAGTTGTCACTCTTCATCGCTGTCGCTTAATAAATTAAATGCAAGTGGCAACTCTCAATCGTTTAAAAACAAAAGAGCTCCCTATATTCGGGAGCTCAGTGTGTATATTAACCGTGCGGTAGGAGAGACCGCACTATATATTAGCAACATGCCTGGACTTAGTGCACGTCCTCGTAGGGACATGCGACTGCCCAAACTTTGTCGCCTTTGCGCAGAACAATCACCAGCGGATCACGGGCGTTGACGCGATCCGCGATCTCGTCGTAATTGTCACCGAGGATGAGAACAGCCTGCATCGGATCACGCAGAGCCTCGCGCATCAGATTCGGTCCACCGAACGGCATCAGCAAACGGCTGATCTCTTCGCCTGTGATCGGGGTCTCCTCACTCTGGAGCCGATCGAACACGTACTCGGACACACGCGCATAGGCATCATCGACTTCGATCTCGAGGAAGACAGTGTTCTTGCGGGTCGGCTGGATGGTGAGGAGGGTGAGCAGGATCTCACCGACAGGGGCCTTCGGAGCTTTCGCTGCAACGGACTTCTTGGCGGGGACCTTCGGGGCTTTCGCTGCAACGGACTTCTTGACGGGGGACTTCTTGGAGGCGCACTTGCAGACGCCTGAGCACATCAGTTTCTTCATAAACGAGTTCCTTTCTTTCATGCCCTCATTATAAACGATTCATTTAATAAAGGCACGACCTTTTTTGAAAAAAGATTTTCTAGCACCGAGAGAGAAGAGCTTCATGTGCGCGACCACTTTCTATTAGATACTCCCTATTCTTGCACTTCGGCGTTGAGTTGATTCCCGCCTCCGCTTCCCGAAATCGGTTTCTCGCTCTTTTTAACCTGACGCGAACTCTCTCAATACAGTCGCCGAGTCTTACCACACGCGGTAGCGGCCGTCAACGCACTTGGCCACACCGGCGGTCTTCAGGCGCTTCATGATCGGGGTGAGCAGGTTGCGATCCAGGTACGAATCATACCGATCACCGAACGCCGCCTCGCCGCCTCGCAGATCGAACACCTTCTTCACCATATCCGCATAGCGCCGACCGCTCTTCGGAGCCGCCTTGACGAACTTGAGAACCTGCATCGCCTCTTTGTCGATTTCGGCCCGCTGACGATACATCTGACCCTTTTTGCTCATGTTACTTGATTCCTTCCTTGACTTCGACGGCCTTCTTGGCCTTCTTGGACTTCTTGCTCTCAAGGGCCACCTTGACAGCCTCAGTCTCCGGATTCACCTTGACAGGACCGCGGACCGTCTTCTTCCACTCCTCCTTGGAGCAGTACGAAGCCTTGCCCGTGTCCACCAGATTCGCAGCCACCTCATCGGTGACACGCTTGATCACATCTCCATGCTTGATGCACTTCATCGAGGATTTCCTTTCTTTCAATGCCGATATAATATAAAAGAAAAAGGCAAAGGTCACGCGAATTTTTCAAGAATTTTTTCGCGTGACCTGTTTTTCTTCTAGAACCGATCGTGCGGGTACCGAATGTACACTTCGCCCGTGCGGGAATCCACACACTCCGTCAGGATGCCCGCGTGGAGGCCCATCTGTTCGACGGCATTCTTGGCTTCCTTGAGACCCACTCGGGTGAGCTCGCGATACCGCTTGATAGCGGGAATCTTATTGCCCTCGCGGAGCAGATCCAGGATCTCATCTTTGAACATGTCGTAGGTGTGGGCGATGTCCACACCGCAACACCCGAGGGTCTGAATAGCAACATCCGCCAGACGGAGTGCCTGATTGCTATCCAACGAAACACAGGCCGCAAACTCATGGACCAGCTTGTGGCGGAAGTTGTGTGTAACCGCATCCGCGGAGGTGATATGCAGCGTGCCATCCTCACACTGAAATGCTTGTACTTGCTTGATGTTCATTCGTGAACGTTCCTTTCAATGCCTATATAATATAAGAAAGAAAAATGAAAAGCAACAACTTTTTTATAGCAAATTGAAAGTTTTCACGAGCACAGCTGAGATCAGATTCCCGATGAGAATCCAAGCCCACGCAATGCACATTTTCTTGGGGTCATCTGGATCATCGGGGGGGTCAATCACACAATATCCGCAACTAGCAGCTCAGATACCAAGCAACGCTCCAACGATGATCTGAGTAATCGTATAACTTCTTAATCAATTGAAATGAAGAATAATAAACATACACCAGCCCAAAAGAGAAAGAGAAGTCCGAAACGGATAAGCGCAACATTCCAGGAGACAAACCACGAGTAGTATCCCTCAAGATACGAACTCATAACAATAACCAAAAGCAAAATGAAAAACGCTATAACAATCATAAGATCCTTTAATTGTTAAAAGGTGAATCGCCGAAAGGGGGTAAACGTCGACGCGTCACTCGGACACTCATCGACGTTTTGCTTGCTTTCGTCTTCGATGAACGATAAACTACTCAACAAGCGGTTTGTCCTATTCCTCATTGGTGCTTCCCTTCGCTACCAGAGCATCCGGGTTACACAGAGCATCGATTCTGGTTGATTAAAAGATATATCCAAAAAGGATATATTACAGAAGCAACGCTTAATCGGATATGGACGATAAGTTTAATAGTTTAATATGAGCGGAGCGGGTGGTGAATTGGTTCAGGATCAACTTTCTTCATCACCCGGTCCCGGCCTTCTCGGGACTGTCCCTAGCTTAAACTTGCCGTAATCATTAGACCTGCGACTCACCCTGGAAGTCCGGGACAGACTGGCCAAGGGCCACCAGGAGGGGACGGAAGTCGCCCTTGTCCGTTCCGATCTTCTCCGCCGCCTCGATGGCCTTCAGCTGCTTCAGCTCCTTCTCCACGGCCTTCCGGAGAGAACGGATGCGCTGAACCTTGGCTTCACGAGCCACCCGCGACTGATCCAGAACAGTCAGAATCTCGTTCTGGATAATCTGCTTGTCGCGAGCCTTCTGAACCTCGAGGGCTTCCTTTACCAACGGGGAACCGATCTGCTCGATATCCTTATCGAACTCGTCCCCCACCTTCGCTGACGCATTGATCAAATTGACGTAAGCACCATAACTGAGACGACGCATGTTGTACCTCTTTTAGTTGGTGATGAAACGCTTAATCGCCCAAACGCTTAAACGCATCATCGATTGTTTCTTTCAATGTCGATATAATATAAAAAAGAATGAGGCAAGTCCCGCCGAAATTTTAAGAATTTTTCATTTGAAACAGTTAATCGATGAAACGCTTCAACCGTTTTTGCGCAGTTTTACCCCGCTAAAAGTATAGTAAGTGACTTTTTTCTTCGAAAATGTCCGATTAAAAATCTTAAAAAAGCCTAATGAAATCTCAGGGTTTGAGTGGGGAAAAAGTTGAGTTTTGAGAATTGTTAAAAAACACCCTTAAAAGTATAGTAAACACCGGGTAAATCGGGATTGGTGCGCGGGATATAACAGAAGTTACCGTGAGAACTGTCGGATGGGTTGCACACGACTATAAATCCCCCTCTCACATACAAGAAACCCACCTAAAACACCCCAAAATCACCCTATAAATTCATCATTTAACATGTTCGTATGGAACAACTTACGAAAACCGTTAAAACCGTAAAATCAGGACCCTGTATGCACACAGTCTCCCCAGCAAAAACAGCATCTTTTCTACAAAAAGAACCTCTTTTTTCCTTAAAATCGCGCTTTTTTCTTATTCTTTTACAATACTTCTAATACTGCTATCTCTAATAAATG
>JAQWFH010000051.1:4969-12036 GCA_028704515.1 Eubacteriales bacterium
CTGTATGCACACAGTCTCCCCAGCAAAAACAGCATCTTTTCTACAAAAAGAACCTCTTTTTTCCTTAAAATCGCGCTTTTTTCTTATTCTTTTACAATACTTCTAATACTGCTATCTCTAATAAATGATCTATATCGGTATATATTGATACTATATAATGTTTTGTTATATTCTTTCTATTTAATGTATCGTTTCCGATAATTGTTGTTGTATATTAATCATATTCTTGATTATTTGTTAGTTTTCTTTCTTTATATATTATAATTGGATTATTATGATTCGATTGCCAGAGCCAGAGGTCACCCATGAACCAAGTTAAATAGTACAACTTTTTATTCATAGGATATTGAAGGTTGCTTGTTCTATAAGTTCATCAAGAGAATCAGATTTCATTTTAAAATCCGAATAGGAAGATATATCCGCAATATCCAAACCGTTTGTCCAGTACCCTTTCATACATTCAAAATAGTGTTCTATTGAATTATAGGATTTGCTATGACTTAATGCTAGATAAGGTCTTATAATAAGATTCGGATTACCTAAATCAGCCATGAAGATTATAGTATTATTACTTCTATCTTGGAAGAGGTAGTATTTCATAATTAGAGACTTTCCAGAGCAGCGTATTCTATAATTTCGTCTAGAGAATCAGATTTCATTTTGAAATCTCTATATTTGTATGCCTCATTGGCGCGTATGGGGTTTGCCCAACTGCTCGTCATGCCTTCAAAGTATTCTTCTATAGACTGCGAAGAATCACAACTTAATGCAAGATAAGGTTGCAAGAGATCAGGATGTGCTGGATCTACTGTCCAGACGAGAGCGAAATTGGTTTCTTGGAAGAGGTAGTATTTCATTATAGAACCTCCATAGTTGCAAATCCGATAGCTTCCTCTTCTGTGTCGAAGGCGGTTAAGTCGTTGACGTTGTATAGTATTTCATCCCCAAATTCTAGATTATCTCTTCCATTAGTATCAAATGTCTTTAATATTTTAAAGTTAAAACAATCGTGAATCAATTGTTCTTCTTCGCTAACCTTTATTAATATTCTAATAGAGAAAGTAGTATTCCTAACATAGTATTTCATTGTAGCTCTCTCCGTTAGAGTTCATTTAGGCAAACCCATCCCACAGCTTCCTCTTCTGTTTGAAATCCAATATCACAACAATTATCTATTTCAAATATTTCTCCAATATATAATTGAGGCAAACCACTACCATTTTGAATTAATATTCTAGTTACAGAAAAAGATGATGAGGCAGCATCTATTTGGTAGAGAAATATGCCGCCGAAAATCGTTTTTCTTACAAAGATCATAGTGCCTCCAGTGAAGCATACATGATAGCTTCTTCTTCTGTGTCAAATTCTTTTATATCCACTTTTAAACTACCGTAGTTGATTTTCATACCGGGAGTCCAAAATCCGCGACGTCCCAATTCCGCGAAAACTTTCACAACTTCGTATTCTCCCACTACTAATTCGTGTTTACGAAGAAATAATATTTCATCAAAAACAGTTCTTTTTATATAATATTTCATAAAGCGTCTAGAGCTATATAACCTATTATATCTTCTAATGTTTCAGCATAAAAATCAGAATAATATCGGATAAGACTACCATATCTAGATTTTCCCTCTAAAGATATGTATATTTTATCAGGAATAGGTGTTCCATTTATTTCCCAAATATAGTATTTACCTGAAAATTTGTTTGTAAAGAACATTATAATACTTCCATGGTAACAAAGTATAATGCATCTTGAAAATCTTTTGTGGTATATAGTATAGGATGTTCGTTATCGATTAACCAAGAATTCAGTTTATCACCTATTTCCATAAGTAAAGCAGGCTTTGTTGCTACATACGCAATATGGATAACTTTACAATATCCGTTTAATATATAAATATTGTTATTCTGCGATTTCCAGATATGATATGTCATATCAGAGTCCTTCTAGAGCAGCCATTTCAATTATCTGATTTAAAAATTGTATGCGTAAGGATCTATCTTTCTGTTGCTTGGCCTCCTTCAAATTCAGAACCTCTTCAAAACTGTAAGATTCTAGTATAAAAATTCTTTGTATCTGTTGAAGCAACGTATACTTCTGTGCATTATATCTAGTCAAATAGTACGTCATAACATTTCCAGTGATGCATATGCAATAGCATCCTCTTCATTATCAAATTCTACTAATTCATCTGGATAATAAATAGAATTAGGTCCATATGAATTTGATTCAGGATTCTTATAAAGTATCTTTTCTATTTGATATAGTAAATTTTCGTTTGGTATCTTTGATAACAAATAGATATCTCTATCACGAGTAACTCTAATATAATACTTCATAACGCATCTAAGGCCGCATACATAATAGCGTTTTCTTTTGTTTTGAATGCTTTGAGTTCGCTTTTTCTATAGCGTAAAATTTGACCAACATATGGTGTTGATGTTGAATTAGGAGCTTCAAAAAGTATAGCAATAACGCGATAATCGTGTCCCTTTTTCTTCTTTAAGAGTACTATATCATTATTAATAGTCTTTCTGATATATACGCGTTTCTTTTTATATTCTTTATTCATATTATAATGCTTCTAAAGAAGCCTTTTCTACAATACGATGCATAAAATTAGATTCATGGATTAGTTTCCAGTTATCTTGTCGTATTTGATCTTTTGATACTCTACAAATCTTCCATGCGATCGAAATATCTCCCGTTAGAATTGAATGCATTTCAAGTAGTTCGTGCGTATCATCTTTCCATACTATCAGATTATCTTTCTTTTTATAGAGATAGTACATATTATAACTCGTATAGTAACAGATATTCACCTATCTTTTCTTCAGTATCGAGGGGAATATATGTTCTTTTATCATATGCTGCTTTTCGTGAAACTAAATTACCTGCTTTAACCGGCGTGCATCCAGATGGATTTGATACACATCTCAAAAGAACGAATTCCTGTGGATTTTTTGTCGGCTTTGCGAGAAAAGTAGTTTTTGATCTCTTATATGTTATCAAGTACAGCATTAGAGTGCCTCTAGTGCGGCATACTCATGCACAATATCATATCTTTCGGAATCAAAACAAAGACGGTAAGATTGATCATGTAAATAATTTATACTGATTATTCTTCCAGTTTCATGCCACCATGTTTTGCCTAGTAGAAAACCGTTTGCATTTCTTTCAGAATCTACTAATACAGCGTAAAGTTCAAGACAATCTGTAATAGTAGGAAGCCTTTTGAAGATGATAAGATCACCCCATTGACTCTTATACAGAAAATATCTTATACCATTTCGATACATGCGCATCCTATCGCCTCTTGTAAGTTTTCAGTTTGGTATACCATTCGCCAACCGATTCCTTCCAAGAAATATGGTGGAATATCCCAGCTATTAAACTCAGAAGCAGAAATATTAGATAAAATAGTATCCAAAACAATATTACCTTTATCATTAGCATCTCTCCATATTCCTATTCTATCTTCATTCCGATATCAATATACATAATAATTCATAAAGCTTCAAAGCAGACTAATTCTATAGCTTCTTCTCTACTATCAAGAGGATAAAGTAAATTAGATTTTTTAAGAACATCTAATACTTTTAATTCACCGATTGAAAATACTTTCTCTCTATCCTTAACAACTAAAACCGTATCTATCTTGAATTCACTATCCAAGATGTATACGTTTCCGTTTTGTTCTTTCCATAGATAGAAAGCTATAGTGCCATCAGAGATGCTATCTCCCATAATTTTTCATCCTCTATATCGGTAGTATAGATAGTACGACATGCGGTATTCCCTAGACGTAGCTTTTCTTCTAATGTTGCGGGCCTGTGTGTTATAGTTGTTATACTATCTTGTTCCATATTAATATATAAAAGATTATAACTACCAAGCCAATACATTTCAACCAATTTAATATTTTTTTCTTTGGACATATTTGTTTAATATATTGTACTGATATAATCCCTGATAAAATATTTGTTTTGGTTGAAATATTTTTTCTTAACTCCAGTAAAAGGGATGTTTTCTTCAGAATTTATATTGCCACCAGTGATCACGAGTAAGATGGTATACTATAGGGCTTCTAGTGCTGCGCATTCTATGGCTTCCTGTTCGGTATTAAAATATCTCACATTGCTAATTGAAATATCTATATCTTTAAATGTTTCATATACTGGCATTTTAAACGGATTTTTCATGATAAACGGATTTGTCACTCTTATAGCAGAGAGAAAAAGATATCCTTTCTTTCCCTTCTTTGCGAGATATTTATCCCCGCCTTTCTTAAATGTAACAATACACATCATAGAGTTCGGAATTTATAAACACCCGGTGTTGTCATCGTAAAGGTTTTTGGCATCGATTTTGGCATTGGTGTCAACTCTTCTATAGCAGCATCAAAATATAAATCCTCATAGTGTTTAGCTTTCGCAAGAACTTTATCATTACTGGAGATACGCCTGACTAGTGCCTTTTCTTGTGTCTTTGGCGCAAATGAACGAACAAGTCGAAGTTCCTTGGTCTTCCATGTGAAGCACCAAATGGCTAATTCATTTGTGTTTCTATTTCGAATTAGGTAATACATTTCATCCCATTATATCATTTAGTTTTGCAATGGATCGTGATTGTCATTTATTTGCAATACACACATGACAAACCACGTTCGGTTCCGGATCGGCACAGCAACAGCAGTCCTCTCCGCAATCGTGGCCGCATGCCGCGCACGCGACCAGGAGCTTTTCCACGTTTGAGAATTTGCATCCCCATGCCCCACATTTGGGACAAGCGTTTATTCCTTTTCTCGGCATTTCTTTCCTCACTTTCAGCTAACCAAGCGACACACCGAACCATCGTTCGCGTTGCTCACTCTGGCCGGTGGCCTTTCGTGATGGCGTTATCATTTGCGTAAACTGCGCGAAGTGTCGGGTTGAAGCAGTTGTTAGTTTTCTTTAACTATCAATGTCACTAGCTCTTGACGCATTTCATCGGAATTAAACTTCGGCCCGATCAAATGATCTACGGATATAATTACAAATTCTTTTTTTTCAGGATTAAGCGTTGTCAGTGTTTCACCCAATCTAGGGATAATATCGGAAGAATATCGCATCCAATTTATGCCTTTATCGGTTATTACATCAATAATCATCATGACATCCTTTTGGCCCAATATCCGTGCGGTTTACCAAGCACAACGACAGGTTCTAGCCTGACAACACAGCAAGCCAGCTTTTCAAGAGTCGCATCGTCGCCATAGGTTCTACGCCAACTCTCGCAAAACTTACGCTCAGATTCCTCTGGGGTGTCCGCCAGTGTGTCCATCAGACAACCCCCATATTCATTCACTGCTACGCACTGCCTTACGTTCATCTTACTTTCCTCTCTGGCCGATCACCGGCCAACCAATCAGCGCACCGAACCTTCGTTCGCCTCCGGCTCACTCGGCCGATGGCTTCCCGTGTTAGGCAAATGCCAGCCCACTCTTTTTCAGTGCAGCAGTTGCTCGTTTATGCGTGGTGTCGTTCCAGTTTCCGCTCTGGATGATCTGGCCACCGTGACAGTCCGGGTCGCACACTCGTATTTCGTCCGCTTCGATGATGTCGAGCAGGTCCTTCACGGAGGCGTCCGTGTCTTCCACAACAGAAGACGGGTAAAGTTTTTTCAAGAATTCAAGCGCCCGGCGGCGCTCACAGGTTGCGAATGCAAAGCTCATTTCTGTCTCCTTAGTTAAGATTGAGGCGAACCCAGTCACCATCCATCGCATTCCCGTTTATGACCCTTTTCCAGTTGACGGAGAGTGTCGCGCAGCGCATTTTCAAGGTCGTTTACGCGGTCTTGCTTTACCCGCTTTCCGATGTCGGCCGCTGTTAGCCGGATTTCATTCATGGCTTCTCCTTTTCAGATTCGCGCCGTGTGTGGGCGCTCCGTGTTAGTGTGAAACAAGAAACGTCCCAACAAAATCGTAATTGTCGGTGTCGAAGTCGCTTTCGCAGAACAGCCCATAGCGCTTGTCACACGTGACGGCCCTTCCACGAATGCAGGCGTGCAGCGTATTCCGCGTCTTGCTCCGGTAGATTTTCACCTCCTCACCAAGCGCCACGCGCACGCAGTCAATGGGCGGGTAGGGCTGTCCGTCCGGCCCAGTAACCGAGCCGTCAATTTCGTAGCAGTTGTGCCGTTCGAGGTCGAACCACACGAAATGCTTGCGCCCGATACCGAGCGCCAGTTTGATTCTCTTCCATAGTCTTTTCATTGTTTCATCCTTTTAAGGTTTCGCTAACCAAGCCTTTGATTGGTATCTTCGGCTTATTCATCGTAATTCACGCCATACATTTGCTTGTTCACAATCTTCGACAACTTTGCTACAGCCATCAGAGCTGGAATCCAGTCAATACTATCAGGGTTTTCTTTAAGCTGTCCCCAGTCCCAGCATGTGACGTTCAGTGCAGTTTCTTTGTCAATAGTGATCGTTTCTTCGTTCATAGCTCCTCCTTCGTGCCTAGGCTCCCGTGTTATCCCCGACGGAAACAACAAAAGCGGTACTTCTTTCCGCTTCCGCAACGGCATGGCTGATACATCATCGTTTGGCGCTCCGCCTTCTCAGAGAGAGTCAGCGGCGCACGTACTGGGCGCGGCGGCACGGTGTCGTTTCTGTACAACACGATGTAGTTTTTATTAGCCTCTCGGACTGCCTCTGCCAAGCCTGAATCATGGCCAGGCCCACAAACCAAAATCGTTTCACTGTGCATATCGTTCTCCTGAATTACCGGATAACCAAGTCTTTGAGGCGACGGGCTACCGAGCCGTGAGGCGCGGGTTATCCCCAGAAACGTTGTTAGCGATTCAAGAAATAAACGACCGCGGCAGCAAGACCCGCCATTATGATGGACCACACGGCGCACACGATCGGCGCAAAAACGTAATGGAATTGATGGTGCGTCAACTTGCAGTCCAGAAACGGAAACGTGTCCAACCAAAAGTACCGCCACCCCCATGAGCGGCAATACCGAACCATCTGTTTCACGTACCCGCGCTTGATCGCCGCCCACAGCGAGCAGTT
>JAQWFH010000078.1 GCA_028704515.1 Eubacteriales bacterium
TCACACTTATCACACCGATTGCAATTGAAGAAGGACTTAGATTTGCTATACGTGAAGGCGGCAGAACAGTAGGTTCAGGCGTTGTAACGGAAATCATCCAATAATATAAAAGAACCAGAGCGGAGCAGTATATAATTGCTCCGCTCTTTAAAATGATTTACATTTTTTTAAAAAAACCCCTTGCATAAATACACAAAAAGGTGTATCATCATAAATATGAATTAATAAATATACAAAGGAAACGCATAAAACTCGAAATAATATACAAAATATGCATAAAAAGAGCATAATCTATGCAAAGATACATGCGTAAGCCGGAGTGGATTTAATGAAAGAAGGAGTATAATGATGAAGAAGGAAAAAATGAAGAAATTGTTAATTTTAGCGGTTGCTGTGATTCTCGTATTTTCACTTGTAGCTTGCGGCAATAGTGGTGATGGCGATGTTGTTACTTATAAAGCGGTAACAGAGCCTTCATTCCCACCGTTTGATACTACAGATAAAGATGGGAATATTATCGGTTTTGATATGGATTTAATGAATGCCATCGCTGAAGACCAAGGATTTAAAGTTGAATACACAGCTCTTGGGTTTGATGCACTCATACCTGCACTTGAAGCCGGCAACGCCGACATTATCACAGCTGGAATGAATGCAGAAGACCCAGCGCGTCAGGCAAAAGTTGATTTTTCAACGACTTATTACGATTCAGCTCTAGTAGTTGTTGTAAAGGCAGACAATACAACGATTAACGGATTTGGAGACCTTACAGCAGACATGAAGGTTGCAAGCCAGATCGCCACTACAGGTGCAGATAAAGCAGATGCACTTGCGGCTGAAGGCAAGATTAAAGAAGCGGTAATACTGGATGCATTCACAACATGCATACTCCAGCTTCGTAACGGAGATGTAGACGCTGTTATTATAGATAAGCCTGTTGCAGAATCATATATCAAAAAGCAGCCGGATTACGTTAAGACAGTAGGAGAGCCTGAGGGTGCCGAATCTTATGGATTCGCTGTACAGAAAGGTAACAAGGAGCTTCTTGATAAGATAAATACAGGACTCCAGAATATGATCGACAACGGAACATACGATGAACTGATTGCGAAATGGTTCTAAAATAATAAAGACTGTAACAGATAGGAGATTGTACAATGGGTTTATATTTAGACGGATTTTTAGTAGCACTTAAAGGTGCACCCGTTACAATCGGAGTTAGTTTAGTCGCCGTAGCCCTGGGTGTTTGCCTGGGGCTCGGTATTGCTTTGATGAAAATGTCTAAGCATTGGATTTTAAGGATTCCGGCAACAATATATGTAGAAATTGTCAGAGGAACACCTATAATAGTGCAGGCGTTCATTTTTGCGTATGGAGTACCTCAACTTTTACAAGCAAACGGTATGGATTTTAGGTGGTCACATTTGATTATCCCCGCGGTAATTGTATGCTCGCTGAACAGTGCAGCGTATGTTGCGGAGGTAATAAGAAGCGGATTGCAAGCTGTAGATAAAGGACAGATGGAGGCAGCAAGATCTTTGGGCATGAGCCATACAATGTCAATGCGTCTCATTATGATTCCTCAGGCATTCAGAATAATACTTCCTGCACTCGGCAATGAATTTGTAACCCTTATAAAAGAAACATCGGTTCTTTCATTCGTAGGTGTAATCGAAATCATGAGAAAGGGTACGCTATGGAATGCAGCCACATTTGAAACATTCCCAGCATATATAGGCGTTGCTGTTGCCTATATGATCCTGACAATTCCACTTTCAAGATTCGTAAGCTATGTGGAAAAGAGAATGGCGACGGATAAGAAAGATGACGCTAAGAAATCACCCGGCTCCAAGCCGGGAGAAAAGGCAGTTGTCATCCCAAAAAGGAAGGCGTCGGTGTAGATTATGATACAAATTAAAGGATTGATTAAAAGCTTTGGAGATAACACGGTACTTAACGGTATCGATGAAATTATAAATGACGGAGAAGTGGTTTGTGTAATAGGACCATCCGGTTCAGGAAAGAGTACTTTTCTGCGTTGCATCAATATGCTTGAGGAACCTACAATGGGAACAATAAGCATAGATGGCAAGGTTATCACCTCAGATAAAATAAACGAGATCAGAGCAAACATGGGGATGGTGTTTCAGAACTTCAACCTATTTCCGCATATGGATGTGCTTGAAAATATTTCGGTTGCACCAATCAAAGTTCTGGGAATGAGCCGTGCCGAGGCCGAAAAGCGTGCAAAGGATCTTTTAAAGCAGGTCGGACTTGAGGAAAAAGTCGCTGCATTCCCATCTTCGCTTTCCGGCGGACAAAAGCAGCGTGTGGCTATAGCCAGAGCGCTTGCTATGGAGCCGAAAATTATGCTCTTCGATGAGCCGACGAGTGCGCTCGATCCGGAGATGGTAGGCGAGGTTTTGGATGTAATGAAAAAACTTGTTCATAGCGGAATGACTATGGTTATAGTTACCCACGAAATGGGCTTTGCAAGAGAAGTTGCAGACAGGGTCTTGTTTATGGACGAAGGAATTATAGTTGAGCAGGGAAGTCCTGCGGAGCTGTTTGGTAACCCTAAAGAAAAGAGGACACAAGGATTTTTGAGTAAGGTACTGTAATTTTCTTCAATTCATTTTTAGTTTATGATATAATATTGGCGGAGTAGTTTATTCCGTCAATTTATTTTTTTTGCGCACCTATCCACATTTAGGTAGAAATGTCAGGAAGGTGCCATACAGAAATTGCCCGGCTTGAGCCGGAGTATAATTTTTCAGTTGCGCACCTATCCACATTTAGGTAGAAATGTCAGGAAGGTGCCATACAGAAATTGCCCGGCTT
>JAQWFH010000052.1 GCA_028704515.1 Eubacteriales bacterium
GTCAGAGTTACAAGAGTATTGTTAAAGGTGGACTGGATATGAGCCTGGCCTTTTTCGATATTCTTGCGTTCTCTTTTCTTTTTTCTTACTGTCTTTTTTACAGTCTTAGCCATTCTACCCTACCCCCTTACTTTGCTTTCTTTTTTCTGCCTACAGTTTTCTTCGGCCCTTTACGAGTTCTTGCATTTGTCTTAGTCTTTTGACCCCTAACAGGCAGACCTCTTCTGTGTCTTATTCCTCTGTAGCAGCCGATTTCCATAAGTCTCTTTATGTTGAGTGAAACCTCTCTTCTGAGATCTCCTTCAACAGCGTATTCTTGGTCGATAACTCTTCTTATACGACCGGCCTCATCTTCCGTCAAATCCTTAACTCTGATGTCAGGATTTACCTGTGCCTTCTCCAAAATTACATTTGCAGAAGCTCTTCCTATACCATAGATATACGTAAGTCCGATTTCTACTCTTTTTTCTCTTGGTAAGTCTACACCGGCTATTCTAGCCATACATTCCTCCTTCTCCTATCTTCGGTCACGCAACAAGGCGCAATATAGACAGGTCATTCCTTTAATTCTCTACATAAATTTATATTTTTAAACTCTTTTTATCAGCCTTGCTTCTGCTTGTGCCTAGGGTTTTCACAGATTACCATCACTTTGCCGTTTCTTTTGATAATCTTGCACTTTTCGCAGATAGGTTTTACTGATGCTCTAACTTTCATCTTAAAAAACCTCCTTTATATTCATAGGTCTTCTCCATTATGGAAAATTTGCCTATTTATCTCTCCAAGTAATTCTGCCGCGAGTTAAATCGTATGGTGAAAGTTCAACCTTAACTTTATCACCGGGCAAAATCCTTATGAAATTCATTCTGATTTTTCCTGAAATGTGTGCCAGTATTTCGTACCCGTTTTCCAGCTTTACCTTAAACATTGCGTTCGGCTGAGCGTCTACAACGGTTCCGAATACTTCGATGACGTCTTTCTTCGCCATATATTACACCTCCTACAAGGTAAGCAACTCAGGCTCACCATCAGTAATAACTACAGTATTTTCATAATGCGCAGCAAGTTTGCCGTCACAAGTCACTGCTGTCCAATTATCGAGAAGTACTTCTATCTCATAGCTTCCTTGGGTTATCATAGGCTCTATTGCAAGAACCATGCCCTGCAGTAATCTTGGTCCTCTCCCTGGCTTGCCGTAATTTGGGATCTGAGGGTCTTCATGCATTTCTCTGCCAACCCCATGCCCAACAAAATCTCTTATTACACCAAACCCTTCGCTTTCTGCTTTCTTTTGTATCGCGTGGGAGATATCGGACAATCTATATCCGGCTCGACAGAACTTGAGCCCTTCAAAAAAGCTTTCTCTTGTGACTCTTATGAGTCTTTCTGCCTCGCTTGATATCTCGCCTACCGGATATGTCCTTGCCGCATCGGAAACGTAGCCTTTGTAAGTGCTTCCAACATCGACACTTACAATATCGCCCTGCTTCAGTATCTTTTCCTTAGATGGTATTCCATGAACTACCACTTCATTTACAGATACACATGCTGCGGCGGGATAGCCCCCGTAGCCTTTGAAGGTCGGTATCATTTTATGCTTAAGTATCGTTTCCTCAACAAAGCCATTAATATCCATTGTGCTGATCCCCGGAGCAATAATTTTTTCAAGCTCCTTTAAGATAAGCCCTGTGACTTTTCCGGACTCACGCATTATTTCTATTTCATCCTGCGATTTGATGATGATCATTACTTTATTCTCCCAAAGCGCTTACAATGTCTGCAAATACGGCGTCGAGATCTTTTGCTCCGTCAATATGTTTAATGTTACCGGCTTTCTCATAATAATCTATGAGAGGCATAGTCTCGGCCTCATAGACGGAAATTCTGTTCGCTACGGTTTCCTCTGTGTCGTCGGCTCTTTGATAAAGCTGTCCTCCGCATATGTCACAGATTCCTTCTTTTACCGGAGGCATATTTGTCACATGAAAGCCTGCGCCACAAGCTTTACAAACGCGTCTGCCGATAAGCCTTCCCATGAGCTCGTTCTTGTCAACTGCTACGTCGAGCACGCAATCGATCTTAGATCCGTTTGATGCAAGGAACTCATCAAGCTTTTGTGCCTGATAAACGGTTCTTGGGAAACCATCAAGGAGAAAACCTTTTTTACAGTCATCTTCGAGCAATCTGCTTGCAGCAATCTCTACTACAAGGTCATCTGGCACAAGCAGGCCTTTATTCATATATTCCTGTGCTTTCTTGCCCAGTGGTGTGCCTTCTTTAATATTCTTTCTGAATATATCGCCTGTAGAAATATGAGGGATACTGTATTTTTCCACTATTTTTGAGGCCTGAGTACCTTTTCCTGCACCCGGAGGGCCTAAAAGAATCCAATTCATTTCCTCATCTCCTTACTTTAAAAAGCCTTCGTAGTTTCTCATAACCATCTGGTTTTCGAGCTGTCTCATAGTGTCAAGCGCAACACCGACTGCGATTAGGAGGGATGTTCCTCCAAACATAAAGTTGAGCGGTGTGAACTGATTTACGAGTGTAGGCAGTGTTGCTACAACTGCCAGGAATACAGCTCCTACGAAAGTAATTCTCGTCATTACTTTGTTTATATATTCAGCTGTTGGCCTTCCCGGTCTTATTCCTGGAATAAAGCCGCCGTTATTCTTCATGTTGTCAGCTACTTCGACAGGGTTGAATGTAACAGCCGTATAGAAGTAAGTGAAGAACATGATTAGTACTATATTGAATGCTCCGTAAAACCAAACTCCTGGAGAGCCTGCCGGTGACATCCATTTTGTAATAACGTCAGTTACTGCGGCATTAGGCCAGAAGTATGTCAATGTTAGAGGGAACTGTAGCAATGACATAGAGAATATTACAGGAATTACGCCCGCTTGGTTAACCTTGAGCGGAATATGTGTCGACTGACCGCCGTACATCTTTCTTCCTACAACTCTCTTGGCATATTGCACCGGAATCCTTCTTTGTCCCTGCTGAATCAGTATGATGCCTACTATAACGATAAACGCAAATATCAGGAACAGGGCTACTGTAACTACACCTATCTCTCCGTCACGGAAGTGATTCCATGTAGAGTGGATTGCGGATGGTAATCTTGCTATAATACCTCCGAAAATGATGAGTGAAATACCGTTACCGATACCGTTTTCATTAATCTTTTCACCGAGCCACATCAAGAATGCTGTACCTGCCGAAAGCACGAGTACCACTATGATGAGTGAAAAAGTGTCATCGTTAATAATCGCCTGTCTGAAAAGACCGATTGTAAGACCTATGGCTTGAACGAATGCCAGCGCTACCGTAAGATAACGTGTGTATTGCGCTATTTTCTTTTTGCCCTCTGCACCTTCCTTCGCCAGCTTCTCCAAAGCAGGAATAGCTATTGTCAGAAGTTGAAAGATAATCGATGCTGTAATATATGGCGTGATACTCAGAGCAAATATTGTAAAATTACTGAATGCTCCACCGGAAAACAGATCGAATAAATCGAAGAGCCCGTAATTACCACTAAATACTTCCTCCAACGCGCCTCTGTTTATGTTTGGAACCGGAATGTTAGACCCGATTCTGAATACGACAAGCATAAGCAATGTGTAAGTGATCTTTTTTCTGACATCGTCAATTTTCCACGCCTTGGCAACCGTTGTAAGCATATTGTCCATACTAAATCACCTCTGCCTTTCCCCCGGCAGCCTCAATCTTTTCAACAGCAGTTTTGCTAAATTTATGAGCTTTTACTGAAACGTTCTTTTCAAGCGTGCCCTCTCCGAGCACTTTTATGCCATCTTTTACTTGCTTCGTCATCCCCACTTCACTCAAGAGTTCAGGTGTTACAACTGTACCGTTTTCAAATCTGTTAAGATCATCTACGTTAATGATTGTATATTTTGTCGCCCAAATGTTTGTAAATCCTCTCTTCGGAATACGTCTGAAGAGTGGCATCTGTCCACCCTCGAAGCCGAGTCTTACTCCTCCGCCAGATCTTGAATTCTGTCCATTCATACCTCTGCCGGCAGTCTTTCCCCATCCGCTCGCTGTTCCGCGACCTTTTCTCTTGGGTGCCTTTGCTGCACCTTCAGGAGCTTTTAGTTCATGAAGTTTCATATCCTTTGCACCTCCATTCCTATAGTTCTTCTACAGTAACAAGATGCACGACTTTGGCAACAGCGCCGCGAATCTGCGGTGTGTCAGCCACTTCAACCGAATGCTGCATCTTTTTTAAGCCTAACGCTTCTACTACTTTTCTTTGCTTTGGGGAAGCGCCTATGATGCTCTTTGTAAGAGTTATTTTAATCTTATTTGCCATTTCTGCTTCCTCCTATCCTAATATTTCTTCTTTTGTTTTGCCTCTAAGCCTAGCAACCTTTTCTACTGTCAAAAGATTTCTCAATCCTTCGATTGTTGCATAAGCCATATTGGCTGTGTTGTGTGAGCCGATTGATTTAGCTCTTACATCCTTAATGCCGGCAGCTTCCAATATTGTACGAACGGAAGAGCCCGCTATAACTCCGGTACCTTGCGCAGCAGGGATGATTACTACTCTTCCCGCTCCGAAAATGCCCGTAATTCTGTGTGGGATGGTTGTTCCTACCATAGGAACATATATTAAATTCTTCTTTGCATCTTCTACCGCTTTTCTTACAGCTTCAGGAATTTCCTGAGCTTTTCCGAGACCGCAGCCAACATAACCTTCACCGTTACCTATTACAACAGTAACAGAGAATCTCATGTTTCTGCCGCCCTTTACTGTCTTGGCAACTCTTCTGATGCTGACAATAGTTTCCTTTAAGTCCAGCTTGGATGCATCAATTAGCTTTTCACGCATTCCTTTTCTCCTCCTGTTAGAATTTCAGTCCGGCTTCTCTGGCGCCTTCTGCGAGTTCTTTTACTCTTCCATGATAAAGGAATCCGCCTCTGTCAAAGCGTACTGTATCTATTCCTTTTCCAAGCGCTCTTTTTGCGATAGCTTCTCCGACCTTTTTTGCAGCTGCCTTGTTGCCACCGCAGGGGATTTCTCCTTTTAGGTCTTTGTCCAGTGAAGAGACTGCAGCAAGTGTAACTCCGTTTACATCGTCGATAATCTGTACCGAAATGTTCTTGTTACTTCTGTAAACACAAAGCCTAGGTCTCTCAGGAGTTCCAGATATAGTCTTTCTAACCCTTTGATGTCTTTTAAGACGTCTATAATTTCTGCTTTCAATAGCCATAATTTTTTAACTCCTTTCCTATTATTTAGCTCCGGTCTTACCTTCTTTTCTGCGAATAACTTCATCAATATATTTGATACCTTTGCCTTTATAAGGTTCAGGTTTTCTCCAAGCTCTGATGTTTGCAGCATAATTTCCGACAATCGCTTTATCTGTACCCTTAACTATGATATCTGTTGCTGAAGGGCACTCTGTAGTGATTCCATCCGGATCTTCCATGACTACAGGGTGTGAATAGCCTACATGTAAAACTAGCTTTTGACCCTGTTTTTCACACTTGTAGCCAACCCCTACAAGGTGAAGCTTCTTTTCAAATCCGTTTGTAACACCTTCAACCATATTGTTTATAAGTGTTCTTGCCAGACCGTGCTGTGCTCTATGCGCCTTGCTGTCACGTTCTCTTGTAACAGCGAGTTCGCCTTCATTTATTTGTACTTTTATTATCTTGCTTATCTGCTCCTGTAGCTTTCCTTTAGGCCCTTTTACGGAAACTAAGTTGTTATCGTCAACTTTAACCTCAACGCCGGCAGGAATTGCAACAGGCAGTTTACCTATTCTTGACATATTATACCTCCTACCAAACGTAACAAATAACTTCGCCGCCTACTCCGAGGTTTCTTGCTTCCTTATCGCTTATTACTCCATGTGAAGTAGAGACGATTGCGATTCCGAGGCCGCCCAATACTTTTGGCACCTCATTTGCTTTTGCATAAACCTTGAGTCCGGGTTTTGAAATTTTCTTAATTCCACTGATTACTTTTTCTTTGCCGGCACCATACTTCATTTGAATTCTGATCATGCCTTGCTTGTTATCTTCTATAACATCAAATCCCTTAATGTAGCCTTCTTCCACAAGTATTCCCGCTATTGATTTCTTCATTTTCGAAGAAGGGACATCTACTGTGTCGTGGCCTACAGTGTTGGCATTTCTGATTCTTGTTAGCATATCCGCTATAGGATCTGTCATTGTCATATCAGTTGTTTCTCCTTCCTTTGCGTGGTTCTCACTCTATTGGCGAGCCTTCGCAACTATTATTATATTCCTACCAGCTTGCTTTCTTTACGCCTGGGATTTCGCCCTTGTAAGCAAGTTCTCTGAAGCAAATCCTGCAAATGCCGTACTTTTTCAGCACTGAGTGCGGTCTTCCGCAGATTCTGCATCTTGTGTATGCTCGTGTTGAAAACTTAGGCCTTCTTGCCTGTTTTATCTTGAGAGATGTCTTAGCCATAATTCCCTCCTATTTCTCAAACGGCAGACCGAGCATGCGCAGCAATTCTGCTGCTTCTTCATCGGTTTTTGCCGTCGTTGTAAATACAATGTTCATGCCTTTTATCATGTCGACCTGATCATAAACGATTTCAGGGAAAATGAGCTGTTCTTTAATACCAAGTGAATAGTTTCCCCTGCCGTCAAATGAATTTTTCGATAAACCCTTGAAGTCTCTTACCCTCGGAAGAGCGATATTGAAGAATTTATCCGCAAACTCATACATGTTATCTCCTCTCAGAGTAACCTTTGTTCCAACAGGCATTCCCTGTCTTACCTTGAAGTTCGCGATTGACTTCTTTGCCTTTGTAATTACAGGCCTTTGTCCGCTGATAAGTGCTAATTCTTCTACTGCCTTTTCCATTACCTTAGCGTTGTCTTTTGCCTCGCCAAGTCCAATATTTATCGTAATCTTTTCCAGCTTAGGAACTTCCATTTTGTTATTATATTGGAACTTCTCTTTCAAAGCGGGAAATACTTCATTAGTGTAATTTTCTCTTAATCTAGCTGTCAAAATCATCTCCTCCTTTCTTAATCAATTGCAGTGCCTGTTTTCTTGGATATACGCACCTTTTTTCCATTAGTAACCTTATATCCTATTTTCAAGGCATTGCCGGCTTTTTTGTCGTAAAACATTACGTTTGAAGCATCAATGGCACCTTCTATATGCTTTATTTCAGGCTTTGAAGTTCTAGTCTGCTTCTGATGCTTTGTTTGAACATTTACGCCTTCAACAATAACTCTGTTTTCCTTTGGCATTGTTTTCAGGACTTTTCCGGATTTTCCTTTATCCTTGCCGGTGATTACAATCACTGTGTCATTTTTCTTTATTTTCATCGCCCGGACCTCCTATAGTACTTCCGGTGCCAAAGATACAATCTTCATGAAACCTTTGTCACGAAGTTCTCTTGCTACCGGTCCGAAGATACGAGTTCCCATCGGAGTCTTATCTTCTTTTATAATTACCGCTGCGTTTTGGTCAAACTTGACATAGCTGCCGTCAACTCTTCTGGCGCCTGTCTTGCTTCTAACCACTACAGCCCTAACTACATCGCTTTTCTTTACAACTCCGCCCGGAGTTGCATCTTTAACGGTACAAACAATTATGTCTCCAATATTTGCACACATACGGGATGTTCCGCCTAGTATGCTGATACATAAAAGTTCCTTTGCACCTGAATTATCAGCGACTTTTAATCTTGTTTCAGTCTGAATCATTTTCGGGTGCCTCCTTTACTTAGCTTTCTCTATGATATTAACGAGTCTCCATCTCTTGTCTTTTGAGAGTGGTCTCGTTTCCATAATTCTTACTTTATCACCGATATTGCATTCGTTACTCTCGTCGTGAGCTTTAATTCTCTTTGTTCTCTTTACTGCTTTTCCGTAAAGGGAATGTCTTACGAAGTCTTCGATTGCAACTACAACTGTCTTATCCATTTTGTCGGACACAACAAGACCGACTTTTGTCTTTCTTCTATTTCTTTCAACTGTCATATTACATCCTCCTTCCCGTTAGCTCTGTAATTCTTTTTGTTTAATTACAGTTTTAAGTCTTGCAATATCTTTCTTTACGTCCCTCATTTTAATAGGGTTTTCAAGTTGTCCCGTCACATGCTGGAATCTCAGGTTAAACAGTTCGTTTTTCTGCTTTTTGAGCTCAGCGTTTAATTCCACGACTGTCATTTCTCTCATTTTCTTTGCTTCCATTATGCTTCACCACCCTCTGTTTTTTTCTGACCCTTGATGGCAAACTTGCATTTTACAGGCAGTTTATGGGCTGCCAGTCTCATGGCCTCTCTTGCCTGTTCTTCCGATACTCCGTCTATTTCGAACATTACTCTGCCCGGCTTAACTACTGCTACCCAATACTCAGGTGCACCCTTACCGGATCCCATACGAACTTCTGCAGGTTTCTTTGTTACTGATTTATGAGGGAATATCTTTATATATACTTTTCCGCCTCTCTTGATGGATCTTGTCATCGCGATTCTGGCAGCTTCAATCTGATTTGATGTTATCCATCCACATTCAGTTGTTACAAGACCGTAAGCTCCGTAAGTTATTGTATTTCCCTTGGTTGCTACGCCTTTCATTCTGCCTCTGTGGACTCTTCTGCGTTTAACGCGCTTTGGCATTAACATAACGCTAATCCTCCTTTCTGTTATCGATTATGCTTGGTTTGTTTCTTCAACCTTTGGTTCTGCCTTTTCAACTTCAACCTTAGGCGCTTCAACAGGTTTAGGCGCTTTTTTCGATCTCGGATTTACTGCCTTTGGCAATTCATTTCTCTGATCGCGGCCTCCAGTACGTCTGTTGTCACGTCTGTCTCCGTCTCTTCTAGGCCTTCTGTCACCGTCACGACGGGAACCTCTCTGTGGCTTTTCTTCCGGAATAGCCGTCTTGAGTCCCTTGTCAAGGATTTCACCGTGGTTAATCCAAACCTTTACTCCAATCTTACCGTAAGTTGTATCTGCTTCGGCAAAACCATAATCGATGTCAGCTCTTAAAGTATGAAGCGGTACATTTCCTTCGCTGTATTTTTCGGATCTTGCGATTTCAGCTCCGCCAAGTCTTCCAGATACGAGGACTTTTATGCCCTTTGCATTTGCCTTCATTGTTCTTCCGATAGCCTGTTTCATAGCTCTTCTGAAGGATACCCTTCTTTCAAGTGCCTGTGCGATGCTTTCGGCTGTGAGGCAAGCATCAAGCTCCATTCTTCTTATTTCTTTTACATCTATAACTGTAGTCTTTCCGGTTAATTTTCCAAGCTCAGCTTTGATTGTTTCAATTCCGTCTCCGGATCTTCCTATCACCATGCCAGGCTTATTAACCAGAATTGTTACTTTTAATTGATTGTTTGCAGCTCTGTCTATCAAGATTTTTGAAACTCCAGCCGCATATAATTTTTTCTTGACTAATTTTCTGACCTGATTGTCTTCTACCAGGTAATCGGCAAAAGAATCTTTGTTTGCATACCATTTGGAGTCCCAGTCTTTGATGATGCCTACTCTAAGACCGTGTGGACTTACTTTCTGACCCATTTAGTGAACCTCCCTATCCTTAGTCTCTTTCCTTAAGAGTTACGCCAATGTGGCTCGATCTCTTAAGGATCATTGATGCTCTGCCCTGTGCTCCGGCTCTCCATCTTTTCATAGTAGGTCCCTGGTGAGCGTAAACTTCGGCTACGTATAAATTATCCGGATTCATATCAAAGTTGTTCTCAGCGTTTGCAGCAGCTGATGCCATAACTTTCTCTATGACCTGCGAACCCTTTCCGGGTGTGAATTTCAATATTGTCAGCGCCTCGTTTAAGTTTTTCCCTCTTACTAAATCCGCAACAGGTTTAAGCTTGATAGGAGACACTCTTACATATTTTGCAACTGCTTTTGCTTCCATTTTTAATGTTCTCCCTTCTTACTTTTTCTTTGTGGTTCTATCAGAGGCATGACCTCTGTAGTTTCTTGTAGGAACGAACTCTCCCAGCCTGTGTCCTACCATATCTTCTGTAACATATACAGGGACATGTTTTTTGCCGTCATGTACCGCAATAGTGTGACCCACCATCTGCGGGAATATCGTCGATGGTCTTGACCATGTTTTTAATACTTTCTTCTCGTTGGCTGCATTCATATCTTCGATAGCGGTGAGCAGCTTAGCGTTTACGAAAGGACCCTTTTTTAGTGATCTACCCATTATCTATGCTCCTTCCTTCTTATTTAACTTTTCTACTCTTTACGATATATTGATTTGAAGCTTTTTTCTTCTTCCTAGTCTTATATCCGAGTGCAGGCTTGCCCCAAGGTGTTACAGGGCCCACACGACCGATACCGGTTCTACCTTCACCACCGCCGTGAGGGTGATCGTTAGGGTTCATTACAGAACCTCTTACGGTAGGTCTTATACCCATGTGTCTTTTTCTGCCCGCTTTACCTATCTGGATGTTGCCGTGATCGGAATTTCCTACCTCGCCGATTGTAGCTCTGCATTCAATTCTAATCTTTCTTACTTCTCCGGAAGGAAGCCTTATCTGTGCATAGTTATCTTCCTTAGCCATAAGCTGTGCTGCGTTTCCTGCGGATCTTGCAATCTGTCCGCCTTTTCCGGCTTTCATTTCTATATTGTGGATCATTGTACCGACCGGGATATTCTTGAGAGGTAAAGCGTTACCTACTTTTATATCCACGTTTGGTCCTGATACGATGATATCTCCTACCTTTAAGCCATCCGGAGCTATGATATATCTCTTTTCTCCGTCCGCATAAACGATGAGAGCAATGTTTGCACTTCTGTTAGGATCATATTCGACTGCGGAAACCTTGCCCGGAATATCGTCTTTCTTTCTCTTGAAGTCGATGATTCTGTACTTAGGTCTTGTACCGCCGCCTCTATGTCTTACTGTAATCTTACCTCTGACATTTCTACCGGAATGCTTCTTAAGTGTTACCGTAAGAGATTTTTCAGGAGTGCTTTTTGTGATTTCCTCAAATGTGGAAACCGTCATTCCTCTCAAGCCCGGAGTAGTCGGATTATATTTTCTGATTCCCATTCTTCTGTACCTCCTACTTTACAGTCCCTGGAAGAATTCGATTTC
>JAQWFH010000016.1:0-7612 GCA_028704515.1 Eubacteriales bacterium
TTTTATAATGGAGAAAGGTTCCAAAAAAGATTAGGATGCATGGCTCCTTTAGAATACCGAAACCATGCATCAAAATGTGCATAGGATTTTAATTAAATTACTCGTCTACTTGACAAGGGTCAGTTCAAACCACCCGCTTTAAAGTTTTATATTTTCTTAAGCTTCATCTTCTTTATGTGCAGCTATAATCTTTTCGGCCAAGTGCTGAGGAACCTCTTCGTAACGTTCAAATGTCATTGTAAAACTTCCTCTTGCCTGAGTCATGGAACGAAGAACAATCGCATAGTCGAAAAGCTCTGATTGAGGTGCCTCGGCTACAAGCTTCTGACCTCCACCTGCTTTTGGTTCCATACCGAGGATTTTTCCTCTTCTCTTGTTCATATCTCCCATTACATCTCCCATGTAATCACCTGGAACCGACACTTCAAGATGCATGATAGGCTCAAGTAGGCAAGGCGTAGCTTCGACTATACCCTTCTTGAATGCGAGGGTGGCAGCAATCTTAAACGCCATTTCATTACTATCTACATCATGGTAAGATCCATCGTAGAGGACTGCTTTTACATTTACTACCTTGCAACCTGCAAGAGGCCCTCTGTTCAATGATTCCAAAAGCCCTTTTTCAACAGCAGGCACATAGTTCTTCGGTACAGAACCGCCAAACAGTTCTTCTGAGAATTCAAATTCCTCTTGCGAAGGAGAGAATCTGATGTGAACATCACCGTACTGGCCGGCTCCGCCTGACTGCTTCTTATGCTTACCTTGAACATCCGATGTAGCCTTGATTGTTTCTCTGTATGCTATTTTTTGAGGAACTGATTGTACATCAACTCCGAATTTATCTTTGAGTTTTGCTGTTATTATATTGAGCTGGATTTCGCCCTGGCCTCCGAGAAGCGTCTGTCTTGTCTCTGAATTTCTTTCAAGAACAAAGGATGGATCCTCTTCCATAAGCTTATGGAGTCCTGAAGAAATCTTTTCATCGTCGCCCTTATTCTTCGGTTCGACTGCTATGTAAAGCGATGGCTGTGGGAATTCAATAGGAGGGAGCACGATATCACTTGCCTTTTCAGAAAGGGTGTCTCCCGTTTGCGTGAACTGAAGCTTCGCAGCAGCAACGATATCTCCTGCAACAGCACCTGGACAATCTCCTTGATTTTTTCCTCTAAGGAAGAATAAGGAGCCTAATTTTTCCGCTTTTTCCACACGAGAATTATATAATTCCATGCCGGTATGCAGCTCTCCCGATACAACCTTAAGCAGGTTTATTTTGCCAAGGAATGGGTCTGCAATAGTCTTAAATACAAATGCAACAGGCTTTCCTGCTGGGTCACACGCAATTTCTTCGCCATCTACAGTCTTTATTGGGGCATGAGACGATGCTTTTGGAACATAATCTATTACGGCTTGCATTAGTTCTTTAATTCCTTCGTCATTGATAGAAGAAGTCGCAAGAACAGGTGCAATATCGCCTGACACTATACCGCCAAAAAGCCCGGTTTTTAATTCTTCGAGTGTAAATTCCTCGCCGCCGAAATATTTTTCCATCAATTCTTCATCGGTCTCTGCAACAACTTCCGCAATAGCATCTTTGTCATCAAATGGAACTACTGAAGTTCCAAACTTATCCTTTAATTCCGCTATTGTCGCTTCTAGATCGACGTTTTCTTTATCCGTCTTAGTTATTACAAAAATTCTCGGCATATTGAACTGCTTGCAAGAATCCCAAGCCTTTTCAGTTCCTACCTGTACACCTGAGGATGCATCTACCAATATCAATGCGGCGTCTACCGCGCTCATAGCCGAATTCACTTCGCCTACGAAATCAAAAAAGCCCGGAGTATCTATAAAGTTAAGCTTAACCTTGTTATATTCAACGGGTACGATTGAATCGGAGATTGAGTATCCTTTTTCTATTTCCATTTTATCATAGTCGGATACCGTGTTTCCATCTTCAACTCTGCCCAGCCTGTTAATAACGCCCGTTGCTAAAAGTGCAGCTTCAAGGAGAGTTGTTTTTCCGCAGCCCCCGTGCCCAAGCAATGCAACGTTTCTAATCATGTCACCTGTATAGCCTTTCATTTTAGACCTCCTAAAGTTATTTTTGGTATGCATATGACGCTTTCCAAAAGCGTGCAACAGAAATATTATAACATTATTCTGACAATATGTAAATAAAAACAGTTCTTATCACATTAACTTGCTGTAGTGCTACTATACATATGTTTTTTTCGAATGCGTTATAACTGTATAAATTTGCTTGAACCCTTATTTTTCTGGTATAATATATATATTATGAAGTTTTAATCTTTTTTTGCGCTTTAAATTTGGAAAGGGTGGTTAATATGGTATCACTTGATATGATAAAAGATGCTCAAAATGTTATAAAAAAAGATGTAAGAATGACGGATTTGTTCCTCGCTTCTAATATTTCCGAGGACAACGAAATCTACCTCAAGACAGAAAACCTACAGGTCACAGGTAGCTTTAAGGCTCGTGGAGCCGCCTATAAAATAAGCAATCTCAGCGATGAAGAAAAGGCAAGAGGAATTATCGCTTGCAGTGCGGGGAACCATGCACAGGGGGTTGCAAGAGCTTCACAAAAGAATAATATAAAATGTAATATATGTATGCCAATAAACGCCCCAGTAAGTAAGGTTGCCGCAACGCAAGCATACGGAGCCGACATATGCCTTGTTAAAGATACCTATGATGACGCTTACCTAAAAGCAAAGGAGCTTCAGAAAGAAACGGGAGCAACCTTCGTTCATCCTTTTAATGATAAATATGTTATCGCCGGTCAAGGCACTATCGGTCTTGAAATATTGGATCAGCTTCCTGATGTCGATGCAATAATCACAGCAATCGGCGGCGGTGGACTTCTCTCAGGGATTGCTCTTGCAGTTAAGGCCCTCAAACCGGAATGTAAGGTCTATGGGGTTCAAGCGGCAAACGCCTCCGCAATGTACAACTCTTTCAAAGAGAAGAAGCTTACATCAACATCAAGCTCGGATACCTTTGCAGACGGCATTGCCGTAAAAGCACCGGGTGATTTAACCTACGATATTATATCCAAGTACGTAGATGATATTGCTGTTGTTTCAGAGGATGAAATTGCTGCTGCTGTTTTAATGCTTCTTGAAAAACAGAAGGTCATCTCAGAGGGCGCCGGTGCTGCCTCTGTCGCAGCGGCTTACTTTAATAAGTTTGATTTAAAGGGAAAGAAGGTAGCCTGTGTTGTCAGCGGCGGAAATATAGATGTAAATATCCTTAACAGAGTTATAGCAAGAGGCCTTATTATGAGCGGGCGCAAAACTTCCTTCACTGTTGCTCTCCCCGACAGGCCCGGCACGCTCAACAAGGCTTGCGGCATAATCGGTGATCTTGGTGGAAATATTTTGGAAGTATATCACAGCAATAGTGACCCTAATATGCCAATCAGCAGCTGCTTCGTCAGGTTCCTGATTGAGACGAGGAGCGCTGAGCATGCACAGAATATAAAAGACGCTTTTGCGGACGCCGGATTTGAAATTAAAAACCACGTAATATAAAAGTTTTTCAATCAAAGGGAGCCTCTCAATGAGAGGCTCCCTTTGATTGATGAAGCAACACTTTATCAAAATACTCGGTTATTCATCACGCCATACTTATGTTGTGCAAGTAGCTGCAATACCCCGAGATATTGTGTTCGTTATCATCAATCCTCGTTCGAAATGAGTGATGCCTTATGTAAAACGACCAAACGATCTTCTCCGGAGCTTTAAAATACATAGCCACTTCCGGGAAAAATAAGCCGTTCAGCTGATGTACAACACGATGTTCAATCGCATTAATCAGCTTTTTACAATCGAAAGACTCCAGCATCTCAAGAAAAAGTGCATCGTTTTTCATTTTCTCTATCATGCAGTAGGTTGCCATCAACAGTTCAAGCAAAGTGGGATACGTGGTTTCACGTCTCAGGCAGAAATCTAAAATACCGTCTGCGTTTTTCAGATTGAACGCGATGTATTTTTGCTCCGGCCTATATTTCATCAATTCATAAGAACAGTAACTAAGCCAGTGGTCACCATGTTTCCAATAATTATTACTGATAAAATATTCAAAGGCTTTTTCAACTGCTTCAAGCCATCGCTCATCCCTGTCTATATCATACAACCGCATCAATGCAAAAGCTGCCTCACCGTCATAATAAATAATTCGGTGCTTTTCTCTCACGGAAAGGTCTGGAACATTTAAGATGTGTACAAAGGAGCCGTCTTGTTTGTCCTGAAAAAATCTGATTCCCTCTGCCAATGCTTGTGCCGCGGGAATATAAGTATCGTCGTTGAAGACCTTTGCATATTTCGTGAATGCGAGTATCGCAGCTGCATTGGCCCCGAGCTTAATTTCACTGTCATCGTCTTTTAATCTTTCAATCACAAATGCCGATTTGCCTGCTTCCTCATGCTCTTCAAAAGTCCTTATGCCTTCCTTTAATAAATATTCTAAAGAGCGTTGAATACTGTTTTTCAACTTTAAGTCTTTATTGCACTCATATGCCTCAATCATAGAGTAGGCAGTGCTCGCATGCCTTAATATATTATATCCCGGCACTGTTTTGTCGAAGCAAGAGAAGTATCCGTAACAGAATTTTCCAGTTTCATCCACCTGGTCTGCCAAAAAATTTGAAGACCGCTCTATTATTTCTTGCAGCAACGGCGCATCCGTTTCCTCTATATGTCGCCGCCCGATATTCAGGCCATCGTTATGCAGCAAGTAGCACTTTGTCCCATCATGGAAAAACCCAATGGTACGAAATGTATAGACATTGGTAATTGCGCTCTGATCAATATTGCGTATTTCCCCCAAGTTCTTTTTCAAATAAAAATTAATATTTTTCCACACCATTTGCTTTTGATTTCTCCCGGAATCTTTTGTCTCCCAAATAAATGCGTTCGCATTAACCTCCTGCTCCAAAAATGCGATATTGAACAGATTATCAAGAGCAATTCCCTCTCGAAAATAATTAATCTTTATTCCGGAAATGTACTTTATAAAATTCGCATAGCTGTATCCTTTGACGTCTGTCACAATATCTGCTTTTATCCAGATTGGTTTTATATTAACATCCTTTACTTTCTTTTTCATTAAATCTGCCGCACTTTTCCAGGCGGTCTCAACCGAATTGCCGATTCCCTTTGTCACATAAGCCCTGCTTTTAGCATCGCTGAACGATAAAAAGACAATATACTTTTGCTTGTTTTTAAAAAATGATTCCGTGTTTTTAGCGGCTGCACCGCCTTGCGCAAAAATTTCCCCTCTTAATTCTTCAAGCATTTCTTTCATATTTGTATCGCCTTTGCCGTTATCAGATATACTCACTCCAATTCTCCCTTCCCAAATTTGTCCACATTACATCTATCGTGATCATACGTATTCATCGCATATTTGTAAATTTGTCAATCATCGCTTCCTAAATAAACCGATAAGGCCGGAAATAAATCGCGGCCTTATCAATCAAAATACAGTATGTAGTTAAGATTTTTTAATTATTCTTTCTCAGTCTTACGCCTAAAGCGGTTAATAACGCGCCCAATCCGTAGAAGATACCTGTGCCGGCCCCTCCTGTTTGAGGTAACGCTGCTCCCGGCACTTCCTCATCGATGATCACTTCGGATTTTTCAGGATCCACAGGGGAGCCCGGTACTTCCTCATCATCTATTTCCGTTTCGGGATCCGTTTGTGTGGTACTTCCCCCCCGCCACCGCCACCACCGCCGGGACCATCACTGTCGGCGTCAGCATCGGCATCCGCATCCGCGCCGGCATCGGCGTCCGCATCAGCGTCGGCATCCGCGTCGGCATCGGCATCAGCGTCCGCATCAGCGCCGGCATCAGCATCAGCATCGGCATCAGCGTCGGCATCAGCATCAGCATCAGCATCAGCGTCGGCATCAGCATCGGCGTCAGCATCGGCATCGGCGTCAGCATCAGCATCGGCATCAGCATCGGCGTCAGAATCGGCGTCAGAATCGGCATCGGCGTCAGCATCAGCATCGGCATCAGCATCGGCATCGGCGTCAGAATCGGCGTCAGCATCGGCATCGGCGTCAGCATCAGCATCGGCATCAGCATCGGCATCGGCGTCAGAATCGGCATCGGCGTCGCCGTCATCATTATCCGGAGTGAATGCTGTCCATTTTACTTCATTAACAGAGTTTGATCCCGTTCCGGAACCAAGTACTATTTCCAAAATCGCGCCGCTATCCGAATGTAAAATGGTAATTTTATATTTGTTTATTTCTGTATGGCCGCCTTGTTTTTCTTGTACATAAAGATCAAAAGTTCCCACAGGGACATTTCCATTAGCAACAAGCGCCCAATTCTTATCGCTTTTTACATTAATGGATAGTGACCAAGGATTTTCTTCTCCATCTTTCCCCTCCTGTATTTTAGTAGAAGCATCCTTACCATTTGATGTATGTTGACCCGCAAACGTAGCACTTCCCCATCCCTCACTAATCTTCTCTCCTTAGGATTGGGAAAGAACTGTAGTTGAGATTATTTCAGAGGAGGAGCTTCCAAAAAGAGACATTCCGGCCATAAACAGATTTGCCTCAGGATCGGCATTAACGTTCATATCGATGTCTGTGTCAAAATCCGCATCGCCGCCCGCATTAGCGCCTGCATCCGGGTTGATATCTGCATCACTGTCACCGTCAGCATCTTCATCGCTATCTGAGTTGGCGTCACTGTCAGCATCGGTATCGGTATCCGCATCTGCATCCGCATCACTGTTACCATCGACATATGCATCGCTATCTGAGTTGGCGTCACTGTCACTGTCAGCATCAGTATCCGCATTACTATCGCTATCCAAATCTATGTCTGCATCCCCCTCGGAATCAGAATCTGCATCCACGTCAGTTTCTATAACTCTTCCAATATCCATAAACAACGAGCCACTCTCCTCCGATTGCTCTATGTCGCCTCCGGGTTGTTCTATTTGTACTAATGTATCGGCAAAAATCACCGGGCCCTGCGCAATCGGTCCCAGTGTTGCTACCGTAAATGTTGTCATTATTGCAGCGACCCTCATTAATAAAAGCTTCTTTTTTGATTGATTACGCTGCCAGTTTGATTGTTTTCTAGTTAATTGATTTGATAATCTCCTGGACATAACGACACTCCTTTCTCTGTTTTCTGATAAAGAGAAGGGGTGGTTGCACTACTCGCTCCACATGTTTCAAGTGCCCAGATAAGAAACATGCCTCTCCGCATCCCTTTGGAACACGATATGTATGATACATTCCTATCTGTCCCATTTTTCAATATGCTACATTATTACATTAGGTGGTCATAAAATGGTCATAAATAACAAGCTTTTGCTATATTTATTTTTTTTATATAAATCTTGTCTACTTAGCCTTAATCCTTTATAATGCATATGACGTATTGCACATTTTGGCGCGAATAATTAGAGGGGGTAATCTGTATGAAAAAACTTTCCACTTGGCTTATAATTGCCGGAATTGTGATTATTTTAATACCCCTTGCGGGTTCTCTATACACCTACTATCAGCAGAATCAGCTTTATGATGAGTATTTAAACAGCCAGGAGTTGAAAAGCTCAA
>JAQWFH010000016.1:7712-16176 GCA_028704515.1 Eubacteriales bacterium
AGCGATACTTCGGTGCTGAAACAGACCGATGATCCCATTCTTACTCTCATTACCTGTGCTCCCAAAGGATCTAACACACACAGGCTTATCATACATGCACAGCAGACCCATTAAAACACTGTCGTTCCTGCATATTTCCCTTATAAAAACAACAAGAAGGCGTTTCGAATTTTCGCGAAACGCCTTCCTTATCTTTACATATTATTTATTTTTATAGATGCCTTGCATTTCGATCTTGTAAGGTGCTTTTGTACAGTTTGAAAAAATCGAAAAGCAAAATAACGTGCAATGATTTCAATTTCTAATATTCATATACTTTATTGAAGTTCTCGGTCTTTTTGATCATCTCAACCTTTGGATTACGGCCGATGACCTGCAAATCGTAGGTGGTATCGATGACTAGCCACTCGCCTTTTTCTTTGTCATATACCTCATTCCATGCGTGATAGCCTGAAGCATTTTTCGGTGCGTAGCCCTTGACCAGCTTGGCTGGTTGGCCCTGACTTCTTAGCATGGCCGCGTACAGAGAAGAAAAGTCATAACAGATACCCTTTTTCTCTTCAAGCGTACGGTCAATTATAGGGATGTACCCCGGCAGAACGGTTGAAAGCTTCTCAAAATCATAGGAGTTGTTCTTCACCATATAATCCCAGAGTTTAGTTGCCTTTTGTTTCGGGTCTTTAATGTCCTTTGTGAGCTCTACAGCTTTTGCAACTGCCTTGGAGTCAACATTCCAGTTGATATTTTGTATAGATGTCAGAAAAACCTCGTTACTGTTCTCCAGCTTCACGCTGATATCCTTTGATGAGAGCAAACGATAGGCGTTACCCGAGGTGTTAGCAAATACGCTGACCTTGTATGAGCCGTTTCCAAGTTGTAAAGGAAATTCTTCTTGGCGCCCTTCGCTATTAATGTCATATGTATATTTTTTGTCACCCTTTTGGATGATAACCTTTATCTTGCCGCCTCCGTCACATGAAATCCCTATAACGCCCTTGTCAAGGTTGTCCATGTTAAACGATTGACCGGCAAAGACCTGAACGCCGCCCACAAGAAGCAAGATTAGAGATATCATCATGCATATTAAAATTCCTCTTTTCATAATTGCCTCCTATATTTAAAAATGTCATTTATTTCACATGTTGTCAATAATAATATGAGTTTTGCATGTCAGAATGCAGCAATATTGCTTAAAGCGTTTTTATCAAAGCTTATCATGCCACTCCTGCATCTCTACCGGGTCAATGGCTTCAAGCTGTCCTATGATTTTCACAATTTTCTTAAGCTCTGTGCCGTTAACCTTATCTAGAAACCTATTCATTACTATCTTCGCATCCTCATGTTTGATATTTGACAGCATCAATAGAAATTGGGCCTTTCCATATTTTGCGACGATGTCATCCTTGCGTAGTGAAGCTACGATTGTATCACGTAGACTTTTGAAAGTTTCCTTGGCAATTTGCTCTGAAAGCTCTTTGCCGTCCTTGCCTCTAACTGTCAGAAGAACGATTAAGATAGATCTTCCTGATCGCTGCGCCGCTCTGGCCGCAAGCCTGTAAAGCATCTTGAACTCATCATAAGTGCAGTAAATTGCTCCGCTTACACCGGGGCTTTCTTTCATCTCGTTCCTAACTCCCGAGATGTCTTTAGCTTCAGATACTACCTTGCTCAAAATATCCTTGTACAATGTTGTAATTATTTGAGACGGCTTGACACCCAGTTCTTCGTAAAATAGCTTGTTAACGTAATTGTAATGTTCTAGGGCCTTGTCCCCGTTGTTGGAACCGATTAATGCCCGAAGCAGGAGTGCATGGTTGTCTTCGACAAACGGGTCGATGTCAATAGCATTGCGGGAAACTTCTTCCACTTCCTTAAATCGCCGCTCTCCAATCAGGAGTTCACAGTATGCCTCTACAGTTTCCATGTAGATTCGCTGATAATACACCATAAGGGGGGGGTGATCCATTCCTTAAAAGATGCGTGAGGCATGAAGTTACCTTTGTAAAGTGAGAGTATGCGTTTGTATGCGCGTAGGAGATCTTCTTTACCCGTGTCTGGGCTCTTGCATTGCTTGTATGCCTCTTCCACTTCATCGGCATCTATCCGACACGCGATCGCATCATTCCAAACGTAGACACCGTGTGTATATATTATGTATTCCTGTTCATCGGACCCAAGGGATTGCTTAAGAACTGTTCTCAATCTGTATGCCAGGTTTTTCAATGCATTTGCGGGATCATCAGTCCCATCGTTTTTCCAAAGTGCCTGTATCAGACCCTCCATTGAAATTTCCCTATGGCGATTGCCTATTATATATTCGAGCAGTGCCCAGATTTGCTTGCCTCTAATCTTATCTCCAGAAAGGGAATTTTCCCCTCTGCGCAGCGAAAAATCACCAAAAGTGCGGATTTCCAATATGCAATTTTCTTTCTTTTGAATTTTATTCATACATGTTCCTCTTTTATGTCCTTTTTCCTAAAGCGATTAATTTCCTCGATTTTAATATCTTATCTGCTTTAAGTCTCATTAACACTTGGTAAAATTTCGTCCAAAGAGATATGTATACAATTGTTAGTATATTATCTCTTACTTTTGCACGAAAATCAACTTGATTTTTATATATTATACAAGTTTGAATTTAACAACTCCAAATAAAGGGTTGTGTATTTTAAAGGCATTCTTTATAATATTAAATATACGAGAATCGAACGCACAAGCGGTTTTAATTTACATCGGAGGTCACACTATGAAGCAATTTTCTTATCGAGAGCTCTCTGTATTTTGCGGGCAAATTTCCATGATGGTTAATTCGGGAATTTTGTTGCATTCAGGCATACAGATGATTGCTAACGACACCTCCGACTATCGCAAAAAAGAAATTTTTTATGAACTCTCAACTCATATGGAAGCGGGGGATTCTATCGATGTGGCGTTACAGAAGACGGGGGCCTTTCCTCAGTATATGCTTAGACTCATCAAAATCGGGACGAGGTCCGGTAAGCTGGATTCAGTAATGGAGGCTTTGGCATCTTATTACGGCCGCCAGCATACGTTGAAGGAAAACATAAAGAGCGCCATCATATATCCTATCGTACTGATTGCAATGATGTTAATTGTACTCATCTTCCTAACCTCCAAAGTCATGCCCGTATTTGCTCAGGTTTTTCACAGTCTGGGAACAGAAATATCTCCTTGGACGGCTGCCATTATGAACATTGGCATAACATTTGGTCGATATTCTGCGGTCTTTGCGATTTTATCAGTACTTCTTTTTGTAGCACTACTCCTTACGATACGCACCGAAAAAGGGCGTTTCTCATTTTTTTCATTTATAATGGGGCGGAAGATTGCATATAAATTTGATATAGCTACATTTACTTCCTCTATGTCCCTAATGCTTTCTGGTGGGCTCGATATTGAGACCGCCTTCAACCTTTCGGGTGAGGCCGTTTCCAGTGATAGAATAAAATCGAAAATTAAGACGGCAGAAGAACTGATGAGGAAGGGAACGATTTCATTTTCACATGCGCTATCAGAGGTGGCAATATTATCCGATACAATGACAACTCTGTTGTCTACCGGGGCGCAAGCGGGATCCGTGGATTCTGCACTGCAATATATAGCGGATATTTACGAGGAAGAGTATCGGAACGCAATGATGAGGCGTGTTTCTTTGATTGAACCTATTTCCGTCGCTGTCATTTCCATCCTAATCGGCTCTATTCTTGTTTCGGTGATGCTGCCGCTGCTTAGCATACTTTCGGGAATCAGCTAATTAAAGCGTATTTGTAGCATCTTTTTATGAGAATGGCATATGCCATTAGACCCGGAGAATTTCATATGAATGATATTGTACAAACACACAAAAGCACAAACCCGCCTTTTTGGAAAGGAATGATTATTCCCCTTTTGATTTTTGTTGCTTTTATGATATTTTTTCTTATAGGAGTGCATAACGTTTCCTCTGTTACTAAGGAAGAAAGTGGAGATATTCTGCAGGATGCCGTGATACGCGCAACCATGCAATGCTATGCAATTGAGGGACTGTATCCTCCCGATATCAAATATCTTGAGGATAACTACGGTTTGACGTTCGATCAGGAACGCTTTATCGTGCATTATGAAGTATTCGCCGGTAATATCCTGCCTGATATTACCGTAATCGACCTCGAGGAGTAACGGGAGGAGAAGTATGCGGCGCAAACGCTATTTTGAACAGCATATCGGTCATATATCAACGGATTTCATATTTATCTTGATTTTGCTGTGCGTTTTTGCTTTCGGTTCGTTGATGTCCGTAATTTTGGGTGCCAACACCTATAAAAGCATCAATGCCGATGCGGACTCCAATTTTGAATCCCGCACAACACTCTCGTATATCGCTTCTAAGGTACGCCAGAGTGACGAAATTGATGAGATTCATATCGTGCATAAGAATGGCGTAGATGCTCTTGTTCTTGCGACCGATGATAATGGCGAAGCCTGCGAAACTTGGATTTATGAATACGACCAGCATTTGTACGAGGTATATATCGCCAAAGGTACACCGTTTGAATTGCACGATGGCATAAAAATGATTCCTAGCTATGGTTTGGATTTCGATATAGACGACGGCAAACTGCTGATTATAACGTCAACAGATGCGTCAGGTGACAACAAGACACTCACCTTGTCCTTCCGTACAAATCAAGGAGGTGCGTCCTGATGCGAGAAAGCGGTATGTCGAGGTCTCACCTCTTCTTAATTGAATTGATAATAGCAACTCTCTTCTTTGCTTTTGCCTGTGCCGTTAACGTGCAAGTCTTTATAAAAGCGCACGACTTTTCGAAGCATTCAACAACGCTTAACAACGCGATTTTGGCAATCCAGTCGGCGGCGGAGACAGATAAAACAGCAGCATTTTCAGAGACCATGGGACAGCAGCGCACCATGTACTTCGATGCGAAATGGCAAGGCACTGACTCTAAAGATGCCGACTACCGCATGATGATTGACACAGAATTCGAGACCCGCGAAGCGGGCACGATGGTTATTCGCACCTACAATATTATGCCTAAAACGACTAATGAAATTATTTACAGTCTGATATCAAAGAAATATTATGCGGGTCACTCGTTAGATGAGCTCCCAGATAATGTTGTGGAGGAATCGGAATAAACGATTTGGTGAATTTCTATGGAAAAAAAATCTAAAATGAGCGTAGGTATCGGCGGCCCATCAATTATAATGATATTCGTCGTCCTTTGCCTTACCACGCTAAGTGCCTTGTCTCTGATGACAGCAAATGCAGACCGAGAGCTAACAAATAAGGTGGCGGCTTCTGTGCAGTATTTTTATGCCGCGGATAACAAGGCTGAGGACGCGCTTGCCGATGCTGACGCAGCACTGCAGGCAGGAGAACCTCTTGATGAAACAACCTTTATATTCCCCGTCTCCGATGCACAAAATCTTCGCATGGTTTTGGATGCACGTGGCAACCGTTATGAGGTGCTCAGTCGCAAGCTCATTCCCGCGGTTGAATGGGATTATAGCCACTACGCTGAAGATTTTAATAGTGTTATTACGAAATGAGGAAAGGAGAAAGCGCTTTGTACTTAAAAAAATTTTTGGAGGATGCAATTCGGGACAATGCCTCCGATATTTTTATCGTAGCGGGCAAACAGCCTTGTTACTCCTCAAACGGACTCATTATAACTATAGGCGAAAGGCTGCTTCCTGAAGATACAGAGGCGATTCTTCATCAAATTTATAAACTGGCTCAACGCGATATTTCAATTTTAAACAACAATTGGGATGATGACTTTTCGTTTTCTCTTAAGGGGATTGCTCGCTTTCGTGTGAATACCTTCATTCAGCGAGGCTCAATGGCCGCGGTTCTAAAGGCAGTACTGTTTAAGCTCCCCGATCCGGAAGTGCTGAACATCCCTCCTCAGGTTATGATTTTAACTCGCTATACAAAGGGATTTGTTCTTGTAACGGGACCTACCGGAAGCGGCAAGTCGACAACTCTCGCCTGCCTTATAGATAAAATTAACAGAACGCGGGACAATCATGTAATCACCCTTGAAGATCCAATCGAATTTTTACATAAGCATGAAAAGAGCATAGTGAGTCAGCGAGAGATTTACATGGATACTCCTAGCTACGATCGCGGACTGCGAGCCGCTCTTCGTGAGGCACCTGATGTTATATTGCTGGGAGAAATGCGCGATTTTGAAACGATTTCTACTGCTATGTCCGCAGCGGAGACCGGTCAGCTTGTCTTTTCTACCCTGCATACTCTTGGAGCCGCAAACACGGTGGATCGCATTGTGGATGTATTCCCGCCTAATCAACAGACACAGGTTCGTGTGCAGCTCTCTATGGTGCTTCAAGCCGTTGTTTCTCAACAGCTTATCCCTTCAACAACCGGCACGCTTGTACCGGCGTTTGAAGTAATGATTTGTAACAATGCCATTCGAACTATGATTCGTGAAGCGAAGGCCTATCAAATCAATTCGGAAATCCAAAGTGGAGCTAACTCAGGCATGATTTCCATGGACAGCAATATACTTTCTCTGTACGAGCAGGGGCTCATAACAGCGGAAAATGCTGTTACCTACAGCATGAGACCCGATATTATGAAACAAAAGCTCGCACAGAATGAAAAATAGTAATTTAAAGGGGCGCTCAGATAAATCAGAGCCCCCCCTTTTTTTATTGCCGTGCTTTATTATCTATACATACGCTACATTTCAATAATTGGATAAGTGATTTCCGTCCACGTTTCAGCGCCGCCTTCGGCTCTTTCGTAATCGTGGCTGTTAATAGCTTCCTGCATAGCTTCATAGAACCAATCTTTACTCAGAAGATCCTTGAATTCCTTTGCATCCGGTAAAATCTTGTCTTCTGCTACCTTGCGGTTTAGTACATTATTTACCAATGTTACAAATTCAGCTCTCGTTATATATTGATTTGGCTTAAAGGTATTGTCCGGATAACCGTTTACCCAACCCTTTTCTGCTGCGGAATTAATTTCTTTTTCCGCCCAGTGCCCGGTCACATCCGTAAATTTGTTTTCATCGGTCGGTGTCAATGCATCGAATCTTGATGCAATTGCTGCAAGCTCTGCTCTTGTGATATAGTTGCCCGGTCTGAAGCTCCCGTCCGGATAACCTGTGATAACGACTCCCGTAGATAGGGTGCATACATGCTTAGTCGACCATCTTCCTTGAGTCATATCGTTAAAATCGTTGTCAGAGCTTCTGATTGTTTCTCTGTAGGTAGGTTCTAAAAGTCTGAAGAATACTGCCGCAACTTCTTCTCTTGTAACGTTACCTTGAGGTTTTACCGTGTCATCGGGATATCCTTGAATATAAGCGAAATGGTCTGTCATATTCAAGAGCGGTCCTCCCGGTACTTCTTCATCAGGGATGATTGGATTATTATTTCCACCGCTGGAAGACCTTCTGGTAACTGTGAGTGTGCCATCAACATAATTAAAGTCATAGTTGTCTGTCACATACCCATGATCGCCTTCTGCATTATCAAAAGCCATCATCCTATGCGCTTCTGGTATCATTTCCATAATAATTTTACCACTGCTCGCCTTATTCGGGCTCTCTCCTACTTGGGTCTGTGTGCCTGCTACCACGACACTTCCTTGTTCAATTCTGTGCCCTTCCAGTAATCCTGTCATTTCTGTAGGGTCCGCGACGGTATAGCTTTTGCTCGTTAACGGTGTGCCGTCATATCTCTTACTGGCGCTGGATGCTGTAATGGTTATAGGCCTTTTTGTTACAGTCAGCGTACCGAGATTTTCGGTGATTTCATAATTCCCTAGATCTTCTCCCGTGATTGTTACAACATTCGGAGAGTTACCGGCTTCCAACTGCCATCCTATTGCCTCTATCCCTACGTCATCACCCTCTAGAATTCCGCTAAGTGTTGCTGTTGCATTTGTCAGCGCCGTTCCGTCATATACCTTGCTGTCGGTTCCCGTTGTTACGGTTGCCGGCGCTTGTGTGATCTTAACAACTTCGCTGCCGGTTACGGTTGTGTAGTTTTCTCTTTCAATCTGATAATATACGGTGTAATCGCCCACGTTCTTGTATGTCGGGCTAGCCTCTAAGTTATACGTTCCGTCTTCCGTTCCGTAAGTGATTGTCGCGCCGTCCGAAGTTACCGTGATGCCGTATTGATTTCCATCGTATACGTCTTCGTAGCCGTTAGCACTGTAGGTCAATGTGCCTTCCGTTACAGTCAGCTTCCCTAACGTCTCTGTGAACGTGTAGTTACCCTTTGCTGCTCCTGAGATCGTTACCGTGTTAGCTGATGTTCCGACCACTGTTTGCGATCCGGTTGCTGTTGCCGTGACGTCATCATCCTCTAGAATTCCGTCAAGTGTTACTATTGCGTTTGTCAACGGATCTCCGTCATATGCTTTGCTGTCGCTTCCCGTCGTTACGGTCGCCGCTTTTGGTGT
>JAQWFH010000016.1:16276-42704 GCA_028704515.1 Eubacteriales bacterium
CGGTTGCTGTTGCCGTGACGTCATCATCCTCTAGAATTCCGTCAAGTGTTACTATTGCGTTTGTCAACGGATCTCCGTCATATGCTTTGCTGTCGCTTCCCGTCGTTACGGTCGCCGCTTTTGGTGTGATCGTCAGATTTGCTCCGACATAGTTAACCTTGTAATTGTCTCCTGCGCTCAAGTTGCCCTGATTAATCGCGTAAGTTCCGGCGTTATCTCCTGCCTCTCTCGCAAGCGCTCCCGTGAAAGTCACTCCTTCCACGCTGCTCGTGTAGGTCAGCTCCGGATCAGAATCTCCGTACACCTTTGTCTTCGCATCGGCCGTTACCGTCACACCCTTCGCCGTGATCTCGAGTTTTCCTTTTGTGAAGGAAAGCGTGTAGTTGCTTGCCTTGAAAGCTTCGTTATCCGAAAGCACCAAGTCGCCTTGGTTGATGTCGTAATTCCCGACATTCTCTCCCGCAACTCTTGCAAGCGCTCCCGCGAATGCGGCCGTCTCTGCCGCTACCGCTCTAGTATTCGTGTAATCAAACACAGGGTCGGCTTCTCTGTACACCTTGCTCTTATCGTTCGCCGTCACCTCAATTGTTGCCGGCGTGATCTTGACTGTTGCATTGCCCGTTACCGTCTTGTAACCTTCTTGCGTAACTTCATAATATACCGTTGTTACGCCCACATTTTCGTACATCGGAGCCTCAGTCAGGTTGTATACCCTGGCGCTCGTTCCATACTTGACCGTTGCACCCGCAGGTGCGGTCACCGCGATTCCGTGTGCCGCTCCATCGTATGCGCCTGTGTAACCTTCTGCATTCACTATCATGGCCGGCAGTTCTTCCCACTGTGCAAACAGTGTTATACTCTGATTTGCAGGAATAGTAGCCTCTTCCGCGTATGATGTTCCGTTTCCGTTTGCTTGCGTATTCCAGTTTTTAAATTTGTAGTCTGCTCTGGTGAAGCCGTTCGTGGAGACCGTGAAGTTCTCGCCCTCGTACTTTGTTTCCGAAGCCATAACTCCATTTCCACCGTTCGCATCATAGCTCAAAGTATATTGTGCTTTCTCTGCGAAGTTTGCGGTGTAGGTGGCCGCTACATTCACTCCGCCTACCTTAGTAGGGATGAAGTGAGGGTCGGTACTTACTACAGCTCCGGCTGAATTCGTCCAGTTTACGAAATTGTATCCTGGATACGCCGTTGCTGTCGAGCCCTGTGCGGTTTCCGTTACAGGCTTCAGGCTTTCGCTTACTGGGCTTACACTTCCGCCTTCTCCTGCTTTATATTCAATCGTAATATCTTGTGCTTCCTTGAAGCTTGCTACATATTCTTGACTGTTTGAGATTGCGGAAGTTCCTGGAGGGATCTCGGGTGTCCACTTGTCAAATTCATATCCCGCGTTTGGGACGGGTATCGGTACTGTAATTCCCGCATCCCCCCATTTTGTGGTTTGAGCAATATTTGGATATGAAACCGTTCCATTCAAAGTTCCATTTGATCCGGCTGAAAATGTAATTGTATACGTTTTCTTAGATCTTTCCACCATCGGTCTCTCGCTGCTTGGAGCAGTCGAACTTACTGCTAGGATTCCTGTTGTGCCGTCTGATTTTATATATGTGGCTCCGGCACTTTCATTCGTAATGAACTGTTGGTATTTATCTTTGTTCGCCGCATTGAGCTTGATATAAATCTCAAGCGTATCTCCAACCGTTTTAAAGTTACTTAAATTCCATTTGACCGTTTTTAAGTCGCTCGTGCTTAAAGAAGCGCTTCCGCTCGTTGGCGTTCCAATGGACATGACATCGAATTTATCAAGATTCACTACATCTGTAACCTTAACTCCCGAAGAAACCGTTTGTGCGATATTCGTAAATACATTGTCCAAATCATTAAGATTTGTGACATTATAGTGGTACGCATTGCTCGTGGCATAACCTTTTAAGGTGGTATTGGCCGATGCATCTAGCTCTATACCTATGGTATAGACGGTGGCGGCTAAGGCCTTTATGTTGGCAATTTCGTTATTGCCCGCACTTCCATAATTCGGCTCCCCATCAGATAAAAAGATAACATATTTAGCTTTTCCGTTATTTTTCACAGCATCAGCATTTAAATAGTCATATGCCTGCCCCAGCCCAGCGGTATAATTTGTTCCTTTCCCATCTCCTGGATAAGGGCGAGCTAAATTGCCCGCAAGGCTGGTTATTGTGCTCTTGGCCTCTGTGAATCCTGCCTTGTAATTGCTTTTGACTTTACTGTCAAATGCAACAAACGCAACTCGGTTCGGGCTTGAGGTATTTGGGATAATCTGGTTCAGAGCCGAATTCAATGCAGTCTTCGATTTGTCCCATCTGCTGTCAGGACTCATGTTTTTACTGCAATATGCAGGAGCGTCGTATCGGTGATCCCAGTAAGTGCTTGAGTATTTTTCACCGCACTCTGTACAGGTATAATGATAGTAATTATATGCCCATGGCCAATCATAATCCGTTCCAGCATATTGTCTGGTAAAATTTATACTGTTGCATATCCCCATGCTTCCAGAGTAGTCCATGACAACCACTACATCCACACCTGGATTGTTCACTGTAATCGGAGTACCTTGCACTTTTAAGGTTATCTTCGCAGTTCCTGCCTCCGAGTCTACCCATTCTGCCGTCTTGGTCAGTTGGGGAGCGGAATCTGTAGCAAATGTCATAGCCGGCATCAGTGAGAAGCACATCATGAAAACCATGAAAAGTGCCAGCTTCCTTTTTATATACATTTTGTCACCTCCTTGTTTTTCAGATTATTTCTCTAAATTCTCAAACTCGTAGGCTTTGGCTAATGCATATTCTAAGATTACTTCAGAGTTTTCTCCCGACAACGTTATTTCAGTCACATCACTGGTATATACAATATTTTCTTTGACAACGATATAATCTGACACGTTTACGATTTGCCCGACTTCTAATCCGTCAATGACTTGGATAAAGTCATCAATCTCCCCGTCAATTATTAATCTTTGCACGATCGTTAGCGTCGCCGCAATGGGTTCCACTATGATTTCCTCTTCAAGGAGCTCTTCCGGCAACATTTCTTCTTCCGGAACGATTTCCTCTTCAGGGACAGGAGGTGCTTCCGGCAGAATGCCTTCCTCCGGCTCGACGGCAGGGGCTTCACTTTCTCCCGGCTGCTCGCCTGCTACGGGAAGTTGTTCATCAACAGGTTGTTCTTCCCCAGGTTCCCCTTCATCAACTGATGGTTGCCCTGGCACTTGTGGTTCCAATCCATCTGCAGGTTGCCCTGGATCTTCTCCCTCTAGGTCATCTGCGGGCTGTTGCCCTTCGTCAGGTTGCCCACCTTCCGGTGGCTGCTCGCCTGTTGGCTGCCCTTCGTCAGGTTGCCCACCTTCTGCTGGCTGCTCAGTTTGAGGCCCCTCAGCATCTTGTGGTTGTAATCCGTCTTCAGGTGCTGGTGCTGCGGGTATTCCTTGTGTGACCGTAAACAGACCGTCATTCAGTGTTACTTCTGCAAATGAAGTTCCGGCAAATGCAGCTGCCGGCATTGCCACGGTTACAATTAATGCTGTCAATATGGCACCAAATTTTTTTCTCAGCATTTTGACTTTCCTCCTTTTTCTCTGTTATGACCACAGGATTTTGCTTTTCTTTCAGTTAAAAAAGCCACATTTTTCCTCCTTTTCCTTCTTTTTATCTGGGATGAAATACGTAGCAATCGGACGACCGTAGCATAATAATTATGCTTTAGGCTCCTGATTTTGCGTCTCTGTCTTTCGGCAGATTTGCCTTTTCAATATCTCCATAATGAGCATTATGTGTTATATATAATCATGCCTACGTATGCCGTCACCAAATACAATATTATTCTATGCTTCGATTTTGTCCTTTTTTTGTTATTATATTCCTTACAATGCTAAATATTAATGTTTTGATTAAATTGCATTTGTATCGTAAATGTCATCTTGCTTTCATTCGTGTTTTTAGAACATTCTATCGAATTACTCTCAGCGTAAAATACTGTATGTTTTTTATTTTTAAGGCATATCACTGTGTTTATCTATTATTGAAATTATTATGAACCATAAAGGCCACAATTCGATTGCACGCAAAAAAAAGACCAGTAAAAGAGTTATTCAAAACTCTAATACTGGTCGGATTTTTGATCTATTATAAATTTTAAAATTCTGCTGATTTTGGTGTTCTTGGGAATGGTAGCACATCTCTTATATTGCTCATACCCGTTATATACATGATTATTCTCTCGAATCCAAGTCCGAAGCCTGCATGCTTAACTCCGCCGTATCTTCTCAGATCGAGGTACCAGGTGTACTCCTCTTCCTTCAGTCCGCTTTCCTTCATACGTCTCAACAAGACATCATATCTCTCTTCTCTCTGTGAGCCTCCGATAATCTCGCCGACGCCCGGAACCAACAGATCACAGGCAGCAACAGTCTTGTTATCATCGTTAAGACGCATATAAAATGCTTTTATATCCTTTGGATAGTCTGTAACGAAAACAGGCTTCTTGTATATCTCTTCCGTTATATATCTTTCGTGCTCTGTCTGAAGATCTATTCCCCATTCGACCGGATATTGGAACTTCTTATCCGCTTTTAGAAGAAGCTCCACGGCTTTCGTGTAAGTTATCTCTTCAAATTCTGAATTCACTATATTTTGAAGGCGCTCTATAAGACCTTTGTCCACAAAATTGTTAAAGAATTCCATTTCGTCCGGAGCATTTTCCATAACAAAATTAATGATGTACTTTATCATAGCTTCAGCTAATTCGATATTGCTACTAAGGTCTGCAAATGCAATTTCCGGTTCTATCATCCAAAACTCAGACGCATGTCTTGCCGTGTTGGAATTTTCAGATCTGAAGGTAGGGCCAAATGTATATATATTACGGAATGCCAAAGCGAATGCTTCCGCTTCAAGCTGACCGGATACGGTCAACGAGGTTTCCTTGCCGAAAAAATCCTCTGTGAAATCCGTTGTCCCATCTTCATTCTTTGGAATATTATCGAAATCGAGTGTCGTAACCTTGAACATCTCTCCCGCGCCTTCGGCATCGCTTCCCGTTATTATCGGTGTGTGCACATATACGAAGTCGTTTTCCTGAAAAAATTTATGAATTGCGTATGCAACAAGGGAACGCACCCTAAAAACTGCGGAGAACATATTACTCCTAGGTCTCAAATGCGCAATCTCTCTTAAAAATTCAAGACTGTGGCGCTTTTTCTGAAGCGGATAATCCGGTTCAGATGTCGCCTCAATCGTTATATTCTTAGCTTTAACCTCGAATGGTTGCTTTGCTTCAGGCGTCAAAACCAACAATCCTTCCACACGCAACGCCGCAGCCACAGGGACCTTCGAAATCACTGCAAAATTGTCTATGCTTTCTTCTTCATAAACAACCTGTATGGATCTAAAAAATGAACCGTCGTTGAGCTCTATAAATCCGAATTTATTGGAGCCTCTGTTTGTTCTTACCCAACCCTTTATGACGATATCCTTATCGGCATACGACGCCGGGTCCTTAAATAATTGTCTTATTTGTATATCTTTCATAAATCTTGTTCCCCCACCGGAATATTTTTATTTCTATAACGGTTTCATGGTCGGGAAGAGAATTACATCTCTTATCGACTGTGCATCTGTTATGAGCATTATGACTCTGTCTATGCCTATGCCCAACCCTCCCGTAGGAGGCATCCCCACTTCCAGGGCATTTACAAAATCTTCATCCATCGGATGAGCTTCTTCGTCAGTGCCGTCATCAAGCTGTGCTTGCTGCGCCTTGAAACGTTCGTGCTGATCTATAGGGTCATTCAGCTCAGAGAATGCATTTGCAATTTCCCAGCCGTTGATATATGCTTCGAATCTTCTGGTGATCCTTGGATCCTCAGGATCTCTTTTCGCAAGAGGTGAAATTTCAACGGGATGGCCTGTTACAAATATAGGCCCATCAAGATATCCCGGATAATCCTCGCAATACGCTTCAAACATTTCCGCAAGAATCTTGCCTCTGCTCATATCCTTTATTTCGTCTTTATCCATACCGTGGGCTATAGCCGCGGATCTGGCTTCTTCATCTGTATCAATCTTTGAAAAGTCAATCCCCGTAATTTCGGCTACTGCCTGTCCCATATCCAATCTCTTCCATGGAGGAGTGAGATCGAATTCCTTGCCTCGGTACTCAATTTTCGTGGTGCCGTTTACTTTATACGCAGCCTTGGAAACAATTTGCTCGGTAACTTCCATTACGCTTTCCATATTACCGTACGCCATATAGCATTCCATTCCCGTGTACTCAGGATTGTGGTTTCTATCCATTCCTTCATTTCTGAACATTTTGCCCATTTCGTACACTCTGTCGAGTCCGCCTACAATCAATCTCTTTAGGTAAAGCTCGTTCGATATACGCAGCTTCATGTCAAGATCCAAAGTATTATGGTGTGTGTTGAACGGTCTTGCGTTGGCACCGCCTGCAATAGTTGTAAGTATCGGCGTATCCACTTCAAGAAAACCGTAATCATCTTCCAATACTCTTTTTACCTCTTTGATAATCACCGCGCGCTTCCTAAACAAATCGGACACATCGGGATTTACGATTAGGTCGACATATCTTTGACGATATCTTTGGTCCTGGTCCTTGAGACCATGGAATTTATTCGGCAATACCTGTAGTGACTTTGAAAGAAGCTCCTGCTCCTTCACCTTAATCGATATTTCTCCGTGGCGAGTTTTAAATATCTCTCCCTTAATTCCAATTATATCTCCTATATCATACATGAGAAATAACTTGTATTCCTCCGGTGTAATCACATCCTGCCTGACGTAGCATTGAATACGACCCTGCTTGTCCTGAATATCAATAAAAGAAGCCTTTCCCATATGTCTGTTGGCCATGATTCTGCCAGCGACGGAAACGGGTTTGCCTTCCATTTCTTCAAAATTATCTTTAATATCCTTGCTATAGGCATCCACGTCCCACTTTTCTTTAACAAAAGGGTTTCTGCCTATTTCTTGAAGAGTCTTCAGCTTTTCGCGTCTAATAATTCTTTGCTCAGTAAGCTGCTCCTCTGTCATTTGTTCTTCAATCTCTGAATTTATGCCTGCGTTCTTTTCTTCAGCCATTTGAAATACCTTCCTATTTATCTTAATTTTATCCTATAGCCAATATCTCATAATGCACTATGCTACCATCAGGAATAGTGACTTCTGCGATTTGGTGAACAGTCTTGCCGAGAAGAGCCTCTCCTACGCGCGATTCATTGGAAATGCGTCCCTCAAACGGATCAGCTTCTGCAGAGCCCACTATTGTCAGCTTCATTTCCTCGTCCGATTCAATTTCCCTTACCGTTACCTTTGCCCCTACGGAGACAATATCATTCGGAGACTCGAGTTCATCGATAATCTTAGCCTTTGGCATCATATTTTCAAGCTTGTTTATGCGTTCCTCAAGCTCCGCCTGTTCATTTTTTGCGGCATCATATTCTGCATTCTCGGAAATGTCTCCATAAGAAAGCGCTTCCTTTATTCTTTCGGCGACCTCTCTTCTTTTTATTGATACGAGTTCCTCGTGCTCAGCAACTATTTTTTCATACCCTTCTCTGGTGAGTAAAATTACCTCCGACATCTCTATCTCCTTTCAGCTTTGGAATCATCACAATATTATATCTAACAATGTAAATATTGTCAACACGCCGTTTAAATGGACTTTGTATAGAGCTTTTCAATGCTTTTTTTGCCAAATAAATGTAGCATTGCAGTATACCATACTTTGAAGCTTATAGTATCCCCTACCTTATAAGCTTTCTCTGCATTTGTTATATTAATAATAGTATGATCCGATGATGCCGATATTACCTCAATGCTCTCATCCGTTGGAATTATTGCATGAGTATTTCCGTACATCAGCGATCCGTAGTCTGCCTGCCCTACGGCTATAAGTGCACGCTTCATAATGCCCTTATCTTCAAATACGGGTCTGTTGCCGAAGGAGTCTAAAACAGAATCACCTTGCGGCAATGATGGCTTTTCTTTAATTTCTATTATTTCAGCTCGAAAGGTAATTGCATCAGTATGCATGAATGGCATCGTATATCCTCTGAGCAATTGCTGGTCTTTGCTGATTAACAGTATCTCACCTAACCTAAGATGGTTGATACGTTCCGGCATCTTTCCATCCAGTACTCTAACAAACGATGATGTCGAGCCTCCCGAAACATATTTGAGCCTTCGCCCTATCGCCCCTTCTACGTGTTCAGCCGCTTCCGCAAGCTCGCTCAACTTTTCGTACGTAGGATCCAAAGCACCGTAGCATCCCAGATTTGTTCCTATACCTGCAAGCTTAATTCTTTCCATGCTGTTTTCAATCAAAATTGCGGCTCTTGTAAGCTCCTCGATTTGAAAAAAACCCTCTCTCAAATCGCCTATATCGTACATCAGAATTACATCATGTGTCGTATTCTGCCGTTGAGCCTCTCTTTCAATCTCTTCTATGACTTGGATTTCACTCTGCAAGCTTATGTCCGAATATCTAATCACTTCGTCTATTTCGGACAGCATAGGCGTTCTTATAAGCATGAGCGGAGTCTTTATCCCTGCCTCCTTTAGCTCACGGAGTTGATCAATTCGTGAGCTCGCAATGTGCTCAAGGTCCTTCTCATCAAAGGCTTTTGAAATCCCTATATCTGACCATACACCTTTGACAACGCCTGCGATATTTATTCCGCAGGCGTTGCATCTGGATTTTATTTGTTGTATATTTTCTTTTAACTTTGTCAGGTTTATTTCGATTTGAGGATATGTTCCCATTAGTTTTTATTCTCCTCTACAAACCTTTTTATTTTAAGAGATGTATTCTTCTCAAAATCTTCTTTTCTTAGCACGATATCCTTTATTTTCTTAAAGAAAGGAAGATCTTCGTTCACACGATCAACTTCACGCCAAAGGGCTTTCATAACATCCTTTTCATCTGGATTTTCACCGAGCAACTCTGTTATGGCCTCATCATCAATCCTAATAGAAGCAACGACGATTGTGTCTTCTTTGTTTGATGTCTTTCTGCCCCAAATCATGGATTCTTTTATGATAGGGCTGTTAGACAAATAATATTCCAACTCTTCGGGATATATATTCTTACCATTCTTCGCTATAATTACGTTCTTTTTACGCCCGCTCATATAGATATATCCGTCTTTATCCATATAGCCGAGGTCACCTGTATAGAACCACCCGTCCCTAAGCACCTCTGCCGTCAAATCAGGTCTCTGATAATATCCCATCATGATATTTGGTCCCTTGAGGCAAATTTCACCCATCCCATTTTCATCCGGATTATCAATTCTAGCTTCGTAAGTCGGGAAGGCTTTGCCCAAAGAGCTACTCTTTGGAGCCGTATCAGGGTTCAATGCACCCATTGGCGAGCATTCAGTTAAACCATATCCCTGTAACGCCGTTATCCCAAAATCTGCGATACCGTCCAAAATGGTAGGGTTAATTGCCGCTCCTCCGCATATTATCATTCTCATCCTTCCGCCGAAAAGCGCTCTAATGTCCTTAAAGAATATGCCGCCGAGATCCAGCCCTATTTTTTTCGTTATGCGGTTGATCTTTATTGCCTTCCTCAATGTGCCGTCCTTACCTGATTTCGTAGCCGACGCCCATATCTTCTTGTATAGGTTCTCAAACAGAGCCGGAACGCCTAAGAAAAATGTAGGTCTTGCTTCAGATAAGTTCTTCACTATATATTTAAGACCTTCGCAATATGCTATCGCTGCGCCCTTATATATCGGCATCAAAAACCCGCACGTACATTCATAGGAATGGTGAATCGGAAGGAAAGAGAAAAATACATCATCAGGTTTAACCAGCAAAATTGTCGGCGCACACATCAGGTTCGCAATTATATTTCTGTGGGAAAGCATGACGCCTTTCGACGCACCTGTTGTTCCTGACGTGAAAAGCAATGCAACCATATCCTCCGCAATAACCTGTGCATCCAGAAATTGGCGATTATCCTTTATTACTAGATTTTTTCCCGCCTGCAGCATCTCGTCCCATGACATAAGACCGTCCTGGCTTGTCTCCCCATTCATATTTATAATGCATTCCAATTGGGTGTTGTTACTCTTCATTATCCCTTCAAAGCCTGCAACATACTTTTTATCGCAGATAACGCACCTGACATCGGCAACGTCAACCAAATGCTCGAGCTCAGATAGCTGAAGTGATTTGTCAAGTGGCACCACCACTCCTACACCGCCTGTCACGGCAAGATATGAAACGGCCCACTTATAGCTATTCTCTCCTATAACTGCAACCCTCTTATCCTTAAATCCCGCTTCTATAAGAGCTGTTCCAAGACCATTTACATCTTGGAGGAGTTGCTTATATTTTATTTCACGATACTCTCCACCTTTTTTGTCTTTGACCATGAAAGCTGTGTTTTCTGCAAATATCTCGCAGGAGGTTTCCAGCATATTCTTCATGTCGGTTACGGGCCGCGAATCCTTGTATTTAACCGTAGGGTCTTTGCTCTCCTGTATACCGGCAAGCAGCCCCTTAGCGAAGTCCTTATCGCCCTGCTTAATTTTTTCATACTCAGATTTCGTTAACATCTCTTCAGTCCCTTTCTTACTTCTATTTATTGATTTTAAAGATTGTGCCTCTTGATTTTGCGAGTCGTTGTCTTTTCAAATTCGGTTTCCCGAACCGATACTCGCAATATTCTTTTATAAGTAGGCATCTTATCATTTATATCTCTTATGATATGGTTCATAAGCCTCTCTATCTCTTCCTTCTCAAATTGTCCAAGATCTTCATTTATTGCAGCATAATCCGGGTACACCTCCGCTTTCACGACCGTTCCTCCGGTTCTTTCATCCGGAACCCCGTATACAACGGCTTCGGCAATGTACTCGTTCTTTATCAAGTAATACTCAACTTCCTCCGGGAATATATTTTTTCCGTTTTTTGTAACAATTACATTTTTCTTTCGACCCGATACATAAAGAAATCCGTCATCAGTCATATATCCGTAGTCTCCGGTGTAAAGCCATCCGTCTTTTGTTGCTTCTTCTGTTGCTTCGGGATTTTGATAATAACCGAGCATCACCGAATCACTCTTTACTATGATTTCCCCTATGCCGTCTTTGTCTTTTTCTATGATTTCTACCTCGGTTCCCGGCATTACGAGGCCAACTGCATCGGCTTTACTATATCTATCCATATTCACCGCAATTATAGGTGAAGCTTCCGTCATTCCGTAACCCTGTATCATAGGGAAGCCCATCGCTTCAAAGTCTTGCACCACTTTAGGATCGATTGCTGCACCTCCGGCTATAAACAGCCTTATGCGGTTCCCGGTAAGCTCATGAACTTCCTTGAATATTTTCCTCATAAGAGGCAAATTATTGTAAAGCCTTAGCTTGCGGGATACTTTTATTGCCTTGGTCATATTTTCAAGCTTGTCTTTTTGCTGCGCCGTTTTGAATATTTTTTTATGCATGCTTTCAAAAATCAAAGGAACGGCAAGCATAACCGTAACCTGTGCTTCATTCATGTTCTTTATTATATGCTTGAGACCTTCACAAATAGCTACCGGCATCCCCTGGTAAAACGAGGTGAATATATGGCATGTCATCTCATAAGTATGATGCATCGGCAGTACCGATAGTCCGACATCGTCCTTTGTAACGCGTACAAATCTAGACATATTCTGTACGTTAGAGATTATATTTTTATGCGAAAGCATAACACCCTTAGCAATTCCCGTCGTTCCGGAGGTATACAGAATCGCACAGCAATCGTCAGGATTTATCTCCACATTTATAAAGCTACGGTTTCCTTCGGACAACACGATCCGCCCTGTTTGAATCATATCGGGCATATTTAGGCCTTCGCTTTTGCGCTCACTGCTCATACAAATTGTAAGCCGCTCCGAATTCTCATCATTGCCCAGCTTTTTTATAGTTGCTTCCATTTTCTTGGAGAAAATAATTGCCTCCGCACCCGACCTGTTGAGCAAATTAGCTATTTCTTCTGCGGGTAATTCCCTATCAATAGGAATTATTATCCCGCCGCCACACACAACAGAAAAGTACGCAACAATCCACTCGTAGCTATTTTCGCCTATCACGGCAACCTTTTTGCCCAAAAGACCCATCTCGGCAAGGCTTGTTCCGAAAAAGAGAACATCTTCCCGTACTTTTTTATATTTGACAGGAAGATATTTTCCTCCCGGTCTGTTCTTTGTAAAATATGCCGTATCATTAGAAAACATTTCGCAAGATGAATTTATTAAATGCCTGATATCATGTATATCTCTTACGTGATACAGGAATTTCTTGTATATCCTACTGTTCATCTTTTGCCTCTATCACATATCTTTCAATAGCTTCCGCGGCAGTTTCCATGCAAGCCGGGCAAGTGGCCAACACTACACCCGTGTCCATACCCTTGAGCTCACTGCATATGAGTGATTTGTTTTTTTCAATAAAATAATCGGACATTGCGCGCATTATTTTATATGTTCCCTGCTTACTTGCAGGACCTTCAAGGTTGCCGTCGCTGTTTGCCAACCCCGCTATGTAGGCCATAGCTGAAACAGCTCCGCATGTGCTTTTTACAGCCATACCGCCGCCAAAAGATTCCATAGCGCGAAATGCATCGACTTCCGACTGCCCGAACATATCCGCATATGCGCATGCAACCGCTTGAGCGCAATTACATTTACGATTATGATAATCTTTCACTTTATTTATTCTGTTTTCTTTTTTATTCATATGATTTCTCCGTTCCACCATGAGTACCATTCAGTATAACATATTATCCAATTATTTTCAAATTCACATATTATGTTTTACAGCCTTTAATACGAGCTTTTTTATTATGAAAAAATCAATCAGTATTTTTCTTCAGACTCTCGCATATATTGTCATAGAAAAAGCCGGCGACTTTTGTTGCCGCCGGTTTAACGATATTTGATAGGTGGTGAAATTTTTCCTATGAAGGATTATATCGAAGAAAGAGTGTTGGAGCTTGCATATTACATAATCGAGACGAACTCGACAGTGCGCGCTGCTGCAAAAAAATTCCGAGTAAGCAAGTCAACGGTACACAAGGACATCACCGAAAGGCTGACGGAAATCAACTCTGCTCTTGCTGCAGAGGTAAAAACTGTTCTCAGCAACAATAAGGCCGAGCGCCACATCCGAGGAGGCCGGGCCACAAAGTTGAAATACAGCAATATAAATCGGACAGATTAGAGCGACATCTCTTTTATAGATAGTTTTTCTTCGTATGCAGCTATCAATTCTGATTGCTTCGCTGTATCTCCGATGAGAATTCCGCCGCAGAAACGTCCGTTAAGAAAATAAAACTTTTTGTAAATGAGGGATTCTTCATCGCAATATTCCATGGTTTTGTATTTTTTGTCGACACCCTTGCCGTTATCCCCTATGGAGAATATATCGGTATTCATTCCATTAAAGGTTACTGCAGGGGTTACCGTTTTGTATTCAAGGCTGTCGCCCGCAGCATTTGCCCCGGCAACTTTGCCCATTTCTATCGCTTGAGGCCATATTGCAAAATTCTTTCCGCTGTATTCCGCACAGTCCCCACACGCATAAATGTCCTTTATTCCGGTTTCCATCCTCTCGTTTACTACGATAGAACGCGTAATCTCTGCCCCGCAACGGCTGCCGAGGAGAACGTTCTGCCTGACGCCTGTAGATATAATGACAAGCTGAGCCTCAATCTCTCTTCCATCTTCAAGCCTAACTCCGGTAACAGTCTCTGCGCCTAGTATTTCCTCAACACTTCCAAGAGTTACGACTTTAACACCCGTCTTTTCTATAATATCGGCCATAATCATGGAGCCTCTTTTGTCGAGCTGTTTATTCATTATTATTTCGGAGGTCTGGATAATCGAAACATCAAGCCCGGCTTTTCTCAGCTCCCAAGCAGCCTCCATCCCCAAGACTCCCCCGCCTATGACTACCGCTTGCTTTACACCTTCTTGGAAATAATCTCTGAGTTCGTTAACGGTCTCAAGCGATCTTATCGCGAAGACACCTCTTTTGTCGATACCCTTGAACGGCGGAATAAAGCTTTCTGCACCCGTAGCAATAATCAGCTTATCGTATTTCTTCACAGTTCCGTCTTTCAATGTGATTATTTTTTCTTCAGCATTTACATCAACAACTTCCGTTGTCAATGAGAGCTTAACATTATTGGCGGCATACCATTGATAAGGAGTCATAAAAATAGTCTGCATCTCGAATTCAGACAGAATTCCCTTTGTAAGCATAGGTCTGTTGTAGCTTATTACATTTTCTTTTGAGATCAATTCAATCGAACATGTTCTATTCCTTGCTCTCACTGCCTGACACGCTGATAATCCTGCACCGCCGTTCCCGACAATTATAATTTTTTCCATGCTATCGGAAGTGAAGCTAACCGTCTCAGTTTCAACCTCAACAAATTTATTACTTGCAACTCCGCAAACAGGGCATATTTCCGGTGCATTCTCGCCTGTTACGATTTCCCCGCAAGTAATGCATTTCCAGCTTTTTGTAGCTCCCGGCTTGGCCGGCTTCACTATCTTGCCCGAGAGAATTGAAAGTCCGAAGCCATAACCAAATTCGAAAGCGTCTCTTAGCTGTGTCGAGCCGGGCTTGAATTTAACTCTAAATCCGGCATCATCATATATTTTCATTCTGAGCTGCTTAAGCCTTTGGGTAATGTTCTTGACGCCTTCACCTGACCATCCGTACGATCCGAAAACAGCAGCGAGCTTGCCACCGTGAACGCCGGCAAACATTGATGTTGTCATATCCCAAATTGGTTTGAGTGCTTCGCCCACTATTGTAGGGGTACCGAAAAGTATGCCGTCAGCAAAAGCAATGTCGTCCATTACCCTTGAAAGCAGTTCGTCATCTGCGGCTACCATATCATATACATGCACATCAACCGCTCCCGAAGCCTTAATCCCATCGGCAATGCTTTGCGCGAGCTTTTCCGTGTACCCATATGCGGAAACATACGGTATAACTACCGTCTTCCTAGGGTTAGGATTTACAACTGTGGACCACTCTTCGTACAAATCCACTATTTTCCTAGGCTCATGAGTTAGCACCGGACCGTGTCCCGGACAAATAATATCTATTTCAAGATTCCGGATTTTTTCTACGGCGGCAAGTACGAATGGCTTGAAAGGTCCCATTATGCAATCATAATAGTACCTGAGCGCCTCCATATAATTATCGTAATTATCAATCTTATCGTTTGTAATTCCTTCACACGAGTAATGAGATCCGAACGAGTCACATGATATGAGAACTTTCTCTTCTTCAATATATGTATACATGGTATCCGGCCAATGAAGATTCGGAACGCCAAAAAATTTCAGAGTTTTGTCACCGATATTCATTACATCCCCATCCTTTACAGGCACGGAAATGAAATCCCTGTTGCATATTTCTTTAAGGAATCCTATTGCCGTCGGAGTTGCCACTATTTTCATTCCCGGGTTAATCTCAAGCAGGTTTTCTATAAGTCCCGAATGATCAGGCTCTGTATGATTGACGACTAGATAATCGATATCCTCAATAGCGGTTACTTCCTTCACCTTTTCTAGGTAATCACCACGGCACTTTTCCTTCGAAGATTCAAACATTACCGTCGTATCTCCGCATTTTAGAACGTACGAGTTGTAGGTAGTCCCAAACTTCGTGTACATTATAATATCAAAAACTCTCAATTCCGGATCCAAATTTCCAACCCAGAATAAATCTTTAGTTATCTGTTTCGATTTCATTGCATCGCCTCCCACAAGTTTGTAGTTAATAATTTAATGCATATATACCCATTTCGCCTTTAAATATTGAATTAATCATAAAATATTTAGGCATTACTATTAGAATAATACCAGTTTTGTACTCTTCCGTCCATAGGTTGATTGAATTTGAATTAACAAAAAACCGCGCATGTGTTATAATTCAATTACATCACATACGCATCACGTACACTACACAATCACGATGTAAAATTATTATAATGTTTTTTTAGAAAGGAATTCTACACAATGTACAAGCTGTTAATTGTGGATGACGAACAGAAAATAAGAGAAGTCATTAGAGAATATTCGGAGTGGAACGGATACGAGGTCGATGAAGCCGAGGATGGTATGAGTGCTGTCGGGCTCGTTAAGCTCAACAAATACGACCTGGTGATAATAGATATCATGATGCCGAGGCTAGACGGATTTTCGGCATGCAAGGAAATAAAAAAGATTGCTGATATACCAATTATAGTAATTTCGGCTCGAGGCGAGGAATACGATAAGCTCTTTGGTTTTGAACTGGGAATAGATGATTATGTCGTAAAGCCGTTCAGCCCAAAGGAACTTATGGCAAGGGTCAATGCTGTTCTTAGCCGCAGAAATCAGAGTCAAAATACTTCCCCTGTACTCCAATTTGAAGGGCTGGTAATAAATATCCCTGCGCGCACCGTTACGGTAGATGGGGAAAAGGTAGAACTGACACCTAAGGAATACGACCTGCTGTTTTATTTAGTCGAAAACAAGAATTTAGCCCTTTCAAGGGATAAGCTTTTGTCAGACATATGGGGATATGATTTTTTCGGAGATGACAGAACAATAGATACACACATCAAAAATCTTCGCAACAACTTGGGACCGTATAGAAAATTCATAATTACACTCCGGGGGGTAGGATATAAATTTGAGGAATAGCGACAGCATTAACGGCGAGCGAGATAACAGCCGCAATACCATGCATTTTAATACAAAAAGCCTTAGCTTTAAGCTTTGGCTTTATTTCACTCTTTTTGCTATTCTTGTAACCGGGATTTTATGGTTTCTTGAGGTTTTCTTTTTAAACAATTATTACCAATATATGAAAATTAATGAAGTAAACCGAGTCGCGGCAGATATCAACCTTATGTATGGTAAGCCGGATTTTCTCGAGAATGTAGAAAAAATTTCAGCAAATACAGATATGCACATAAGGGTAGAGACCTTCGGAGTTCCTATATTTGATCCAACATCATCTCAAAATCGAACTCCCGTTTACACATATGCTCGCGAGCTTGAGCTCCTTAAGTATGAATTGCGCCATTCCAAAGAAGGTATGGTGTCTCTTATAATGCCTGAAAAAAATAGCGAGTATAACCTTCTGGCTTACACTCAATACCTCGGCTCATCGCAGGATACCGAGACTGTATTATATCTTTTTTCACCTCTCTATCCTGTAGCTTCAACAATAAGCATCCTCAGGCAGCAGCTTACTTATGTGACAATCATCGCTATAATTCTCGCGGCTGTATTGAGCATATACTTCTCCAGCAGGATAACGAAACCAATCAGCAATATGAATAAAACCGCAAAGCAGCTTGCAAAAGGTAACTTTGGAGTCACCTTCAGAGGTGAGCATTATTCCGAAATTATTGAGCTTGCCGACACGCTGACATATACTGCATCAGAGCTCGAAAAGGCAAATACTATGCAAAAGGACTTGATTGCAAACGTTTCACACGACTTAAGAACACCTCTTACGATGGTCAAATCCTATGCTGAAATGATAAGGGACCTTTCGGGTGACAATCCCGAAAAGCGCACCAGGCACCTGCAGGTTATTATTGATGAAGCCGATAGACTAAACGTTCTTGTATCCGATATGCTTACAATGTCAAGAGTGCAGTCCGGCGTAATCACGCTTGAAAAATCTCTTTTCTCCATAAGGGATGCAACTGAGGCCATTATAAAAACATATGATGTTCTGACCGAGCAAGAGGGCTACATTATACTGTTCGATTGCCCCGATAATATTATGGTTAACGGTGATGAGGCGAAAATAAAACAGGTTATTTCTAACCTGATTAATAATGCTATAAAATATTGCGGAGCGGATCGCACTGTATATATATCCGTAAAGAAAAGCCATGGAAAGATGCGCCTTGAGGTCACGGACCGCGGAATGGGCATGTCTCAAGAAGATATGCCATATATATGGAACCGTTATTATAAAGCAAGCACAAACCATGTTCGCACCACGATGGGCACGGGCCTTGGCCTTTCGATAGTTAAAAATCTTCTTTCGCTTCACAAAGCGGATTTTGGAGTGGAAAGCCAACCGGGCAAGGGAAGTACCTTTTGGTTTACCCTTCCTATTGAGAAAAATAAGCTGAGATAGCCTCGCGCAAATTGCTCGCACCTCGTACATTGATGCCGGAAGGGATTTCTGATTTGGCTTTTAGCCTTTTCAAATTTCCCGCCGGTATAATTATTCTTTCGAAGCCCATTCTTGCGGCTTCTTTTATTATCTTATCACAGTTCTGCACATTTCTAAGCTCGCCCGTCAGTCCTATTTCCCCTATAACCGGAGTTTTACTGTCCGCCGCCGTCCCTTTAAAGCTGGAATATACAGCGAGTGCAACGGCCAAATCCACAGAAGTTCCCTCCGGCTTCAGACCACCCACGATGTTAACATACACATCCTGATTTATTAAAGTCACGCCTGCTTTTCGTTCCAGAACGGCGAGAATCATGTTTAGTCGAGCCGAATCTGCACCTATAGTGCTGCGTCTTGCAAAGCCAATATTTGCAGGCGAGGTCAATGCCTGTATTTCCAAGAATAATGGTCTTGTCCCCTCATATAAAGCAGTTGTCACCGCACCTTCGGGGTGCTGAGCCATTCCTTCCAGAAAGCTCTTTGAAAGGTCCTCTATCTCAACAAGGCCTTCCTCCTCCATTTCAAAAGCGCCTATCTCACTCGTTGTTCCAAAACGATTTTTTAGTGAGCGAAGTATCCTAAGTTCCCTGCTTCTCTCCCCTGTGAAATTCAAAACACAATCTACGAGATGCTCTACAATTTTTGGTCCTGCAAGCTCACCGCTTTTCGTCACATGTGCGACAATAAAAATAGGGATTCCCGCAGTCTTTCCAAGTCTCATAAGCAAATTTCCGCACGCACGAATCTGGGAAATGCTCCCCGGAGCCGCGTCCAAGCTCTCTGTATACATGGTCTGTATTGAGTCAATTATAAGAAACACCGGATTTAAGTCCTGACACACAGCTTCTATGTTTTCCATATTTGTTTCTGCTAATATATAAAGGTTTTCTATATCCCCCTTGCAAACTCTGTCGGCTCTAAGCTTTATCTGCTCCTCGGATTCCTCTCCGGACACATAAAGAACTTTGCCTGAAGTATTTGCAATGTTTGCCGCTGTTTGCAGTATCAATGTTGATTTGCCTATCCCGGGCTCACCTGAAATCAAAGTTAGAGAGCCTTTGACAAGACCGCCGCCAAGTACTCTGTTTAATTCCCCGATGCCCGTATCTATTCTTGTGAACTGCGAGGATACTACCTCCTTGAGTTTAACTGCAGTGCTCCTGCTCCCCAAGGTTCTCCCTCTCTTATCCTCGGCGTCCGATGCCGCTATCTTTTGCTCGACCATAGTGTTCCATGCACCGCATATGCATTGCCCCATCCATTTGTGGCTTTCGTACCCGCACTCGTTGCACATGAATATCGTCTTAGCTTTTTTCGACATTGACCTTGTCCTCTCTTTTTCCATGGAATTGGTAATAACACACTTCCAATCTGCCGTTATAGAGCTTTCTCCTTCTGTTGGCTTCATGGCCAAATATTTTTTCTTCGACAGTCTTGTCGGTCGTAATCATGAAAAGCGACCATGATGGATTTTGCCTAAAAAAGGCTGCAAATCCATTATAGAGCGCCTGTATTCCTTTATAATCCCCCATTCTTTCTCCGTACGGAGGATTCGTGATTATGACGCCACTCTTTTCTGTAGCTTTCAGAGAGCGAGCATCGGCAATGCTAAACTTTATGCATTCATCGACTCCTGCCTCAAGGGCATTTTCACGAGCTATCATAATAGCATTTTTATCTATATCCGATCCCGTAATATTGATTTCGGCATCGTGATCTATGGCCTCAAACGCAGCCTTTCTTTCTTCCTTCCATATGCTCGCAGGTATTGAGCTCCATTCCTCGGAAACAAAGTTTCTGCTTAGCCCCGGCGCAATATTTCTACCTATCATAGCCGCCTCTATGGGTATTGTGCCCGAGCCGCAGCAAGGATCCACCAATAACCTTCCCGGCTTCCAAAATGAAAGCATAACCATGGCCGCAGCAAGCGTTTCCTTGATCGGAGCCTGAACCTCCTTCACTCGATATCCCCTTTTATGAAGGCCTGGCCCCGTCGTGTCTATTGTCAATGTAACTCTATCCTTAAGCAAGGTAATCTTGATCGTATGCATCTCCCCGGTTTCAGGAAATTCATCAATGCCGTATATTTCGGAAAGCCTGGATACTATTGCTTTTTTTACTATACTCTGGCAAGCCGGAACGCTGTGAAGCTTTGATTTTACAGATGTCCCCGTTACGGTGAATTTTGCATCAGGAGCAAGCCACATCTCCCACGGCAACGCCTTTGTCTGCTGAAAAAGCTCTTCAAAGGTATTTGCGGAGAATTCTCCCATCTTCAGAAGAACACGATCCGCACAACGCAGCCACAAATTTGAACGCACTATCGTCCTTTCATCTCCCATAAATGTGATTTTGGCATCCTCTGATTTTATTATTTTACAGTCTAATGCTTCAAGCTCTCTCTTAACAACGGCTTCAAGTCCAAAGGTTGCTGTAGCAATCAATTCAAGTTTCATATAGTTTCCTTTTCTCAGTTTACAAAAGGGCTGTTTGACAACAGCCCTCTCAATTATTTACACATACGGTTTCCGTTTATTCATGTAATTATTCTCAATGGCTTCCAACTGGTCAAGTGCACTCCCCGTGCCTATTGCAACGCATGACTTGGCATTTTCCGCAATTATTACTTTAATTCCCGTACGCTGTTCTATTCTCTTGTCAATGCCGTTAAGCAACGCTCCCCCACCCGTAAGGATGATTCCCGTGCCGCTTATGTCAGCAGCAAGCTCAGGCGGTGTTCTTTCCAGCACACCGTGAACCGCTTCACAAATAGCGTGCAAGGTTTCATCAAGAGCCTCCAACATATCCTTGGAGGAAATCTCAATAGTCTTTGGTAGACCAGTGACAAGGTCCCTCCCTCGACATTCTCTTGTGGTTATCTGTTCACTCGGAAATGCTGTTCCGACAGTCATTTTTAAATCCTCTGCAGTACGCTCGCCTATATATAGCTTGTATTCTTTTCGCATATACTTAATTATAGCTTCGTCAAATTTATCTCCTGCAATTTTGATCGAATTACTGGCAACGATTCCGCCAAGTGAGATAACGGCAATATCGGTAGTACCGCCGCCCACATCTATAACCATGACGCCATCCGGATTTGATATGTCGATACCCGCACCGATAGCGGCAGCGACGGGCTCTTCCATCAAGAATACTGACTTTCCGCCTGCTTGAACTGCAGCTTCTTTTACGGCTCTCTTTTCTACCTCCGTCACGCCGGACGGAACGCAAACCATAATTCTCGGCTTGAAAAATCTACTATTCCCGCAAGCCTTTCTTATGAAGTATTTTAGCATTCTCTCGGTAATCTCATAGTCGGATATTACCCCGTCTTTCAACGGTCTTACAGCAACAATGTTTGCAGGAGTTCTGCCAAGCATTTTTCTTGCTTCTTCTCCCACGGCAAGGATACTGTTTGTATCCTTATTTATCGCAACTACAGAAGGTTCATCAAGGACAACGCCCTTCCCTTTCATATACACAAGTACATTGGCAGTCCCTAAATCTATACCAACCTCATCAGTAAACCCCATTTTTTAGTTCTCCTCCATATTTTTATTCTTTTCTATATTAATCGCAAAAGCTTTTCATAGCTTCAATAGTTTCTTCAAAAAGTTTATCCAATTCCCAGCCCAGCATTTCCGCACCCGCAATTATAACATCTCTTGAGCAGCCGGCTGCAAATCGCTTGTCCTTGAATTTCTTTTTCAACGACTTAACTTCAAGGTCTTGTACACTTTTTGACGGTCTTAACACAACCGCCGCACCTATAAGCCCCGTCAATTCATCTGTTGCGTAGAGGATTTTCTCCATTTGATGCTTAGGCTCCATGTCAACAACTATGTTGTGACCATGGCTTGCTGTGGCATGTATGATTTTTTCGTCTAGTCCTCTCTCCCGCATTATTTCCTGTGACTTTATACAATGCTCTTCGGGATACATCTCAAAATCCAGGTCGTGCAGTAATCCTACCACACCCCAAAATTCCACTTCATCTCCGTACCCCAATTTTTCGGCAAAATATCTCATAACACCTTCTACCGTCTCCGAATGCTGAAGATGAAAAGGTTCTTTATTATACTCGGTCAATAATTCCCACGCTTGTTCTCTTGTCATACTCATTTTAGTACCTCCTGTAAACACGCTCCTGGAGAGCTTATGGCATATATTATATCATCTTTTTATGTTTTAAAAAAGTCAATTATTAGATTTCAGCTCACCATATAGCTCTCTTATTGTTTTTTTGATTAAAGGGTGACGCAAATTCGGCGAAAGCGCCATAAGCGGCTCAAGGACAAAACCCCTGTTTTGAAGATCAGGATGAGGTATTTGCAACTCCGGAAGATCTATGATTTCATCATCATAGAAAAGAATATCCAAATCCAAGGTTCTTGGCCCCCAACGAACCGGCCTTTCTCTCCCCGCGTCATTTTCTATTTTTTGGATACATTCAAGCAGCTCTTGTGGCTCGAGCAGGGTTTGTATTTCCATCACCGCATTCAGGAATTTCGCTTGATCAATACCTCCGTAAGGCTCTGTTTCTATAAAGTCCGAAACAGAAATGATTTTGCAAACCTTTGTGTCATTCAGCGCGTCAATTGCTTTGTTCAAATAGGCTTCTCTATCTCCGAGATTTGAACCCAGCGCAATATGTGCTCTGTGCCTTTGCCTTTCTATGCTTATCGAAACAGTTTCAAGGTGCAAGCCTATAGGCGCCCACGGCTTCTTTATTTCCAAAGATATCTTTTGCAACTTATCATATTCAATCATAAGCATCTCCGCCATTTTCTCGGCTACCGTTTCTATCAGCTTGTAGGTGTGCTCGTGCATAAAATCTTTAATTTTGTGGCATATCTCGCCGTAATGTATAGAGTCTTTTATGTCGTCACTCAGCCCTGCAGTCCTTGTGTCGGTGTAAAGCCAAGCCGAAACAAGAAATTTTTGGCCCAAACTGTTCTCCTCGGGGAAGATTCCATGATTACCGTACAATTCAAGATTTATAATTCTTATGCAATCCATAGCACCCTCGCTTTCTTTATACAAGCCTATTATTTAGAACAGCCTCTGTGATCATTATGGCACGTTTATTTTCTTTAACATCGTGTACTCTTACAAATGCATAACCGGCCTTGGCCGCCAGCACTGTCGTCGCTAACGTTCCATCAAGCCTTTCCTCCTCCGTGCAATCCAATATGGCTCCTATAAATGATTTCCTCGAAGTACCAAGCAACATAGGAAATCCCATTTTCGAAAGAATCTCCGGCCTTTTTATTAATTCCAGATTTTGTTGTAAGCTCTTTACGAAACCGATGCCCGGATCGAGAATTATTTTTTCCTTCTTTATCCCCGCCTCTGATGCTAATTCCAATGTTTCTTTTATATCGCTCTTGAAATCCAATATGAATTCCTTATAATTTTTATCATGACGGTTATGCATCAGGCAACATGCTACGCCACTACCTGCAATCAGCTCAGCCATTCCGGAGTCATACTTTAACCCCCATATATCATTAACAATATCCGCCCCTGCATCAATGGCCGCCTTCGCAACCTCACTTTTATAAGTATCCACAGAAACGGGGATATCAAACCTTTTTTTTACGGCTTCGATAACCGGAACAACCCTCGCAATTTCCTGTTGTATAGAAATTGCCGTATGACCTGGGCGAGTAGATTCTCCTCCGATATCCAAGATATCGACCCCCTCCTCTATCATTTTTTGCGCCTGCTTCAATGCAGAATCCATATTGTTAAATTTGCCACCGTCCGAAAACGAATCGGGTGTAATATTAAGTATTCCGAATATATAAGTGTGATTTTCAATATCAAAATTTTTATTGCCTATTATCATATTTTTCTCCATGTGTACTGAATCAGACAATAATCTCTAAGTTTTTCTTGTCATCCTGCCAGTTGCAGCTGTTCGCCGCATCACAGGTGTAGCACGGTCTGGATAATTTGTCCGCTTTTCGTATATATTTCGCCAGCAAAAGTGCTTTACTGTGAAGAATATCATTTTCTTCGGGTCTGCCGATTTTTTTGTCCCCTCCCGCACAGCCTCGATGGCCACGAACCGCTTTAACTATAATGAAAATTTCATCATTCGTAAATTCACAGTTGTGCAATATCCTTTGGGCAATCTCAACACCGGCTTTATCGTGGGCAATATCGCTTTTATACTGCTCCGCCCTGCCAACATCATGCAAAAGTGCTGCCGCGTAAATTAATTCCTTAGGAATTTGCCCATCCTCTTCAAGATTAAAAATATAGGCAATCCGGGCAACATCAAGAAAATGCGGCAAATCGTGTCCGCAATATATGCGCTGCTTCTCAAATTTATTGATTTGATCCATACATTCCGTAAATTCCGAATTTTTTCTTATTAGCTCTACTCGGTTCATTTGCGTACCATTTCAAGAAATGTTTGCTGCAATGTATAATCCTTTTCAAAAGCTCCTTTAGCGACCATCGTCACTGTCTTAGATCCTGGCTTTTGTACGCCTCTCATCGTCATACACATATGCTCTGCCTCAATCATGACCATAACGCCGCTGGGATTCAACTGCTTTTCCATCGCGTCTGCAATTTGAGCAGTCATTCTCTCCTGGATTTGTGGTCGTCTTGCAAATACCTCGACTGTACGCGCAAGTTTACTCAATCCCGCAACCTTGCCTTGCGGAATATATGCTACATGTGCAACCCCATAAAAAGGCAAAAGATGATGCTCGCAAACGGAGTAAAATATAATGTCTTTTTCCAAAACCAGGTTATTGTTTTCTACACTAAATTGGACTAAAAGATGCTCCTTCGCATCGCTGTTAATTCCTTCAAAAAGCTGCTGGCACATTCTGTAAATTCTATCGGGTGTATCAATAAGACCCGCTCTTTCGGTGTCTTCGCCGATTCCCTCCAATATTAGCCTTGCTCCTTGTTTTATTTTTAACTCGTCCAAGCTATACTCCTTCCCCGGAGATAAAAAAAACTCCGATTTGTGATGAGTATGCAAATAATTCCCTTCACAATCAGAGACACTTTTAATCACTTTGCAACGGGTGCAGGCTTTGTACCGCAAGATTCAACTTTTCGTTTCCGCAGCAACTCCCCATCTGCAGAACACTTTACGCACAAACCCTTATTTTGCATATATATTTATGTCATATTAGTATACCACACTTTCAGTTTGTTGCAATGCTTTTAGCCGCTTTATATCGACATATTTTGATATCATAAGTATGAAATTTTTTCAGCTAATTTGTATTTTATAATGTCACCGTTTCATTCTTTTCTTAATGATTACGTCCACAATTCCGCTTTATTCCGAAGCGCATGATTGTGTTAACAGACAAATAAAAATGAATCCGTTTGTTTGCAATGTGTAATTTATTTACCTTTACAATATATTTTTAAAGTAGTATGCTTTCGTATTAATAAAACACTTTTTAAATTCCATTGAAAGGAGAAAAATCATGCCAATTGTAAATGTAAGTTGGAACACAAAAGCAGATTCAAATCAAAAAAAGGAGCTTATGAATTTTATTACAGACGCTATTCACGAAACTACAAATACTAAAAAGGAGCTTGTTTATGTCTTCTTTCGTGATTATGACGATACAGATGTAAGCAATCCTGATTGTCCTGTAGTACAAATTAACTGGACAGCGCAGCCTGCAAGAAATCCCGAATCAAAGGCCGAGTTAATAAAGAGAATCCAAGGCAAGGTCTCGGAGTATCCGAATGTAAACGGGGAAAGAGTTGTTGTAATAATTACCGACGTACCGCTTGACAGTGCCGGTGTAGGCGGAGTTACAAGAGCCGTAGGCCTCGCTTGATATAATGAATTATAAAACCGCAGCGTACAACATGCTGCGGTTTCGCTTTTCTTATTATAACTTCAAAGTTTTATAATATCGAACTTGTTTTTATGCTTCGCTGAATTGATCCTTGCCGACGCCACAAAGCGGACATACGAAATCATCCGGAAGATCCGCAAATTTAGTACCTGCGTCTATTCCATTATCAGGATCGCCTACAGCTTCATCATATTCCCAACCGCAAACATCACATACATACTTCATAATTCCTTCTCCTTTCAAGTCTAAACAATAATCGGCAAAACTTACTTTTCGTAAATTCTAAACGCTTTTGCCATAAATGTCAATCTGATTTTGG
>JAQWFH010000053.1 GCA_028704515.1 Eubacteriales bacterium
CGAATTGAAAATTGGATGAACAATTATCCTAGACGGTTGTTTAAATATAAAACAGCTAATGAAGTATATAAAGCAGCTTAATGTAATTGGTAAATTATGGTGGGCAATTAAACTTGCAATTTGCAAATCCCACAGAATTCGACAAAACAGCTTTTTTTTCGGGTAGGATTATGTTAAGATAGTGCTATAATTGAAATTTTAGTTCTTGAATTCTCTTAAAAGTGTACATGTCTTTATACGCGGCAATTGTAAAGAAGGTGGCAAATCATGAAATCATTTAAGAGTACAGTGGTATTGATATTTACTGCAGTAATCCTTGCCATGTTGATGGGATTGGGCGGACTGTTCATATCGCAAATCACGAAGGATATCACGCAAGATACCCATGAGGTCTTGAGAGATATGGCGCAGAAGGAAGCGCAGTATATTTATTCAAAGGTAAACGCACGGTTAGCTTATATTGATGCGCTTGCCCAAAATTCTCTTTTATCCGACGAAAACGTAACATTGGAAGAAAAGATTGCCTTTTTTGAAGCGGAAGCCGCAAGAACAGGCTATTTGGCCTTTGCATTTGCCGATCTCAACGGAGATTCCACCGTTTTTAATTCCAAACGTGAAACCACTAATATCGGGCACCGCGACTATTTCCAAGCGGCCTTGCAGGGTCGACCGGAGGTTTCAGACTTGGTCATCAGCAATGTCACGGGGGAACTTGTAATGCTATATGCTGCCCCGGTGTATCGGGAGGATGAACTCATCGGTGTCCTCTACGGCAGAAGAGACGGCCATGCCTTGAGCGAGATTATAAGCGACGTAAATTATAAGAAGACAGGCTACGCTTATATGGTGAACAATCAAGGGGTTACGGTCGCACATAAGAACACCGATCTGGTGCTGGCACAGGATAACGATATCGAAAATATGAAAACCAATGAATCTCTGCATGAATTGGGAGAATTGACGAAGGAAATGATTACCCGTACAGTCGGGAGCGGTACATATACTTATAACGGTGTTAAGAAGATTGTGGGGTATGCGCCCATCGCGGATACACCGTGGATTGTTGTTTACGGACTTGAGGAGGCTGAGGCCTTGGCAGGGATACGCACACTCAGCAAGATGCTTTGGATATTTGTGCTGGTTGCCGGTGTGATTGGGGTCGTCATTGCATACATTGTAAGCGCTCGTATTTCCGACCCTTTAATTAAAATCAGCAAAGAAATGGAGAATTACCGAAAAAACAGATCGATTGCTTTGCCGCCAAAGTATTTGAACAGAAACGATGAAATCGGCATTTTATCCAAAGGAATTACGTTGATGCTCGATCATATTTCAAGTTATATTGCCAAGCTGGAAGAAAAGAATCAAGAATTGACCGATGCCAAAGAGATAATTACTTCGGAGCGGGTACTATTAGAAACAACACTGCATTCGCTAGGGGATGGAGTGATATCCGTGGATAAAGACGGTAATATCAAAATTATGAACGAGGTAGCAGAAAACTTGACCGGATGGACAAGCAAAGAGGCGTACGGGCTGCCGTTTGAAGTTGTTTTTAATATCGTTCATGAGGTGACCCGCGAAAAATGTCCAAGTCCGATCCAAAGAACTTTTGAAAACGGTGAAATCAATGAGCTGGACGAATGTACGGTTTTAATCAGCAAAACCGGGGAGGAGATCTCGGTCGAAGACAGTGTTGCTCCGATTTTAGACAACGAGGGCAACATTACTGGCGCAGTTATCGTATTTCGCGATTATACGGATAAAAAACAAAAACAAGAAGAAATTTTATATTTGAGCCGTCATGATCAATTGACGGGTATATATAATCGACATTTCTTTGAAGAGGAAGTAAAAAGGCTGGATACAGAGCCGTACCTGCCATTGTCGCTGGCGATGTTCGATATCAATGGCTTGAAGCTGACAAATGATGCCTTTGGCCATCGCGTGGGGGATGAACTTTTGCAGATTGTCGCCCAAACGATCAAAAACACCTGCAGAGAGGGCGATGTTGTCTCGCGGATTGGCGGCGATGAGTTTATTGTGCTTCTGCCCCGAACAAGTTACCGAGAGGCCGAGGCGATCATAAAACGTGTTTATCTTGAATTTGAACAGGCGGTCTTTAATAATATTGTTATTTCTGTCTCTGTCGGATGGGGAACCAAGAATTCGCTCGAGCAAAACATTATGGAGATTTATGCCAAGGCCGAGGAAAGCATGTACCGGAAAAAGCTGATTGAAAGCCAAAGCATGAGAAACAAAACCATCCAGGTGATCCTCAATACTTTAAAGGAAACAAATCAAAGGGAGCGAATTCATTCCGAAAAAGTGAGCAAGATTAGCAAAAAAATCGGCGAAGCACTAAATCTTGATTATGATCTTTTACAAGAAATTGAGATGGCAGGTCTTTTACATGATATAGGAAAGATTGCGATTGATAATAATTTGCTGGATAAATGCGGTGGGCTCACAAACGATGAATATGAGGAAGTCAAAAGGCATCCGGAAATCGGCTACCATATATTAAAATCTGCAGATGCATATTCAAGCATTTCGGATTATGTCTTAGCCCATCACGAACGCTGGGACGGAACTGGGTATCCACGCGGTATAAAGGGGAATGAAATACCGCTTGTTGCAAGGATCATCACGGTCGCGGATGCGTATGAGGCTATGACGGCGGAGCGAACCTACAGAAAGGTAGTCAGCAAGGAAGAAGCCTTTGAGGAGTTAAAGAGATGTGCGGGAACACAGTTTGATCCCGAGATCATACAAGCGCTTTGTGAAGCGTTCCCGGATGGGCACCTTTTTCCAGAGCACTGAAATCATGGATGAAAAAACAGATTTTGGAAAGTTATCTGCTGTGATAAGTGGAGATAAATCTCATAATGACTTGATAAAACGCCTAAAATACACTTTGGTTTAGGCGTTTTATCATAGAAACGGATGATTTCAATAATAATAAGCGCCATCAATGCGGGTTGTGCCTTTTCCGCCGAAAAGCATATTGTCATTTTGAAAATGAAGCTTGACAACATTGAATACTCGATCATTGCCTCCTTGCTCAATAGAGCACAAGGCGCCATTCCATAATTTGTACTTTAGCATATAGTAGCCGAAGGCACTGTTGCCGGAGCCGGTTGCGGGATCTTCCAAATATCCGAATTTCGGTGCAAAAACTCTGGTATGTGCAATATGGCTTTTATTGACTGCATCCATAGAAAAAACCAGAATAATATCGATGTCCTTCTGCAAGCAAAAGTGTTTTAGGTTGGCTTCATTTGGGAAAATCTCGATTAATTTTGCGGTAGATTGCAGCGGTACAAGCAAAGTACGCAATCCGGCATCAATAAAGTCAATGGGCAATTCATTGCTTATATCTTCGCTACTCAAACCCAAAGGCTCAATTATAGCACTCGCTTTCAGCGGAGTGGCGAGGTAATTGGGCTTCGGAGCCGAAATGAAAACAGCATCTTGTTCTTCGATTTGGTTGTAGACTGTTAAGTCTCCTTTTTTATTGGTATGTATCGGTATTTCATTGCATGCAAGAAGCGTTTCCGTATTTTTAACTAAGTTATACATACATGCTATTGTGCCATGCCCGCAGAAACTCACTTCGCATTCGGAAGAATAGTAAGTTAAAAAAATCCCCTCATGACTGCTGCAATAAATGACCTCTGAGACGAACCCCTTGTGCTGCCGGGCTATCTCCTGCATAGCCGTTTCCGATAGGGTTTGTTTTTCGTTTAAAAAAATGCAAGCGGCAGGGTTCCCTGCGGATTGATTTGATGTAAACGCATCCACCTTTTGATATTTGTATGCTTTAATTTTCATAATATCCCCCTTATACTTTACTTCTGGTAAGATTTTGCGGTATAATACCATACATTAATAAAATTGTACCGCTTTTATAAGTGCACACGCAATAGAAAAAATGTAGGGCATACATTTTAGGGGGGTGGAGTTATGCCGATAAATTCTTTTGATAATTATGTGTTGAACTGGAAGCCTAATAGGGATGAAATTGGAACGCCGATCTATCGTTCCTTGGCATCGTTGATGGAAGCTGACATCAAGAGCGGCAGACTGCTTGCAAATACAAAGTTGCCACCGCAGAGAGAACTTGCCGATTATTTGGATTTGAACCATAGTACTATAACAAAGGCATATAAAATTTGTGAACAAAAAGGTCTGATTCATGCGGTCATTGGAAACGGCACATTTGTTTCTCCAAATGCAAACAGCGCTTCTTCCATCGTTAACCAAGATGATACCGCGAGAGCGGATATGGGAATGGTCCTACCCTTCTTCAAACATAATCGGTTGATAAAGGACATCACGAAAGAAGTGCTTAAAAAGCCCTTGTCAGAGAAATTGTTTGAATACAGCAATCCTCTTGGAAGCCAGAGCCAACGAATTGTAGGTGCCGACTGGATTTCTCAATTTGGAGTTGATTGCGGTGCGGATAATATAATAATAGCGGCAGGTGGGCAAAATGCTTTAGCCATTACACTCTCGGCATTGTTTTCTCCTGGAGATAAGATTGCAACCGACCCATACACATATCCCAATCTCATTGCCTTAGCCGGTATGCTGCATATACAGCTGGTATCTGTCAAAGGTGACCGGCAAGGTATGTTGCCAAATGAACTTGATAACATTTGTGATATAGAAAATGTTCAAGGCATTTATGTAATGACTTCCCTTAATAATCCCACGGCAACAATGCTTTCAGAGCAGCGTATAAAAGATCTTTCCGATGTAATAAAAAAACACCGATTATTGGTAGTAGAGGATGATGCATTTGCTTTTTCGCGCCAAGAAAAAGCGACTCCATTCTGTGCGTTGCTGCCTGAACAGACAGTTTACATAAGCAGTCTTTCTAAGTCTGTTTGTGCGGGTATACGTGTCGCTTATATGCGGTTTCCCCAAAAGCATTTTATCAAATTAGAGGAAGGGTGCTTTAACATCAATATCAAAGCACCGTCATTGAATGTAGAAGTAATGACAGAAATGATTCGAACCGGTGCTGCGAAGAAACTTGTACAAGAAAAACGGGAAATGGCAATCTCGCGCAATTGTTTCTATTCAAAAATCTTCCCCCTTGCCCCTTGTGAACCGGAATCCTATTATCAGTGGATGCAGTTGCCGGAGGGCTGTAGCGGGAAATCATTTGAACAGCTGATGGCGGACAAAAGAATAAAGGTATTTGGTGCCGAACGATTTTCTGTGGGGGAGAATACAAAGAGCAACGCAATTCGCATAGCGACATGTTCTCCTGCGACTAAAGAACAACTGGAATTCGGATTGCAGGAAATAAAAAACGCTTTGGAGCATATCCTTGCTTGAATTGCTGGAAAGCGTGTGCTATACTTAGTTCCATAAAATTGTAGGGGCACTTGTATGCCATGCATTTATTAATTTACCGTAGAAATCAAATTGCTCTTATTGAGTGGGAATAAGTAACGAAGTCCCGAAAGCCTTGAAAACACTGGGCTTTCGGGATTATTATTTGCCTTTTGATAACGGTTTGATAACAAGTGCACTAAACCGATTTGTTTTGTTTTCTGCAAGGCATCCAGAGGTTTGCAGGTGATAAGCTTCGGCGCAGAGCACAGAAAAACGGTCTTGTTGATTCCTCTGAATCAGCAAGGCCGTTTTTGTTATTTGTTCAGTTCTTTAATTAGCGCATCGCTGAGTTCCTGAGAAGGAACCTTTGCCCATCTTTGCGTGTAATCGAATTCGGGGTATCTGTAGCGCCACTGATCGTATTCCTCTTTGGTGATCTCCCCTGTTTCCAGCTTTGCAGCCTCTTGCCGCCAAGCATTGAGCATATCAAACATAGACACATAGGTTGTGCCCCTGTGCTTATCAAGCCGTAGACACACTTCCCCGTCGATCTCACCGATCTTCAGCCCGTAAATATCTTCCAGAGCAAATAGGGTGTGCATCAAACCGATATCACAGTCAATGTTGGGCAGATCAAGAGCCTGCGGTGAGATCTCCAAAACATTAGCCAGATTGTTGGTCAGATCATCTTTTGGCGTTCGAGTACCGGATTCATACTGCGCCATGCGAATATCAGCGGTTCGCTCCGGAAAGCCAATCGCCATACCCAAATATTTCTGTGTCATACCTCGCAGATTGCGCATAAACCTAATCCGCTCACCAATAGCCATAATAGCCAACTCCTCTGACGCTGTCTTTATATAGACAGCATAGCAAATACGTTTAGGTATGTCAAGAAGAAATAAAACAAATTTGTTTAATATTTTTCTGCAAACCCTCTTGACTTAAACATACAAGCTTAGTATAATCAAGAATAGTTAAACAAATTAGTTTAATATTTGATATAAAACCACAATCAAACGAAAAAGAAAGAAGGTGTTTTGATGGCAGGGAAAATGTTTATGCGCGTGGAAGAAGTAGCGGAGGAACTGGATATTTCGGTTCCATATGCGTACAAGCTCATCCGAAAGATGAATGATGAATTGAAGAAAACCGGCTGTATCATCATCTCGGGGCGGATAGACCGCAAGTTCTTTCACGAAAAATTCTATGGAACGAAAGACGAAGAAGAAAGGAGCATCTGATAATGTCAGTATACAAAAATCCGGACAGCGGAACGTGGTATTCCATATGCTGGTTCACAGATTGGAAGGGAGTGCGTAAGCAGAAATGCAGGCGCGGTTTTACCACGAAGAGAGAAGCCCTGGAATGGGAACGTGAGTTTCTGATGCAAAGGCAAGCCGATGTGTATATGACCTTTGATAGCTTTGTACAGCTCTATGAGAAGGATATAAAGCCGAAATTGAAACTGAACACCTGGCTGACCAAGGAAAGTATCATCCAGAAGAAAATCCTGCCATATTTTAAAGATCGCAAGCTGTCGGAGATCACGGCAAAGGACATCATGGACTGGCAGAATGAAATTCGCAGTCTAACAGATTCAAAAGGCAAACAATACTCCACGACCTATCTAAAAACCGTCCATAACCAGTTTAGCTGCATTTTCAATCACGCCATCAAATATTACGGACTGCAGATTAATCCAGCAGCAAGGGCCGGTAACATGGGCAGCGAGGAAAAGAAGGAGATGCTGTTCTGGACGAAAGCCGAATATCTGAAATTTATTGATGCCATGATGGACAAGCCACTGTCATTTTATGCCTTTGAAATGCTTTACTGGTGCGGTATTCGCGAGGGAGAGCTTCTGGCACTTACCCCTGCGGATTTCGACTTTACGGGCAGCAGCGTATATATCAATAAATCCTATCAGCGGCTCAAGGGACAGGATATCATCACTACCCCCAAGACAAAGAAAAGCAATCGAGTTATCAAAATGTCGCAGTTTCTCTGTGACGAGATGCAGGAATACATCAAGATGTTTTACAGCGCCGGTAAGAGTGATCGGATATTTCCTGTAACCAAGCATTATCTCAAGCACGAAATGGAGCGCGGCTGCAAGGAAACGGGAGTAAAGAGGATCAAAATACACGATATTCGTCATAGCCACGTCAGTTTATTGATTGACATGGGATTTACCGCTCTGGCGATTGCCGACCGGGTGGGGCATGAGAGCATCGACATCACCTACCGCTATGCACACCTTTTCCCGACACGTCAGACAGAAATGGCAGAAAAATTAAATCTAGAAAGGGGATATTAATCATGTCACTAAAAAATCGGGACAATCATAATCGCTGGAGAAACAAAACCGTAGCGTTCCGGGTGTCGCCGGAGGAGGACGAACAGATTGAGATTGCCGTCAAGCTGACCGGGCTCACGAAGCAAGACTACATCATACGGCGACTGCTCTGTAAGGACGTTGTTGTGCAGGGCAATCCGAGGGTATACAAGGCGCTGCGTAACCAGCTCGCCACCGTGCTGGATGAACTGCAGCGCCTTGAGGCCGGTGTTGGTGTGAATGACGAACTGCTCGACACAATCGCCTTGATCGCCGCCATTATGGACGGCATGAAGGAGGAAACGAGTGGCAATTGAAAAAGAAAAACCGGCTGTCCCGGTTCCGCCTGCGCCAACAGACGGGGAACAGCCGCTTTCTAAAAGCTCTGAGCAAAGTATAGCAGAAGAAAATTTCAAAAACAATCCCCCGAAGAAAAATTACGAAGAGATGCTGAGGATGATGCAGCGAATGAACGATCCGGCCTATCTCCATACGGTGTCCATGAATGAGCTCTATGAAAATGTTTACCAGAGCAGACCGTACATAATCGATGGTCTGCTCTACTCCGGCGCCTATATTCTGGCAGGTGCTCCGAAGGTCGGAAAGTCATTTCTTGTGGCACAGCTCGCTTATCATATCAGTACGGGGCAAGCGCTCTGGAATTATGAGGTACACAAGGGTACAGTGTTGTACCTTGCCCTTGAGGATGACTACCAGCGTTTGCAGGAGCGTATGTTCCGTATGTTCGGCGTTGAGGGAACTGATAATCTTAAATTTGCCGTCTATGCCAAACAGATCGGAAATGGTCTCGATGAGCAGCTTGAAAAATTTATGCGGGAACACCCGGACACAAAACTTATTATTATTGACACTATGCAAAAAAATTCGCGAGACCGGCGGCGAGGCTTACAGCTACGCCAATGATTATGACATTGTTGGCCAAATGAAGAAATTTGCGGACAGGCATGGTATATGTCTGCTGATGGTGCATCACACCAGGAAGCAACCTGCCGGTGACAAGTTTGAAATGATCTCCGGCACTACCGGGCTTCTCGGCTGCGCGGACGGCGCATTCCTGCTGCAAAAGGAAAACCGCACAGACCTCAGTGCGACACTGGATATTGTGGGCCGTGATCAGCCGGATCAGCGGCTATACCTCCAGAGGGATGAAAAACGGCTTATCTGGACGCTCGACCATGCGGAAACGGAGCTGTGGAAAGAACCGCCGGATATGATCCTAGATTTTATTTCCCGGCTGGTAACCGCAGAAAAACCGGAATGGTATGGCAGTCCTACGGAGCTTGTCGCTGCGCTTGACCTTGATATAAAGCCCAATGTACTTACCCTGCGGTTGAACGTAAACGCTAGTCGTCTCATGCAGGAATATGGCATTCGTTATGAGAACAGCCGAACCCACTCTGGAAGATTCATCAGCCTCACGCTTATCTGTCCCAAGGCGTGACGATGGTGACGGTCGTGACGATGTTTCCGGGAGTGGCGGTGGTGCTAAAAACACCGTCACCATCGACACGACCGTCATGGGAGCCCATACGCAGCTTCGTCCCCACGACGCAATCAGCAGATTGCAACGTGGACAGGCGGAGGGAATATCACAGATTTCCTCTGCCAGTGGACGGCGGGATGCTTTGTAAAGCAGAACCACTGGCCGTGCCGTGTTTGCAATGTGGGGCCCACTTGCAAACCACGGCAGAGGCTTCCGCAGAAGCCGCACACTTGCCCTCTGCCTGCAGGCAGCCCACGGCACTTTGCAGCCGGTACGGATGAAAGTGTCATAATGGGTTATTACACTTTGAAAAAGTGCGTTCTCCGGTGGCTTTCAGCGTATATACAAACTTGAAAAAGGAGGTGCGATGCCAATGGCAAGAAATGATGGTGTTGACCGCATCAGCGCAAGAAACGTTAACCTATCAAATACAAAAATCGGTAACACCCAAAGACATAATGAACGCGAAAAAGAATCCTACCCAAATCCGGATATTGTGCCGGAGCGCTCTGATTTCAATATGCATTTCAAAACACCTGCTGACGATTACGAAAAGATGTTCATTCAACTAGAAACTGACAAGGTGATTTCCATTCGTGGCCTGAAAGATGATGCCAATCTGTACGGTGAGTTGATCTTAGATGTAAACTCAGCATACTTCCACAATCACGGCGGATATGAATTCGCTAGGAAATTCTATGCGGACGCATATAAAGCAGCCGTAGATATTGTCGGCGGTGAGCAGTACATCCTATCAGCCGTAATGCACGCCGACGAACGAAACCGGGCTATGTCCGAGGCCTTGAAACAGGATGTTTATCATTATCATATGCACGTCGTATATATCCCCGTCGTGGAGAAACAAATCCTTTGGTCGAAGCGATGTAAAGACCCCTCTCTGGTCGGTACGGTTAAAGAAACTGTTATGCAGGTGAGCAGCAGCAAGAAGTGGCTCTCCAAGGTTGCACTGGATGAAGGCGATAATCCGATTATACAAAAAAACGGCAAGCCGGTGCTGCGAAAGTCTTATAGTGTTCTTCAGGATGATGTTTTCGATTTTATGCGAGCCGCCGGTTATGACGATGTGGAACGTGGTGAGCGCGGGAGCTCTGAGGAGCACCTGACCGTTACACAGTTCAAGATCGAGAGGGAAAAACACCGGCTTGAAGAGCTGGATACAGCCAAAACTAAGGCACAAGCTGAAATTGTGCATCTACGGGAAGAAAAAACCGATGCTCAAAATGAAGCCAATGAAGCAAAAGCTCGGCTGGATGATCTTGCACCGAAACTCAATAAGATGGAGATGCTGGCTGCAAAGTATTCCGATGATCCGGAAAAATTGATACCGGATGCTGGGGCGATGGAAAGCGCGAGAACCTACCGGGAGAAAAAGGTCAAGCCACTTCTTGCGGGAATCGTGAAAGTTCTGCGCTCAGTGTATCATGCCTATCTTGTTCTTGTCAGTAAATTTGAACGACTGCAATCTTCATATGCGCGAGAGATCAGTAAAAATAGTGCGCTCTCCGACAGGATAGAAGACCTTGCCTCTGACAATCAGGCTTTACGGAATGTGGCCGATAATTATGAGCGCATCAGCCGAGTTTATGGGCCAGAGCGCGTGGCGGCAACTGTTGAAGCGATTAAGCGGCAGGAACAGGCTGAAAAAGAGCAAAAACGTATTTCTGGAAAACTGCATAACCGGGTATCTCGCTGATTGACCCTATAGCAAAGAACGCCACGAGGCGGTCAGCGCATTGAAAAAGGAAACGAAATTTAA
>JAQWFH010000054.1 GCA_028704515.1 Eubacteriales bacterium
GTATAGAAACAGGAAGAAGGTTGTATTTGCCAAGTAACAGATATAAGTCCTTTCTTCTAATAAATTTTAGTAAATTGATTGCTTCTCCTTTTATTTTTGAAATCTAATTCATAGACAGGCTCCTAGCCGAAGATGTTATCGAGGATACTCTCAGATTTAAGCACACGAAAATAGCAGAACATTTACCGAGGGAATTATGCGATCTTGCAGAAATGTTTTGGACATATTCCCCCAAGAAAGACCATATGCGAGGCAGTTATGATTTGTACGAAAGAGAAAGGGACGATAGGTCTTACCAGTATGGGCTAAGTGAAAAGGCAGTTGAATACGAGCACGGTTCAACTCGAAGCTCTGCAATTGAAGGTAATTTCTTTTATATTTTATTTAGAGAGAATTTTTGGGAAGGCTTGAATTGGACAATTGGTTTTGTTAATAAAGCAGTATCAGCCTTGTCAGAAAAACATAAAGGCGGTTTATTTACTTATGAAATTAATTTTGTTGAAGATAATTTGAAAAAGTCTTACATAGGCATACCGGAAATGTGGTTAGCAACTTTGGAAGAGCACAGAATGCCCACGGTTATAAGTGATTTATTATTTTGCTTAAAAGAAGAGTTGCGCAGCGTAATAGAAAATGATGCTGTTGTGAATAAAGAAATTGCTAAATTTGCTTATAATGTCAGCAAGCTTATCTACGATAAATCAAATAACATAGCGTTGTTAGCAATTATTGCAGGAATAGGAATGGAGTTTCGGCAAAAACTGCCTGGTTATGCATTAGACTTAACAACAAATATTGATATTATTCTTCACGACTTAAAAAGACAAGCATTAATGATAAAGGATCCGGTTAAAGATATGCTTGAAAAGCAGATATTGATGACGATGGGGATGCCTCCCTCTTTGCTTCCAGATAGGTACAATAAAAAGAATATTAAGCAATACGACTTGCTAAATTATGTTATAGATTCCCAAATTTACTATGACGAAGATATTAAATTAAGGTGCCACAAGATTTTAGATTATCTCTATTCCGTTGTACCAAACGATGAAGAGAATGCAACATATTATTTGCAAATTCAAAAAATGGATTTGCGAACTGCGCAGGTTGTAAAAGTTGATGATACTACCATTGCATTGGTCCCAACGGTCACGGGCGAAGCGGAGAAATTAACAATTGAAAATGAAAAACTAAGACATTCTGAAAATAGCATAGCTTTACTAGTGAATGATTGCAACAATAAAATTAGTAAAGGTAAATTCAAATTAAATGATTGTCTTGAGGCTATAGAGACACTGCTAGAAACAAGAAAAAATTGTATTATTCCAGAAGGAGTTTGCGATAAGATTCTTATTGATCTAATTATTTGGGCTCTGAACGATAATTCCCTTGATGACGATACAAGGTCAAAATTTTGTCAAATATGGATAGACGGAATAAAAAGTTATTTTTCAATGGGGAGTTTCGTTTTTGAATATAGCCAAAGTTGGGTGCTTTTTAAACAGTTAGAAAACAATAATCATAGCGGAATAGAAGAACAGATAAAGCAGTTGATACTCGATTTAATATTATTTAAAGGACAACATGGAGTAATCACGGAAATAGCCCGTTATGCGAAACGATATTTAGCAACTAATGAACAACTTGCGAAAACAGTACTTAATACAATTGTAAAACTTGCTGAAGATGAAATGAATCATCAAAAATACAATGCAGGATATATGAAGAATCATTTGGAAAAAGAGAGATTTGAGTTTTCTCTAAATACACAGCCGGGACTCTTAGATATTGATTTTTATATAGAAAATGATAAGAGAGAAAAATATATAACCCAGAGAGATGAAATAATTAGAGAGTATTTATTCAATAACGCCGATCTTGAATTATCAAGCTTTGACATGGACAATTGCAATATAACAACTTTATGTTATGCTATCAATTGTGGTTTGTCCTTAGATAATAATTCTTTTGCTGTGATTGTTAAAAAACATGTTGAGACCATGATTAATGTATGGAAAGCAAACCAGAACACACATCGTTCACATGACATACTTGGTGTTTATCCGCTTTATGAAGTTATGGGATTTTTTCAAAGAGAACTTTTCGCAAGTGAGAGTCAGACTTCAATCGTTTTAGACATTCTTTTTACAGGGATTGATTTTTCAAAGTTTACGAGAGAAACTATAAACTTTTATCTTGATGTGTTTGGATCATTGCTCTCAGAGTATTTTGATTCACATAGCGACAAAGATAAGCGAGCTAATTGTGAAAAGATTATTCGTTCATTAGAGAGTAAGATTATAGTGATAAAAGAGGAGAAGGTTAGAGTCGAATTGTACAAAACATTAATATTGTCTATTACTACATACGGTGGTGGCGGAGATTGGATTAAATGTCCATCAGGGTATTCTTATAAGGATAAGCAATTTTTAAATGATTTGTTCAGCAAATACGGCGGATTTCATTTAAAAGAGATGCTTAATACAATTTATAAACTTCATTTAGATAAATTATTGCCGGAGATACTTTTGTCAGTGAGAGATGCATTCAAGAATGTTCCGCGAACAAATAAATCGAGGTCTGATATGTTTGCAGAAATAGTAAGGAAGCAAAAAGAAATTGTTATAATATTGATAACAAAAGCTTTCTTAGATTTCAGCGACAAAATAAAACAAGATGATGATTTAACAAAGGCATTTGAAGAAATCTTGGAGATGCTTGTGGAAATAAGCTACGAAGAAGCAGCAACAATTATAGATGAATTCAGAGTCCACTAAACGAGGTAAAGGGGAGAAATATATGGCAACGTTTTCAAAAGACTATTTGTATGAGCTGTTCCAAAAACCATCAAGAGAAAGTTTTAGAGAATATTTCCAAAATAGCACTGGAGAGATGCATGATCTTTATGGCCATATTGGCGAGAATCAAGAAATATGAATTAAAAATACTTTATTGACAAAGTGTTGTCACAGATCTGGCTTAGTCTTATACTAAGTCAGTTTTTCAATGGCATCTCTTCAAATCAAGCCTTTAAAAATCAATGTTCCAAGTCCGGCAGCCTGCACAAAAGTGTTAATGAACGGTTGAAAAATTAAAGAAAAAATTTACCAAAGACGATATTGGTAATAGCACCCAATTTTACACTTGTTTGACGCTTACAGCTAAAGAGGGGAGTTGCAGCAATGATAATAAGCGCAAGCAGAAGAACTGATATACCAAAATACTATAGCGAGTGGCTCATCAACCGCATCAAAGAAGGTTATGTCGATGTTCGCAACCCGATGTATGCGTCTCAGGTTAGCCGCTATAGCCTGAGTCCTGAAATTGTGGACGGGATTGTCTTTTGGACTAAAGACCCGGTGCCGATGTTAAAGAGACTTGATGCGTTTTCTGAATACAGCTATTACTTTCAATTCTCTCTCACCCCATATGGAAAAGACATAGAGGGCAACCTTCCCAATAAACATGTGCTGATAGATACGTTTAAGGAGTTATCGTCGAGAATCGGTAGTGACAGGGTCAACTGGAGGTATGATCCAATACTGTTGAACGGCAAGTATTCGATGGAGTACCAAATCCGCGCATTTGGGAAAATCGCGACTGAGTTGAACGGCTACACCAAAAAGGTCACCATTAGCTTTATCGACGAATACAATTTTGGGGGCAGAAGCGTATATGCTTCGCTTCAAACTAAAGAGATTGTTGTGGCGCAGCAAAACCTGCTTGCAGAGAAAATCTCAGAAATCGCCCGCGACAACGGCATGTCTGTTGACACATGTGCAGAAAAGATTGATTTGCAGAAATACGGAATCGAGCATGCGCGTTGTGTTGATAGTAGGATATTTGAGAGGCTGAATGGCTGCAAGCTTTCACGTCTTAAGACAAGATATGAAGGGCTGGCGAAGGACACTGCCCAAAGAAAAGAGTGTCATTGTGTGGACAGCATCGATATCGGCTGGCCAAATACTTGCTTAAATGGATGCAAGTATTGCTACGCCACATCAACCGAAGTCGAGCTTGAACAAAACATCAAGAAATACAACCCTAATAGCTCTCTGCTTTGTGGTGAAATAGACCAGCAGACTGACCGGCTCACCGACCATCGAGGCCGTGGAGACGGGCGCGACCGCTCTTATAAGTTTGGCGCTACTGCGGAACAACTTTCTCTTGATGTTTAGGTTGCCTCAAAAATGGATGATAATATGACGACATACGAATGGGAAGTCCAGAATCTTAACACGCCATCGTTTGAAAAGATAAGAAGAATTGCCTGCAACCAGTTAAAGAAAAATTTTTCACGTCAAGAAATCGATGACATGTACTATAAGTTGGCACGGGGCACTTCAGTTATTCGGCGCGAAGAATTGCTATGGCGTTACCTTTATGCCTTCGGAAGCAAACATCAGGCAAAAATACTTGCTGCACTCCAAAAAATAAAAAAACTGACCGAAATTGTACGCGGCGAGTATTCGATTATCGACTGGGGATGTGGGCAAGGCTTAGCTACAGTTTGCCTGTTCGATTATCTGCGCAAAAAAGGCGTTCCCAACGCAGTTAAAAAAATTGTTTTGATTGAGCCATCAGAGTTGGCGCTAAAGAATGCCGTTTTACATACAAGTATATATGGCGCCGGAGAAATTGTATCGGTCAATAAGTATCTTAATGATGTTTCTGTCGAGGACATCAAAACGGATACTCCAGCGACGATTCACTTATTTTCAAATATTCTTGACCTTGAAGGCTTTAGTCTCAAACAGCTGGCGCAAACGATTGGTGCGAGTGCGAGCGGGGAGCATTATTTTATATGCGTTAGCCCGATATACTCAAATAACCACAGAATCGAAGCGTTCTATAAGTATTTTGCCGAATCGGACACCATAGCGTATATCGAAGAAAGCAGAAACGAAATCGCTGTTTTGGCTAACGAACAGCACGATAGTACTGCTGAAGAGAACTTCACCATGCAATTGCTGATATTCAAGTACGTCAGCGGCAAGAGCTATGTAATTCAAATCGAGTATTACCCGCCCGTTCAGTTCTTTGCTGGCGCTGAATTGGATTGCATAAGAAAGGAAAGGCGGAGTTTCTCAAAAGAAGATGCGATGCGGTGGAGCAATATGATGGCTTTTGAGGTTGCTGCGCCATTTGACTTGGGCGCAAGCGTGTATGACGACGTTCACCCAATACTGGCAGTGCTGAACAATATAGTCACGCGAGGATTGCCAACAAGAACGAGTCCGTATATAGAAGACGTGTTCTCCTGTTTTGGGAATTCGCTGATTCATGATCAGCTTGGCGGCGTTGAATATGCCGGCGTGCTTTCCGACCATGAGCAAGTGAGGATGGCCCAGTATTATTCCCCCATTGGTGTCGCTCGCATTCAAAAAACCATACTGGAAGCACTGATGACAGGCGTTCTCTCAATAGAACAAGAATCGTGGGATGTTCTTGTCAGAGAAAGAGATGTGCCGTGCGCTGCAATGGCTTATGTCGACCTCAAAAACATGTTTGGCCACATTGCCTCTTTGAGTAGGGACTATCAAACAATGAAACTGCCGGAAGTGAGGCTGACCATCATCTGTGGCGATGATTGGGTTGATTCTCCGCTGCACTTGGGCCTGCAGGCGCAAGCGACAATAAGCGAACCGATTAGGAGCGCAACCTACGATATCGTCGTTGATGTGGCTGTATCATCAAATATGAATAGCAGCGTTGACCCGTTCAGCGAATTTAAAAGCAAGAACAACTGCTACTTCACGATTAGGTCAGCAGAAAGGGTTAGAAGCAAACGGTATATCTATACGTCAGATACTATTGACTATCTTGTGTTAGGCATTAAGAACAGATTTGGAGATTTCGAAGAATCTGAAAATGCGAAAGAGCACCTTACATATTTCCTCAAACTGCTGTTCAGAAAGGAAAACTTCAGACCGGGGCAAATTCCCATATTGGACCGTGCCTTGCAAAACAAAAACGTAATCGGGCTGCTGCCGACTGGCGGAGGTAAGTCTCTGACATATCAATTTGCTGCAATGATGCAGCCTGGCGTGACCATTGTTATAGACCCGCTGCGCTCGCTCATGAAAGACCAGTACGACGGATTGCTCAACATGGGCATCGATACTTGCTCTTTCATCAACTCCACATTAGATGGGAAAGAAAGAAGTAGCCGCGAAAAGCAAATGGAATCATCCGAACTCCAATTTGTTTTTCTCTCGCCCGAACGGCTATGCATATACAAATTCAGAGAAAAACTGAAGACCATGCATGACATGCATGTGTATTTCTCATATGGGGTTATCGACGAGGTTCATTGCGTGTCCGAGTGGGGTCACGATTTCAGGTTTTCATATCTTCATCTGGGACGCAATATGTACAACTACGTATGTGCAAAGGATGAGAGCAAGCGTCTTACGCTGTTCGGTTTAACAGCAACGGCGTCGTTTGATGTGCTTTCTGATGTTGAGCGTGAACTGTCCGGCAACGGGGCTTACCCCCTTGACGCCGAGACAGTAGTCCGCTACGAAAACACGGACAGGCTTGAACTCCAGTATAAGGTTGAGCGAGTTCCTGTAGATTATCCCGGCGATAAATACTATGACAAGAATGGCCGCCTTGACAAAAGGCTGCCCGCTGCAGTTAGCGTGCGTGATAAATGGGCAGCTTACAAAAGCAAAGAGGCTGTTTTGCCTGCATACATCAGAAAAATTACTAGCAAGATCGCCGAATTACAAAGCAGCAATAGCCAGGAACGTATAAAGGCTGCTTTTGCCGAAAGGCAGAACATAGAAAACTCTTTTGATGATGTGGAGCTCGTTAGCGATATTCCTGAAGACATGTTTGCCAAACGCGACACATATGAACAGGCTGGGATAGTCTTTTGCCCGCACCGAAAAAAGACGGGTATCTCGGTGGGTGCGAATGCAAACTCGCTTTCGCGCAGTATCAGGGATATCGGAACTTTTACTGGCGGCTCTGATGACGAGCAAGAGGAGGATATACAGTCGTTTGAAAATCTTGACCGGTTCAGAAATAACGAACTCCCGTTAATGGTCGCAACAAAAGCCTTTGGCATGGGTATCGATAAGCCAAACGTGCGCTTCACGGTAAACATGAACTACCCCGGTTCTTTGGAGAGCTTCGTACAGAAAGCAGGGCGAGCCGGCCGTGATAGAAGAATCGCACTGGCCACCATCCTGTTCTCTGACTATAGACTGGCGCGTATAAGCAAAAGATACGAAAACAATGATTTCCCGTTGGCAATACTCAAAAACAGATGGTTCAAGGAAGATGACCTGCGGTCAATCCTCGCGCACTACGGCATCGAAATAGAGCCGGCTTTCTTCGATATATTTACGCCGGAACATGACTTGGTGAAGATTACTTGCAGCAGAGACAACAAGATGTTCGGGTTCCAAGAATGTACTGAAGACGGCTGTGATAGTTTTGCGGGATGCAAGCTGAGAACTATACCCAAAGAAGCGCGAGGCTTTCACTATTATGCTGAACTTGAAGCGGTTCTTGCCGAAGCGGGCATGGAAGTGCCTCAGAAGGACTTGCAGTACATGAATCCGGATTATGATACCGTTATTTACTTCTACAACAATAATTTCAAAGGCGACCTCGCTGAGAAGAAAGCGATGCACAGATTGTTAAGCCAGTCATTAGTTGAGGTATTCGTCGGCGATAGCGCTGAACACAAACCAGCTGAGACTTTAGAAATCAGCAACTTGCTTGAAAAAGTCTTGTCAGCCGATGTGGACACGGAAATTGTCGCTTTCATCACATATAGCGATGATGACAATGCGCCTGACAATTACTCGGATGTAGCTAAAGCAATATACCGTATGTGCTGCATTGCCCTGATTGATGACTTTACGCAGGATTACTCTACCCATAGATTTAGAATCGTCATTACGCGCAAACCCGACGGCGCTTATTATGATGCCCTGAAACGCTTTCTGATGCGGTATTATTCCGAAGGCCGCGCATCAGAGCTTCTGGAGGATGTGCCGAACTATAAAGGCCGGAACGAAATACACAAGTGCCTCGGATTCCTGACGGAATTCATCTATAGCAAAATAGCAGTCAAGCGGAAACGGGCTATTGATGATATGCGCCTGTTCTGCATTCAAGGTCTTGATGACACCAGAGATTGGAAAGAGGTAAATGAAGATCTAAAAGACTTCATTTACTACTACTTTAATTCAAAATATGCCAATGATGATTATGTGACAGATAACGGTGAGCCGTTTTCGCTTACCGTTGATACCGATAGGGGTAAAGTGAGTTCTTTCGCTATAGTCGAAAAGTACATGAGAGTGATAGACGATGACCTGGTTGGCGGCGGGGGCACACCAATTGATAATCTTAAACACCTCCAGGGCGCTGTCAGATTAATAAGGCGGGCATTGACCGACAACAATCCGGCATTGGCATTGTTGAACTTTTTCTGCCTGGTTAACCTGGGCATAAACAATAACGTGACTTTAGAAAATGAGATTATTGAAGATTACCGGCAAGGCTTGCTGGCATTTGTTGATACGGCAGAGTCTAAAGAGGAGTATTGGCGCTTCTTCGAATCCTTCCATGCTGCGATTTGGAGCCTTCCGCAGCAGTATGATTTATCAAAGCTAGCGGGTATTAAAGAAGAGATAATTGCAAAAGCACATCTTGCAGTTTTGCGGGGATTGAAAAATAGATATTGCAAACAGGGGCTCGAAAGGGGTTAAGTATGAGCAGCAATCAAATAATGGAAATGAGCAAGGTAATAGGGCAAATTGAAGACGAGCTTCGTGACATCAAATCTGCAAAAGAGCAGGCAGAGGCTGTTATAGGTTCAAATAAGGCGCTGAGCGACTCTCTTCAGGCTCTTTTTGACTCCGCAAGCAATGTGACAAAGGTGTTTGAGAACAACGCGCTGCAGATAATCGCCGACATGACTAATAAAGTCGAGATGCTTAATATCCAAGCATCTGACATAGACAGCTATGCTCAGCAAGGCGTGTCGAAAATCAGTGAGCAATCTGTTTTGGCGCAGTCAAAGCTGGGGGACGAGCTGGGCAATTTGGTGCAGCAGCTAATAGGTACCATTTCCACTTCTGCGAATCAGAGCTTAGAAGCTGTTGGAAATGAGCTTGCCGGATACCGTGTTTTGGTTGATGAGACTGCGAAGAAGTTTACAGATTCCACTTCGGACGCGATTGCAAAACAGGAAGGGCAAATCGCTGAAATTGGCAAGTTGGTCGCTTGTATTCAGGAAAGACAATACGCTCTGGACTCGAAAATTGAAGAGCTGAGACAACTGGATATCGTGCGCCTGTTCGATGAAATAAGCGAGATTCGAAGAATTGAATCGGAAAACGCAACTGCCACTAAAAAGTGGAGAGTATTGGAGCTTAGCGCTTTTGGGGTAAGCATTGTACTCGGAATCGCCATACTCATCAGGCTGCTTGTTATGTGAGCAGCAGATATATAACGCAATCCGCAAATATATCGCTATCAACGGCTATGCCCCGACATTACATGAAATCGGCCAGGATGTCGGCCTCAGATCTGTGGCGACGGTCCATAAATATCTGAACAGAATTATGAGCAAAGGGTATATCACATGCAAACCCAACCAGCCGCGCACGTTGAGGGTGTTGAAGTAATGGCCGGCCCTTGTTTCAACTTCGAGCGCCTTTCCAACCGGCTCCTGCTGGAAGCTATCAAGGATTACATGGCCAGGCAAGGCAATTCGCCGACCATACCCGAGCCGGCCAGGATCGCCGGCAACCGGCGTTGCCACTGTCCACAAGCACCTTAACCAGCTAATTAGTATAGTTCAACTACCATAGCAAGGTATCTGCCGGTGGAAATAAGTATTTCAAATTTAAAAAGGGAGGTTGATGAAAATGTCAATGGAAAATGCAAGTAGGTTTATGATGCTTGTTAAAAGAGATCAGGAGTTAAAAGCCAAATTCGACAGCATTATGAGAAAGCATGATAGCAAGGATTTATCACGCGATGAATGTGAAAAGTTTATCAAGGTAGAGCTTATTCCATTTGCCAGGGAACTTGGCTATGAATTTAGCTTAGAGGATATGAAAGAGCTGGAAAAACCAGCGGAAAGCTCACTTTCAGATGAAGATCTTGAAAAGGTAGCCGGAGGCAGGGGGATGTCCAGCGCAGATATTGGCAGAATACAAAACATTACAATAAATGGTGGCGAATTAAGGTCAGATGGTGACGGTAAGATTAATGTTTAGTTTCAAAGATGGGGTGCGTCGTGAAAGGCCAGTCGTTCCCTATCGAAAAACTGGAAAGACCGCATTGAAGAGGATTTTAAAAAACGCGAGGGCAGAAGAATGGCTGATGGAAAAGTCAGCATGCCTTATGCCCTTGGAGTATAACAAATATAAAAAACGGAGTTTCTTAAAGAAACCCCGCAATTGGTGGGCTATGAGGGAATCGAACCCCCAACCTGACGATTAAGAGTCGCCTGCTCTACCAATTGAGCTAATAGCCCGTAAAACTTGTGTCTTTTCGTGAATGGCTGGGGCGGCTGGATTCGAACCAACGAAATGCCGGAGTCAGAGTCCGGTGCCTTACCGCTTGGCGACGCCCCATTTTTGACAAAAGGTCTTATCTGTCAAAGTTAATTTATCTTTAATTTTTTTGATACAAGTTCTTTTTCTTTCAATATTGATAGATAATCATTAGGGGGAAACAAACCTTCTATGATAAAAGGGACATTTAAAAAGCCAACTTCGTCCAATAAATAAGCTTGACCGCTCATTAAGAATGGTATC
>JAQWFH010000017.1:0-1589 GCA_028704515.1 Eubacteriales bacterium
ACTGGTGCTGTGTAAGAAACTCCTTCTGTAGCTGTTTCTGTTGCTACATAATTTGTTGCTCCTGTAATGTCTGCTAAGTCATTATTGCTTGTTCCTGCTTCAAGTGTCACTGTATAAGTGTCTGGTGCTTCCACTGTTACTAAAGTGGTTTTTGCAAAACTACCATCAACTGTTGTCACTGTAATCGTCGTTGTACCCGCTGTTAATGGAGTTACTACTCCGCCTGCTACGGTTGCAACTGCTTCATTACTTGATGTCCAAGTAACACTTTTATTTGTTGCTCCAGCTGGTAAAACTGTTGCTGTTATGGTTCCTGTTGCTCCACCTGCTGTTAATGTTAACGTTGTTTTATCCACATTAATAGCACTTACCGCTTCTTTTGAAGAACCGCCGCCACCGCCGCCCGCAGCCGATCCGCCCGGTAATGTTGCTTCTGTACCGCCCGATACGTCTTTACCGCCGGCTGTAGTTCCTTCTACGCCTTTATCAACCTTTACGGTTGTGCCTTTTGTATTAACGTTGGTATCATTAGCTTTTACGTCTACGTTCTTTACTGTTCCGTCACCTTTCACGGTTGTGGATTCAGCATTGGTCTCTACATTTGTGATCGTTGCGCCCTTTTGTGCCTCTACTGTTGCTCCGGTCGCACTTGCGCCGATATTCACATTTGTAACCGTTGCACCGTTCCCGAGGGTCAGGTCTGCGTTTTCGGCTGTGACATTGATTTGGCCTACTGTAGCATTTTGTACCACAACTGGTACGGCCGCTGCAGCGACTTCAATCGAGCCGACTTTCCCTTCTATTACAACATCATCTTTTCCGTCGTCAATGTATATTACTTCAACTTCGGCTCCGCCTTCAACGAAGATTCTTACATTTCCGTCTACCTTGGCTACGATGATATTTCCTAAATCACTATTGCCTTTGATGATGAAGGAGTTGATTCCTGCTCCTCTTACTATAGTTTCTCCGGTTACCTTGACGTTATTGAGCGTTACGTCGCCGTCTCCGACACCGTCTCCGATGATCAGGTTTCCGTTGATTGTTACGCCATCAAGCGTTACTCCCGGCACGTTGATCATAACGTTACCGTTTGCGACCTCTTTCACTGTTCCAGCTGTTGTTATGTATACCTTTACCATGTTGTCCATTATTTTTGCAAATTCAGCTCTTGTTATGGAGGCTGTAGGATTGAGCTTACCGCCTGACCCTGCTACATAGCCGTCCTTTACAAGACCGCTTATGCCGTCCGCCGCCCATGAAGCAACATTGCCTTTATCTGCAAATGAATCAAGTGCGTTGCTGTCGCTATCTGAAACCTTAAATGCCCTTGCAAGCACTGTAAAGGCTTCTTGTCTTGTGATGCTGTCATTTGGACGCATCTTGTTGTCAGACTTGAATGTTCCCATCTTTATAGCTTTTTGTATCTCGCCCGCGTACCATGCGTCGGCACTGACATCACTCACACCCGTGAGAGCTGCCTTTTCTGCCGCACCAAATGCGCGATTTACTATAGTTGCCATTTCGGCTCTTGTCAGGTCCCCGCTCGGCTTTATGAGCTTTGCCCCGTCCGCTTCGTCGTATCCCGA
>JAQWFH010000017.1:1689-41965 GCA_028704515.1 Eubacteriales bacterium
TTTTGTCGGTTTTGAATCCCTTCACCCATTGACAGAGCATTCACCGTCTATGTGGTGGACTACAGTTCTCACTCTTAGGTTTCGCCTGCAGCAGGACTTTTGACTTTCTTCTCTTGATGCGTTCAGATCGTCGGGGAGAGCAAACTTTATATTCTTTACTACTATATCGCAGCACGAAGCTTCGCTGTGAGCAGGCACTGTAAATGTCTTTACCCCCCTCGAATGCTCTTTGCCATCCTTGTCGATCTCGGTCAATATTATCCCCAGCGCAGCCCTTTTGTTCGGATGAACATCCTTTATTTTTACCTCTAAATTCACGATGCAGCCTGTAGAATGCATATACAGGTCCCCGACATCAAAAACTTGCGTCTCGCTGCGTTCCTTCATTGCGAGGTTCACAGCTATAATATCCTTTTCTGAGACTGTAATAGTGCCATCTTCGGCAATTATATCTTTTGATATTGTTTCGTTCATATTTATGCGCACCCCCTTAAATTTACGAGGCTGCTTTATTTTATTCAAAATGTGCCGAATTTGTTACTTTACACTGCTGCTATAGCTCTGTAATCGATTTAAATTTATATCCCATTTCCTCCCATTCCGTCAGCAATTCGTCCAATATATTTGCATTTGTTTCAGAGGTGCTGTGCAGCAGCACGATTGCACCCGGATGAACTCTCGGTATCAGCTTGTCGAACGCTTCCTGCTTCGTCGGTTGCTTTGATTCGTACCAATCCACATACGCAAGGCTCCAGAAGACCGTCTTATATCCCAGCTCTTTTGCGAGCTTGAGATTTTCCTCGCTGTACTTGCCCTGAGGCGGTCTGTAATATTTTTTCATGTCCTCGCCTGTAGTTTCTTTATAAAGGGTCTCCAATTCTCCAAGTTCCGCTACGAAGCTCTCTTTCGTTCCTATTGCAGCCATGTCGGGATGATGCATGGTGTGATTGCCGACTATATGCCCTTCCTGCGCCATTCTTTTGACTAGCTCCGGATTTGTTTGTATGTAATTGCCTACTAAAAAGAAGCATGCCGGAGCCTTGTGACTTTTGAGTACATCAAGTATCTTTTCGGTATTCCCGTTTTCATATCCTGCATCGAAGGTGAGATAAATTGTCTTGCTCTTCGTATCGCCGACATATACGGCATTGTATTTTTTGAGATAATCACTCGTTGCGTTGCCCGTCGGCAGTTGCCCTTCTTCTGAGAAGGACAGACCCCAGCTGCCGGCCGCGGCTACATTTCTTTCCGCCTTCTTCGTGAAATACGAGCTTCCCGCTACTGCTACGCCCGCACAAACGCAAAGGCACAGTGCGGCTTTGCAAGCACGCAATGCTCTGCGCTTAAAATTTGTTTTATTGATATAAATTCCCATAAAAATCACCGCCTGTAATTAAAATATCCTCTTTTAATATACTCGACGGTGTTTTTGTTTATGTCATTTTATATGCTTGTATGCGTGATAATTATAAATTAATCATCCTTTTGTATAATTATCGAAATATCCCTGTATGTGGACAATCGGTGTTCCCTTATCTCCGCTGCCTGATGTCAGGTCGCAAAGAGATCCAATCAGGTCTGTCAACCTTCTTGGCGTTGTTCCCTGAGATAGCATGCTTCCGTAAAGGTCTGATTCCTTGTTCATTATATACTCCGATATGGCCTGCTGAAGTTCATCTCCGGACAGATGTGAAAAATCATTGTCAGCAAGGTATTTGAGCTTGATTTCGTTTGGTTGCCCTACCAGCCCCGGCGTATATGCGGGAGAAACAACAGGATCAGCCAATTCCCAAATCCTGCCTACAGGATCCTTAAAGGCACCGTCTCCGTAAATCATAACCTCTATGTTTTTGCCGGTTTTGTCGAGGATGCCCTTCTGTATACTATCGACAATCGGCTGACATTCTCTTGGGAACAATTTGACGCTATCCTCCGTCGCCTTGTTTGCACCAAGAAGACCATAATGTTCATTAAATCCGGTTCCTTTTGTCTTCTCTGTCAATATATTGTCAAGTCCGTAGATTTTTTCTACTCCGTTTTTCAATAGTATTCGCTTTGTGCGTTCTCTCGAGTGTATATCACAGCAAAGTACATTCTTTGTATATTCGAGAATTTTCCTGCAGTCATTTGCAAGTACTATCTCAACCTCACAGTCCTGCTCCTCTATAATACATCTATAATATTCAATGTAGTCAACCCCCGTAAAAGGATGCTTGACTATTCCGAATAAATCTCTATATTTTTGCTCTGTCAAAACATCGTTATAAGGGTCTATGCCTTTTTCATCAAGGACATCCGGGTCGACGAGGTGGTTTCCGACTTCATCGGCAGGATAGCTGAGCATGAGCACGATTTTCTTTGCTCCTCTCGCTATGCCCTTGAGGCATACCGCAAAACGATTTCTGGAAAGAATAGGGAAAATAACACCGATGGTATCATCTCTAAATTTCATGTTTATATCCCGGGCAATATCGTCTACAGACGCATAATTTCCTTGCGCTCTTGCAACGACGGCCTCTGTTACGGCAACAATATCTTTATCCTCAATACCATATCCAGCTGAAACGGCAGCATTCATCACGCTATCAACAACAATATCAACTATGTTGTCTCCCTCTCTTATGATTGGTGCTCTTATCCCTCTGGAAACAGTTCCTATAAGTCTTTGCATTGTTTGTTCCTCCGTTAATAATTAAGAAAATACCCTTTATTATACCATGTCGAAACCGGTTAATAAACATATTTTTGTTTATTAATCAAAATTATATCGGTTTTGTAGCATCGTTTAGCCAAATCGCTTCCTCTTCATCCATATATGGCATGAGAGCATCCCTAACCGTAGTATGGTATTTATTTAAGGCGGCCTTTTCCTCTTCATTCATTTCTTTCATCAATATCGCTTCTCTTTCAAACGGTACGAGAGTCAAAACTTCAAACCGCATGAATCCCGGCTTGTCCGGACTTTCTGCACACAGCATGAGATTTTCCAGCCTTATGCCATATTGCCCATTCATATATATACCGGGCTCATTGCTTATAACCATTCCCTTTTCAAAAGGAAGGGATTTTCCGGCTGTCATTTTATTGCTTATCGAGATTGGGCCTTCATGCACATTCAAGAAGCATCCCACGCCATGGCCTGTGCCGTGATTGTAGTTGAGACCGAGTTGCCATACCGGCCTTCGCGCAATGCTGTCCAGATTCGCTCCCGTTATGCCTTTGGGGAATATTGTGGCTGCGAGATTTATATTGCCTTTGAGCACGGCTGTATAATGCCTCTTTTGATCCTCACTTAAAGCACCCATTGCAACAGTTCTCGTCACATCGGTCGTTCCCTGTAGATACTGCCCTCCCGTGTCGGCAAGCAAAAAGCTCTTTTGTCCGATGAGAGTAGCATCCTCGCCTTCCTGCGCATTTTCAAAGTTGTAATGAATTACCGCTCCGTGCTCTTTATAAGCAATTATTGGGGCAAAGGAGGGGCCGACATATCCTGCTTGGGCACACCTTAATTCTTCCAACATATTTGCGGCATCAATTTCAGTGATGTTCTCCCCGTTTTTTATACGCTTTTTTAATTTATATATAAATCTTGTTACGGCAATGCCGTCCTTCAAATGTGCTATTGTTATATTTTCAATCTCCGTATCATTCTTAATATGCTTTGGAATGAAAGATGAATTTGATATCCGGCATATCTCACTCCTCTGGGGTATGCTCCTGAAAGCAAAGTAATTAAGCTTGCCGGGATCCAAGAGCACCTTCATGCCGTCAAGTGAGGTGAGAATTTCATAAAATTCTTCATAGTCTCTGACTTCTGCATACGGGCACATTCTTTGCAATTTTTTCATCTGCACGGCCGGCGCATATATCTTAAGCTGAAGACCGGTGATTATTACATGAGCAAAGAAAACGGGATTGTAAGGTATATCACTGCCCCTTAGATTTAAAAGCCATGCAACATCGTCAAGAGCTGAGATTAATAAAACATCTCCTTGCGAAGATGCGAGCCTCTCTCTCAATTCAAGCATTTTGACCTTTGTACTTTTGCCCGCAAATTCTTCCCCATATTTTAAGATCTTCCCGAATCGAAGCTTGGGTCGCTCATCCCATATCGGGGTCACGGCATCAAAATCCGGGCGCAGAACGGCGCCGCATTTTTCGGAAATTTCTTCAAAGCGTATTCCCTGCTCCGCCGACATTACCCTGCCGTCAAATGCAATGCACATCCCTTTTTTTAAAAAGCTTTCAATATATTCGTATATGCTTGGGACTCCCTTTTCCCCGTCGCGCATAAGCTGTATGTCACTTCCTTCAAGCTGTTGCTCTGCCTGAAGAAAATACCGTCCATCTACCCAAAGTAATGCATCCGATTGAGTGATTACCGCAGCCCCGGCCGATCCAGTAAAGCCCGTAATATATTGCAAGCATTGAAAATACTCGCTTATATATTCGGAACCATGGAAATCCCCCGGCATAATCACATATGCATCTATAGACTCCACGGCCAACAAATGTTTCAAATTGTTTATTGCTTCCATTTATTCCTCTCTTTTCTTGGGACGTCTGAAGTAGAGCTTTATAAAAATTGGGACCTGTCGGCTTCGGCCGCATCCAAAAGCGATATATATATATTTACTACGATTTGATAAAGCTCAGGAGGTATTTCCTGCCCGAGATCCAGCTTTGCAAGAAGCGTCGCGGCGCTGTCATCGTGATATATGGCAACCCCGTTTTCAATAGCAACCTGAAGTATTTTTTGCGCTATATGGCCTGTTCCTGCGGCAACTACCTTTGGTGCGGAATCATTCTCACGGTCATATTTAAGAGCTGCTACATTGAGTGTAGACGTTTTCTTATTATTCTCATCAGACTTTGACATCTATTCCCACCTTTCCAGTTGCGAGCTTCGGAAATCTTTGAATGATTGTCTGCCCGGGCCTGTAAATATCGACTTTGTAGTTTGACAGCACGTATCCCTGCTCCGTTATCATGCGGGCAAGGCCGCCCTTCTCATCCTTTATTCTATCCAAAATACTCTCCGGACAGCGTATATCTAAATCGATGGCTTTATCCCTTGCAAGGAGATCCACCTCAAAATTGCCATATTTGTCGGATTGAATTATGAAAAAAATGCCTTTGGCCTCCTTGGCTTCCCCTTTTCTCTCGCTGCAATCCTTATCTATAAAAAATTCGCCATATGTATTTTCATCTAAAAACCGGAATGGAACTAGGAAATGCAATATAGGTAATATCGGACTTTCACTTTGCACCATATGCATGAGCAAATTCTGTGCCACACTGCTGACTTTCGCAGGGGAATCCGACTCCAATGCCCGTGAAAGAAGTGCAGCAATGTCCTTGTCTTGCTGCAATCCTAATTTTTCGGCAAACGCTTTTTCAGATGTCAGATTTTCTAAAAAAACACCCGCATTCTTTCCTCTTAATTGCTTTGCATGTTCAAATACCAGCTCACGCATCTCTCTTATATCCCTGTCGGTAATATTCGTGAGAGGCTTCAGCTCGTTTCCGAGGCGTTGAATCGCCTCGTACAAGGATTGTGTGTCTGATTTATCAAACCTTACAATATGATGAATAATTGCAAGTACATTTTCTCTTGCCTGTTGTCCTGTCTGGTATCCTCTTATAGAATCCGATAATGTAGGTATAAATGTATTTTTTAAAAAGTTTATAACTTCCCTGAAATTTCCTTCAACCCTGCCGCTATTGTCGGCACCTGTCTTAGAATCGCTCCTGTATAAGATAAGCTTTAGCTGCTCAAGCTGAGCGTTTACCTGCTCCGCTGCGCTCTTCGGAAGCCGGGACAGCAATGTTTCGGTCTGCTTTAATATCGAATTTAAGGAATTTTCCCTGTTTACGAGTGCGTCAAAATGCTTTAAAAGTGAGGCAATTGCTTCCTTCATTTCAGTCTGCCCCTCCATTTTTGCAAGAAGTCGGAGGCTGTCAAAAAAATCGCCTTTAAAAGTGCTCGCAGCATTTTCTCTTTCAAGAATATACGCCAAAAGCTCGTTCGGTCTTAAGAAAAACCTACTTAAAAAGTCCTCCGTTATAACGCCCGCTGACACTTCAAACAATCTTGCCATGAGGACAAGTTTGCGAAGCTCATCAGCCTGAGCCTTTGTCTCAACAGTCAACGGCGCAAAAATCTCTTTGCTCAGGTTCTCAAGAAGAGATTGCCTTGCATTTTCACCTTGTGCTTTCGCCGTTTCGGGTGCAACTTTTTTTACTGCTGTCATTCTCTCAGGATTGAGAATATCAAAAATTGCATCATTTGGCTGTTTTGTCGGTATATTTTCTATGCGATTTCTCACGCCTACAGTCGACGTTATTTTTAACATATCCGCCACATGAAGACCTCCCTCTCCTCAGAATTACTTTTCTACATATTTCACGAAAATTATATAGTAAACCTGTGATAAAATCAATCTTCATCTGATTATTCTTTATAATTTATGCTATACTTTAATTAATGTAATATTTTACTAATATTTGTTGTAGTTTTGTCGATATTTATTAATAGACATTGGACTCTAAATTTTTATATATAAAGAAAAAGGAAACGGTGAAGTATATGAGTGATTTTGATTTTACAAATGATTCCATGCTGGAGATGTATCTGTTCGAGTCTACAACGCTTCTTGAGCAGCTTGACGACATTCTTCTCCAATCGGAAAAATCTGAAAATCTATCTTCTGAGAATATTAATGAGATTTTTCGTATCATGCACACCATCAAAGGCTCCTCCGCTATGATGGAATTTGATACAATAACCCATGTTTCACATAAGCTTGAAGATTTATTTTATGTTATCAGGGAACATGGCATAGATGATGAACACTTTACCAGATTGTTCGATTTGGTTCTTAAGGTTTCAGACTTTTTGAAGGAAGAAGTCGATAAGGTTCAACGCAATTTAGCTCTTTCAGAGGATACTCATGAGCTGACGGGCGAGATTCTCTCGCTTTTGGCAGAGCTTAACACAGTTCCGTTATCGGAATCATTGCCTTTAGCTGCGAAAGCACTACAGGAGGATGCGCCGCTTGAAATTTCACTTCAAATAAAAGATGACTCCTCAACGGCTGATCAGGAAACAGACATAAAACCAGAAGCAGACGGTCAAAACATATTCCATCTAAATATTCGTTTTGCAAAAGACTGCGGTATGGAAAACATAAGAGCATTCATGCTCGTTACAAAATTAAACGATTTTGGTACTGTACTTAAAACAATCCCGGCTGAACTTAATGAGAACAGTGAAGCCTCCTTCATTATAGCCACAGACGGATTTTATTGTACTATTAAAACCGATTTGGATGCCGACAGAATAATGCAAGAAACAAAAAGCATATTATCTGTTGATACTGTCGAGTTCATAAATGCTCTTCCTGTATCCACATCAAACAAACCAAGGGCTGCTGCACCTCAAAAGAGCGATAATACAAAGAATGCGCCTGCATCAAATAACAACGGCTCTGCAAATAACATGAAAGCCAGCAAGCAAAATCTAATCAGCGTAGGGCTGAACAAGCTCGATTCTTTAATGGACCTTGTGGGAGAAATCGTCATCACCGAGTCCATGGTTTCCGGCAGCTCTGATCTTGCAGGTTTGGAATTGGAAAACTTCGACAAAGCGGCAAGGCAGCTTCGCAAGCTGACTGATGAGCTGCAAGATATCGTAATGTCCATCCGAATGGTTCCTATTGCTTCGACCTTCCAAAAGATGAAAAGGATTGTCAGGGATATGGGCAAGAAGCTCTCAAAGGATGTTGATTTAGTTCTTATGGGAGAATCCACTGAGGTAGACAAGACTATTATCGACGGCATTGCGGATCCTTTGATGCACCTTGTAAGAAACGCTATGGACCACGCTATTGAAAGTGCACAAGTCAGAGAGGATGCTGGCAAAAACCCTGTCGGCAAGATTATTCTTTCAGCGCAAAATATGGGTGGGGATATCCTGATATCAGTGCACGACGATGGCAAAGGCCTTGATGCCGAGGTAATTCTTCAAAAAGCGGAGGAAAACAATATCCTTTCAAAGCCCGAAAGCGAATATTCAGAAAAGGAAATATTCAACCTTCTTACAGCTCCGGGATTCTCGACTAAGGACAATGTAACAGAATTCTCTGGAAGGGGCGTCGGAATGGACGTTGTAAAGAAGAATGTAGAAAAAATAGGCGGTACTGTGACTATCGAAAGTGTCAAGGGTATCGGCACGACCATATTTTTCAAGATACCTCTTACTCTTGCCATCATAGCAAGCATGGAAATTAAAGTAGGCAACAATATATATGCCGTTCCGATAGCAAACATCAGAGAATCCTTTAAAGCTACAGCCGGTCAATTGATAAAGGATCCTGAGCAAAACGAAATGATTATGCTCAGAGGCGTTTGCTACCCTATCATACGTCTTCACCAAATTTTCCGACTTGAAGACACTATGACGAATATAGAAGACGGCATCCTTTTGCTTGTCGATTCAGGGGACAACCTTGCATGTATATTTGCTGACGACCTTATAGGCAAGCACCAAATTGTTGTAAAACCGCTTCCTATTTTCTTAAATAGATTTTCAGTTAAAGAAAACGGCATAGCAGGTTGTACGATTTTGGGTGATGGCAGTATAAGCCTTATTTTGGATATTCAAGGGATATTAAATTAATAAAGTTTTTGACTTTTTAACCGATAATACATATGACAGGGGGTATATTATCATGACAACAGTTAACTCGCTTTCTTCTCTTTCCGCAAAAACCGGAATGAGCGGCCTTGCATCGGGGATGGATACAGAAGAGCTTGTAAAAAGTATGACCGAAACAAGCAGGCAACGAATATTAAAGCAACAACAGGCGGTTCAAACCTTGCAATGGAAGCAAACCGGCTATAGATCTGTTACATCGTCTCTGAAAGGTTTTCAATCAAGCTATTTAGACCTGCTCTCAAAGACAAACTTTAGGAGTACGTCATTTTTTAATACTATAAAAGCGAATACTACATCTTCATCTGTAGGCGTTTCCACTACCTCTACGGCAACAGCCGGTAACCTTGTGATAAACAAAATTTCACAGCTTGCCACAAATCAAAAGCTGGAGAGCGCTGCCGGTATAAGCAAGGGCATGGCCATTACGATTCCGGCTACCGAAGCCGAGGCCGACGCTCTTCTCAACAAATCCATAAGCTTCAATCTTGACGGTAAAGTCAAAGCCATTACGCTTGACGCTGCATTTGTGGATGCTCTTAAGACCGGCGAAAATACAAACGTCAAAGGCGAGCTTCAAAGGCTTCTTACCAATGCCTTTGGTACATATGACGACTCAGGCATCACTAAGCAAAGAATTACTGTTGACGATAATCTCCGGCTTTTGGCTCCCGGATCGCAAATTACAGTCAATGCAATAGGAGAAGACGAAGCAACGCTTACAGCGCTGGGTTTGAAACCACAGCAATCCACAAAGCTGCTTGCATATAAGGAAATAAGTACGCTTAACTTCGCCACTCCTCTTGATGATTCAGATACATTTAAATTCTCCATCAACGGAGAGAGCTTTGAATTTGATAAAGGTACTAGCATAAGCAAGATTATATCAAAGGTAAACAATAATACAAAGGCAGGGGTAACACTCTCCTACTCCTCGGTTACAGATCAATTTTCCATAACGTCAAATACATCCGGTGCAGGGGAAAATATTAATATAACCGAAACACAAGGAAATCTTCTTACCGCTATGGGACTCACAGAAGAAAGCGGTGTCGTTGAAACTGTCAAGGGAAAGGATGCAATCCTGACAGTTGATAATCAGCAAATTGTGAGGAGCAGCAATACCGTCGAGATTGACGGAGTAAGAATTGAGCTTAAAGAAACAACAAATGAAGAAATCAATATCACTTTGAAGCATGACGCCACAGAATTAAAAGAACATATCAAGAAGTTTGTTGAGGATTATAACGCGATGCTTGACTTGACTAACGGACTTGTTAAGGAAAAAAAGTATAGCGACATTGCACCTCTTTCCGATGAGCAAAAGGGTGATATGACAGAAACCCAGATAAAGCAATGGGAAGACAAGGCAAAATCCGGACTGCTTCGTGCGGATCGAATTCTAATAGGCCTTGCATCAAAGCTTCAATCTCTCATCGCCTCCTCTGCTGTAGAAGGTTTTTCACTCTACAGCATGGGAATCCGTACTACGGGATATCAAAACAACGGTAAATTGGAAATCAATGAAGATACATTGGATAAAGTCCTAGAAGAAAAAGGTGCAGAAATCAAGGCATTGTTTACTGACGAAAATGGTCTTGGAAATTCAATGAACACCTTAATTGAGTCATATGTGAAAACATCTGGATCTCAAGGCAGCCGAGGTATTCTGGTAGAAGCTGCAGGCATAGAATCAACAAGATCCGCAGAAGAAAACAATATCAATGACAGTATAAAGAGAAGCAACAAAATGATTGAAACCCTCAAGAGAAGACTTGAGAGCCAAGAATCAAATCTATGGAAACAGTTCACGGCAATGGAAAGCGCACTGAATCAGTTGAATTCACAAAGTGCCATATTAGCACAATTCAGCGCAAACCAAAATTCGTAACGAAACATATGCACATTTGCTGCAAGGAGGATCGCTAAATGTTTCAACCAAACTTATATCAGCAATACAAAACACAATCTTTAGAAACGCTTACAAAGGGAGAAATTGTAGTAAAGCTGTTTGAAGAAACGTCTAAGCAAATTAGTACCGCAATTTTTCTTATAAAAAACGACCAATCTCCTGTTAATGCTTACAATGCGATTGCTAAGGCTCAGAAAATAATATCAAATTTGAATTTTTCTCTTGATATGAGATTTGCGATATCGATCGATCTTAGAGATATGTATCAATTCATCTTTGAACAGCTCGGCGAGGCAAATGCGAAAAGAGACGTCACCTTGATGAAGGATATTCTCGCTTTGGTTGACGACTTAAAGGTTACTTTTAGAGAAGCCGAGAAATTGGCAAGAATACAACAAAAATGATTTTATATATGAGGTTTCGGTATGTATATACAAAGCACAAGCCCTTCATCAGAATATTTTTCTCGGAAAATGCAATTGCTTGAGGACTGCCTCAGATTGAGTGAGCAATTGTTGAGCCGCCTTGAGGACTGGGAAGCTCTGGATGATATTTTGAACAAAAGAGGTGCGGTTATAAGCGATATTCAGATCCTTGACGATATGTACCCTAAAGATGTAATCGATGCGTGCTCCGGCGAACAAAAGATTGAAGCCGCACGATTGATTTCGTTAATTTTGCGCTTGGATCGAGATACTGAAAATCTTTTGAAAAAGGAACGGGATAGAATTGTAGCCTCTATCAAAAGTAATGTTAAAGGTCAAAAGGTTGCGGGCTATGGCTCTCCTGATTTGGAAAAAGGACATTTCGTAGATTATAAAAAATAGCATTACACCTTTATATATGGTGTAATGCTAGAAATGATTTTTTCTCCGCCTGTTAAAGCTCAATATATCGGCTGCGTTATACTTTCCAAGCTTTGTCTCCTTGAATTTAACGGAGGCAACATATTCATCGTAGCCCTCTTTACTGTAATCTTCTTTTAAGGATGCCTTGCCTAAGGTATCCTTTATTGTTTGTTCAAGGTTGTCACAGGGGAGTGATTCGACCGCCAAATATAGCCTATAGCTCAAATACTCGTTTTCCATTGCTAAATCTAAAAGCATGTCCAAGACCTTTAGGGCCTTGTTTACATTTGTCTCGGTAAACAACACTACTAGAGCTGTTTCGTCCCACCTACCGATGATATCGGTCTTCCTTATTCTTTCATTTATGACTTGCGAAACATATGATACGCAGGCATCCGTTTGATTTTCGGAAAATGCATCGGTGTCCGCTTTGACCGCCTCCACCTTTATGACTCCGAGTGATAAAGGATTGCCGTAACGCCGGCTTCTGAAAAGCTCAACCTCTGCTCGTTCCATGAACCCGCTGCTGCTAAACAGCCCTGTGAGCGGGTCTATCTTTGTAACCGCATCCATAAAGAATTTGCTTTCGTCGACCTTTGGCAGAGCATGAGCCAAATATTTAAATTTGCGAATAGCAGGTTTTAAATCTGTATAACCCAAGCAAATTTTCCATTGGTTGCCCTCGAAAATCGCATACTTTTGTACATTATCGTTATTTATACGGCTAATATTTAGTTGCAGCTCCGTTAGGCTTATACCGAATTGCAAAACATTGTTGAATTTCTGTCCCGAATATTCACCGTTTTTGTGGGATTTAAAATACGTAATCTTATAGTTACCTAGCTTGTATATTTTTGTAACCCACTTCTTCCATTCAATAAATTCTTCCTTCGTAACATTGCTTTGATCAATTGATGTAAGCATGGAATATGAGTTTTCCCAATCCTCGTTTACCGTATATCTGAAAAACAAATCCATCGCCCTGCCGGCTGCTTCTATAGGGTCATCTTTTTTAGGGCTCTTCTCTTCATAATGGGGCCTCACATTTATTTGGCTTTTGTGGGTGCTTAAATAATCCCTGTTGTATTCCCTACGCTTTTGCACGTCTCTCAATATCTCATACGCAAGATTTACAGAAATCATTTTTTCGGAGGCACCGTGGCTTTTATTCAAATCCGGGTGGTACATTTTTGATAGGCATCTGTATGCCGCATCTATAACATCCTGACTTGCATCACTGTGAACCTGAAGAACTTTATAATAATCAATTTGATGTCTCATTTATCTTTTCCGATACTTAAATAATATCTACAACTGTTATATTGAGATAAGTCTTCTCAAAAAGCAACAGCTCATACGGCTCATCGAGTTTCTTACCGTTATCCGCAAATATTCTTATCTTGGGTCTCATAGAATACTCCTCATAGTTTTCCATTACAATTCCCTCAAGCCCGTTGCTCAACTTTACGCAGGTACCTATAGGGTAAGGAGCTATTTTTCTTACAAAGGTCTCAACTATTTCGGGATCAAACGCCGTTGCTACGGATCCCATGATATACTCTATAGCCTCTGAAGGCAGCATTCCCTTCCTGTACGGGCGATCCGATGTTAAGGCATCGTATACGTCCGCAACTGCTATAATGCGCCCAAAAATCGAAATACGGCACCCTTTTATGTTGTTCGGATAACCGGTTCCATCATACCTTTCATGGTGATCAAGTATCCCCATATATACGATATTCGCAATGCCAAAACTGGATTTGATATACTCATATCCAAGCTGGCTATGTTTTTTCATTTCTTGAAATTCATCGTCTGACAGCTTTCCCGGCTTATTTAAAATCTGTTTTTGTATAAAGACTTTACCCATATCGTGAAGCAACGCCGAAAGCCCCAGTGAGTTCAAATCCTTTCGGTCCATACCCAAAGAAATACCCATCACTATAGAAAGAACAGCAACATTAACCGAGTGGTAATATGTATAGTCATCAAAAACCTTCATGTCCACCATATTAACCATGAGTTCCTTTTTATTGAAAATTTCGTCAACAATATTTTCAATCTGCATCCTCAGTAGCTTCATGTCTTTTTTTATTATTCCATTGTTCTTCCTTTTATTTTTTTGCTCACATTGAATAAATGTATTCTTTATGATTTTGATGGTTTCGATTTTGACTTCATTGTTTATAAGGTTTATAACCTCTAGATCATTTGAAATTTCATCATCAATATAAAGACCATTGTATTGAAGTCTTTGTATTGATGCCATATAATCCTGAGTAATAATCTCATTACGCGAAAGCATCAAATCGCCTCTCTCATTGTAAAGATTTTCCCCTAATTTCATACCAGTAGTAATACAATGAGTTGGTACAAATCTCATGTGAAGTGCTCCTTTGATAATTTATTTATGCATGCACTTGCTATTATATCATTTTTCGACTAATAACACCATAATAATTGAAAAATCGCTATATACAGGCTAAGATTTTATTATAATTCTTAAAACTTTTATATTTCAATATTTTATATCATGCTTTGAAAGAAATGTTTAAAAAGTATCGTTTAGAACAAAAATTCATCTAGGTTACAGATGAATTTTTTGATATTTTCTTATTTTTATATTATGCTTCGCTATTCATTCCATCAAGAATCTCGAGTTCTTCATTTTTGAGCAATTTTTCACAATCTAAAAGTAATTGAATCTTATCTCCGGCCTTTCCTATGCCTTTTATGTATTTATTTTCAAATCCAGTCTTACTTGCAGGCGGTACGGCAATGTCGCTGTCTTCAATTGTCAATACTTCATCCACGTTGTCAACTATAAGCCCTACCGACACCTCTGCGATTTCAATTACTATGATACACGTTCTGTCATCGTATTCCATCGGTTCTTTTCCAAATTTTAGCCGAACATCGATGACAGGGATTATCTTCCCTCTCAAATTAATGATACCCTTTACATAAGCCGGCACTTCAGGTACTTTTGTAATAGCTTGAATTCCTATGATTTCGGTAACATGTTTGATTTCAATTCCATATATTTCGCCCTCCAGCGTAAAAGTAAGGAATCGACCTTTTTGAGTATCCTCCTCAAAAGCTATATTTTCATTATATACTTCTGACATTATATATCTCCTTTCGACTTGCCATTTATCATCTTGACAGAATAATCTACATCTTATATCGACATATATCTTGAAAACTTAATATGTTTTACAGTATATTTGTCGTATTGTTTAATGATTGCACCCTAACTAAACCTGTTTCCAAGTCAAAGTAAAGGGTTCTCCCATAATTTTTACCAGTATCCTCAGAGACTATGGGGATTCTCATCGCTTGCAATGTATGCTTTGTGCTTGCAATATTTCTGTCACCTATAACCCCAAGCGGACTGCCCTTTTGAAGCGCAAACATCTGAGCTCCTCCGGCAATCTTTGCGGTCAGCCTTGTTATATTTGCACCTTCTCTTTTCAGTTTTTCTACTAAGTCCGGTATTGCAGTATCTGCAAATTTCATTCTGTTTATCTTCTGAATTTTAAATTCCTTGCTGTTTGGTAGCATTATGTGTGCCATCCCACCACGCTTAGTTTGATTATCGTATAAGCATATACCTACACAAGATCCTAAGGCATATGTAATTATAACATCAGGATTTTTCGAAGATTTATAATCTGATATTTCAACAACGAGGTTGCCCATAATTTAGAGTCCTAATCTTTCCATAATAATTTTTAATGTGTCTATTTCAGCAAACATTATAATGTGGCTCTTTAAATCGTTCTTCTGTCCTATAAAACCCTCTTCTATAAACATGACGCTATCCCCTAAAGACCCAAACTCGATAATCGGAACACTCATTAGAGCGCCTGCCATGTCTATAGCTATATAAGGAATAGAAAGGTTTATACTAAGACCGGTGAGGGTTGAAATAGAATTAATATATGATGCTGAGAGAATATTACCTATTTCTTTTATTGCGGAAAGCTTAAGATCGTTTAATTGTCCTTCTTCTTCTCCGTCCTGGCTCACTAATATATCAGTGATACGAATTGCATCCTTTGTGTTAAGCAGGAACATAATCATTCCATTGGCCTCTCCCGAAAAATTTACGAGAACACCAACAGTCATACATTCCGCTCCTCCAAGCGCCTTTATTGCCTCGTCAAAGCCGGTAATCTTGACTACAGGAACCGTTATTTGGACCATCTCGTCAAGCATTTCCGCCAAAGATGTAGCAGCATTACCCGCGCCGATGTTTCCTATTTCACGAAGTACATCAATCTGCATTTCGTTAAGCTCATCATAGCTATTTAACAAAATCTTTCCTCCCTTTTCAGTATTATTGGGGCAGTTTACTTGTTTTTATTAATGCCTTGGTACTACCTTGACTTTGACGCAAGCTTTTGTCAGTGCAGCCATTACATCAACTTCGTACTGCTTTTTATATGTCTCAAGTTGTATAAACTGCTTGCCTTTGTCGGTTGTAACATATCTTGTCGGTAACGAGTTGAGAGCAATTGCCATAACATCGTTTTTACAAATATCGCATTCACATATGTTCATTCTGTCCATAACAGCTTCGAAGTTTTCCTTTACCATAATTTCAGCAAGATTGATCAAAAGGCGATGTTCATGGTAATGTTCCAATTCATCCTGAGCCACCTCCTGAGGGCCTTGCTCCGGGTTCTCCTCCTCAATAATTTCTTCTTGTTCATGTTCTTCCTGAGTAATCAACTTAAGCACATGTTCAGTTTTATTACTTTTCTTTGCCATATAACATCATCCCTTCCTCAGCAAGCAGCTCTTTTATGAGTTCCCTAAAATCTTTTGCCGCGTTGGAGCGCGGAGCGTGTTTATATATGCTTTCGCCGTGTGCAGGAGTTTCTGCGACTGCAACAGAAGTTCTTATTTTTGTCTCTAACACCTTCGATTCCAGCTCATTTGCAATAATATGAGCCATTTCTTCAACATCCTTTGTAAGGAGTTTTCGCTTGTCATATTTGTTTAGCAAAATGCCCATGACCTTTATTTTCGGATTATAAACATCCTTCACAAGCTTAATCGTTTCTCTGAGTTGTGAAATGCCTAGAAGACTCAATATTTCAGGTATCATAGGGATTATAATATTGTCTGCTGCGGTATATCCGTTTACTGTCAAAATATTTAGAGCCGGAGGAGTATCTATGATTATATAGTCATATGATCTGCTTACCGGAGCAATTCCGTTCTTCAAAAGGGATTCCCTCCCCTTTTCGGCAAATTCAAGTTCTGCTCCGCTCAATAGTATATTTGATGGTAGAATATCAATGCCATTCTTGTTTTGAATCACTTTCTCTATTCCGACATCGCCCTTCATAAGCTCATAGACGGTAGGGCTGTCATCAATTTCCGCTCCTAAACAAAATCCCAAGTTACCCTGTGGATCCAAATCTATAGCAAGAATACGATATCCTTCGTCTGCAAGACCGCTGACTATAGCACTTGCAGTCGATGTCTTACCGACCCCTCCCTTTTGATTTGTAATAACAATCGTCTTTGACACGCAACATTACCTCCATTTCGAGAAATTATATAAAATTATTCTATTGTAATTCATCTTCCTCATTCATTCTTTTATGGTTTTCAATCTGTACTTTGAAAACATATTGGCATACAGCTCTGTCTTGTTCATGCTTTAATTTTAAGAATTTACAACCATATCTATATTTAAATCCTCGTACATCATTGCTCCTTTTTCTTCTGAGTACTATTGCCTCTCGTACAAATCCGGGCTTTACAGCGTCTAATTCAATAATAATTTTTTGCTTCACGATTAGAATGGTGTTTGAATAAAAACATATACCACCAACACTGATATCTCTAACCTGTATATCCTCTTCCCTCTTCATCGATCTGCCGCTCCTGCCTAGTGAATACGATTTATTCAAGACAGCATTTATGTTTGTCCTTACCTTCAAATAAGTTCTTCTTTCCTCTTTGTCAGTAAAGTCAATTATATCGATATTGAGCTGCTTTTCTGTGGATAGGGTGACTTTCCCTTGCATTGTTACAACGCCACTATCTGTGTATCCCATTGCGTTTACAATAGTATTATGAGGAATTAAAATGAAATTATCTCCGGACAAAATAAATTTTTTCCCGTTCACACTAAAATTTTGCGTGGAAGCAATGACTGTGCAAGAGTCATCATATACATTTATTTTTTTGTATATACTGCTATCCATATATTGTTTTCACTCCTTGCCGTCGTTTTATTTTACTAATCCATAATGCTAAAGCGTAGTTTGAATAATTTTGCCATCGAGATAATATATTTTGCAATGTTCAAGGCTTTCAAGATTAAAATTGAATATCTCAGTTCCGAATTTAATTTTAACACCTCTATACAGCTTTCTCTTACAGTTAACGCTGCCATGGTATTCATATGTTAATTCACTTTCGAGCTTATTGATAACCCCAGTGTTTTCGCTTATCTTTTCCTTAATTAATACGATTTGATTTTTAATTGATTTTACCTGCTCCTTTATTTGTGGAGAAACATCGATGCTTCTAAATCCCGAAAATTTAGCTATGACCTCTGATAGAAGCTTCATATTCGCAAGGTATTCTTCGTTTTGGGCTTTTAACTTGTTTATTTCCATTTCATCGCCGATTATATGGGTTTCAATAAAATGAATTTTAGTGGACCATTCCATTTCGGAGCCTATATCTTTTGCATGAAGTTCGCCCCTTAGCTTAACTTCACCGCCCGCAACAAGCTCCCTGCTTCCTTTTAAGAAGATATTCCCGTTGCAGGTAATTCTGCTGTTTATGATATAGTCGGCATATATATCACCTTCGACAAAAATAACAGCATTTTCTATGTATTTACACTTTAAATCCCCGCCTACATATATACATTCAGAGCCTACACCGTTTATGCCCTTTGATACTCTGACATTTCCGGTAGCTATAAGATCTGCTGATTCTACTACGCCGTTTATCGAAATATTTGCGCCGGATTTTACGGAAAATCCGCTTTGAACATCTCCGCCTACATTGACATCCCCCGAAAAATCAATGTTGCCGGTCATCATATTGACGTGTTCTCTAATCTTGAGCAAATCGTTGATATTGACCTTATCCTTTGTAAAATCCACCTGTCCATCGAGCGATGCAAAGAGCATTGTGCCATCCTCGGACAACTCAGTATTCTTGCCTATTGGATTGAGCGGAGGTCTGCCGTTCTTTCCCGCTACAGGTTTTCCGAATACATTGATCCCTTCACTTCCGACGGATTCTTTTTTTATATGACATAGGATTTGCCCTTTTTTCACTAACTGCAGATAATCCAAGTTTTTGTAGTCCGTATTTCCTTCGATATTGTATTCAGGAGCATACTCTGAATTTTTCTTTACAAGATACAGCACCTCTCCGTCAGTTCCATGGGTAGGAGGATCCCCTTTTGCAACATCAATTTTAATGTTAAAAATAGGCCTGGCCGCTAATTTCTTGATGACCTCCTCTTTCCTTCCATACACGATTTTTGCAGCATCTAATGCAGCGTTTATTATTTCATGAATATTTTCCGGATTCTCATGCTCCATTTTATACAGTTTGACATATGCTGTCATAGCATCATCATCGACAGTTATTTCTATAATGCCGAGATTTTTCCGTGTATTATTATCCATATTATACTCCTTATACTACCTATTGATTGTAGACAAAGTTGTTATTGCCTTAACTGATTAATTGTTTTCTCCAATTCGTCCGCAGTTTGAATAAGCTTGGCTCCAAATGAAAAGCTCTTTGAAGCTTCAATCATCTTCACCATCTCGTTATAAAGCTCAACCTGGGAATTCTCTAAAAACCCGCGAAGAACAACTGCAGATTGTCCTTCTTCAGGCTCTTGTGCCTCTCCGGAAAGCTCCGTTGCTTCAAATTGGTTGCCTCCCAAAAGCTTAAGCTCATATGGATTAGCAAACGTCCATACACCAGGCTTTATCGCATTCATATTCCAGCTTTCGGTTTCGGTTTCGATTTCCACCTCTCCTTCTCTAATCACTACTATTTCCTTTTCCAGCTGAATCCTGTCACCTTCCTCGTCAAGAACATAGTTTCCGCTTGCGTTAACAACGTACGCTTCGTCACCATCCATTTTAATCTTGAACGAACCATCCCTTGTATATGTCAAATTTTCGCCTTCTTCAGATTCTAAAGCGAAGAAGCCCTCGCCTGTTATGGCAAAATCCATTTGCATATTTGTTCTCTGACTGCTTGCCTGTGTCAAATCCATGCTCAATTGAGCAACTTTTATTCCGTTGCCTACGCTTATTGTTGAACCGGCACCTCCATACTGCTGCTGATATAAGGCTGTTGCAAAGGCGGTACGCTGTGGCTTAAATCCAACGGTATTTATGTTTGCCATATTGTTCGCTATGACATTCAAATTCGTTTGCTGATTTATAAGGCTCGATGTGGCGGAGTAAAATCCTCTTATCATATTCTTTGAATTCCTTTCAATCTATTTAAAAACGCTTCATTTTATCTTTTATATTATCTATCCGATTCTTCCGATTTGATTTGCCGTTATTTCGTTCAGTTTGTCATAGATTTTTAAAATCTGTGAGCAAGATTGGTAATTGCCTTGACCTGCAATAATCCTACTCATCTCCTGTGCCATATTTACATTTGACTTTTCAACGGCTCCCTGTGTAATACTGTAGCTGCCCACGTCTTTATTTTCGAAGGTTGCATTATCGCTTAGCATATATAAATCTTCTCCGACTCTCTTGAACTTTCCCTCTTGTTTTGCTATGAACAAGGCATCGCTCTCTTCTCCATCGACATAAATAACGCCATTTTTGTCTATCGAGAAATTTGAACCTTCAAGCTGAATAGGGCTTTTACCGTCGTTCAAAATCTTCCCTACGCCCGGAAGCATCAAGTAGCCCTCCTCATCTAAAGCAAACTGCCCGTTTCTTGTGGCTACTTCACCATATACCCCGTTTTCTGCAAGGAAGAAGCCTTCTCCTGTTATGGCTACATCAAATGGTCTTGATGTGGGTTCTATACTTCCCTGTGTAAAATCAGTATGCTCCCCTGTGCTTGCTGTGATATATACCCTCTGTCCAATATTGCTTTTGACAAGACCTTCATCTGCGCTAAGCCTCGTAATCATGTGCTCTGCAAATGATGATTGTACAACAGTCTCACCCTTATATCCCGGTGTAGTTGCATTTGCTATATTGTTTGAAATAACATCAAATATCTTTTGTTGATTTAATACTCCTGATGCTGCCGAATAAAATCCTCCAACCATATTGTCCTCCTATAGCCACATATCCTAATAATTTTTCAATTTATGTTTCATTTTTATAATAGCCGCAGAATGTATCTGCGAAACTCTCGATTCTGTTATTCCCATTATACCAGCAATTTCCTTAAGCTTCAAATTTTCATAATAATAAAGGGAAACTACCAGCTTTTCTTTTTCATTTAGATTTTCAATTGCCTCTGTAATCGTTGATTTGAGTTCCTCGTACAATATCCCCGATTCCGGAGATTGCCCGTCACTTTTGTTCATGACAAGAGGGCTTGCCTTCATCATTTTTTCTTCTATCGTTTCCTCATATGATAAGATAACCGAATTGTATCTCTGATGAAGAATCTTTTCAAGGTGGGCCTCATTTATCCCCATCTTGTCTGCCATTTGCTTGTTTGTCGGCTCGCACCCGTTTAGCGAATAGAGCTCGCTGTACACATCATCCAGCTCCTTCGCCAAGGTCCTCCTGTTCCTGGGAACCCAATCCTGCTTCCTCATGAAATCAATGATGGCACCTCTTACTTTTAAGGTTGCAAAGGTTTCAAATTTGTTTCCGAGCTCGGGCTGAAACTTTTCTACGGCATCTATCAGAGCTATGATCCCTTGGTTTATCATGTCATCCATATGCGCAAAATTGTTGTAGCTACCTTTAAATCTAAGTACAATTATTTTTACTAGGTTCATGTATTGAAGCACGATTTCGTTTCTTGCTTCAATTGTTCCGGTCTCCTTATATTGCTTCCATTGCTCTGTATAATTGTATTCGTTAAGCTTCTGTTCGGAATCCAAACCTGTCACCTCCTTTACAGGTAATTACATGCACTTATTATTGCTTAATCTGTACCATGGCAATTGCCTGTATTTGTATATTTGTATCAATTTCATTAAAGGATAAAATTGTCAAATCCGGGAAGAATTGATCCATAAGTCTCTTGAAATAAATTCTCACTACCGGCGAAGTAAGTATAATAAGCTGACCCATTAGCTCCTTCACCTTCTCAATTTGTTCCGAAACGCTTTCAACTATTTGTTGGACTGTTTCGGGCTCAATTGCAAGATAAGTTCCGTGCTCGCTCTTCTTTGCCGAGTTTAATATAATATTTTCAATTCCCTGGTCTAAAGTTACTACCTTGATGCTCTTACCATCAGAATACTTCCTTGTAATCGTTCTCTTGAGCCTCTGACGAACATATTCTGTCAACATGTCCGTATCCTTTATCATGGCTCCATGCTCTCCGAGAGTTTCTAAAATACTCTCCATATCCCTTATAGGAACACCTTCCCTTAGGAGGTTTATTAATATCTTCTGTAAATCGGAAATGCTTATAATGTTTGGAATGACGTCATCTACTATGGCTTGATTGTTCTTTGAGACATTCTGCAGCAAAATATTTATGTCCTGTCTGCTTAACAATTCGTGTATATTCCTCTTGATTGTTTCCGACATGTGTGTCACTATAACCGACAGCGCATCTATAACGGTATAACCGTAAACCTCCGCCATTTCCCTTTCACTCTCGGTAATCCATTTGCCCGGTATGCCGTAGGCCGGTTCGATGGTATCAATTCCTTCAATGCTTCCTGTGGCTGAGCCTGAATCCAGTGCAAGATAGTAGTCAACAAGCACTTCTCCTCTTGCTATTTCCTCACCCTTAATTTTTATCACATATTGATTCGGATTTATAATCCCGTTGTCTCTCAATCTTACAGTTGGAACGACAACGCCCATCTCCAAAGCAAAGTGTTTTCTGAAAATAACGATTCTATCTATAAAGCTTCCTCCGCTCACTTCATCTACAAGCGGCAACAGTGAGTATCCAAATTCCATTTCTATGGCTTCCACACCCAACAGATTGTACACATTATCAATATTCCTATAGTAGCTTGCCTCGCTGTCTTCAAATGCCGGAAGTTCCTCCTCCTTCGTCATCTCACTTTCCAACATGGCTGTTTCGGAGCGTATGAGCATAAATCCGAGTGCCATTAGGAAAATTCCTATAGCCGCCATTTGAAGTTTCATGGTTATCCCGCCCGGTACGAGGGACATTGTGAAAATAGCGCCTCCCGCTATAATCAATGCTCTGGGCTGTGCAAGAAACTGCTTCTTGATATCCTCATTGAGGTTACCTTCCGATGCCGCTCTTGTAACTATCATTCCTGTTGCTGTCGATATCATCAGCGCCGGGATTTGGCTTACAAGGCCATCACCTACTGTTGCGATTGTGTATACCGTAAGGACTTCGGAGAAACCCATTCCACCCTGAACCATACCTATGGCTGTTCCTGCGATAAGGTTTACAAATGCAATGATTATAGCTGCTATCGCGTCGCCCTTTACGAGCTTAGTCGCACCATCCATAGCCCCATAAAATTCGGCTTCCCTTTGGATGTTCGATCTTCTAAGCTTCGCTTCGGCTTCATCTATCATTCCTGCGCTTAAATCGGCGTCTATCGCCATCTGCTTGCCGGGCATAGCGTCCAAAGTAAATCTTGCGGAAACTTCTGCAATTCTCTCAGCACCCTTCGTGATAACGACAAATTGCACTACCATTATGATAATGAATACGATAAATCCAACTACCGCATTACCCCCAAGTACAAAGGTTCCAAAGGTCTTGATGACCTCGCCCGCGTGCCCTCCGTTACCCAAAATCAATCTCGTTGAAGAGATGTTAAGCGCCAGCCTTAGCAGCGTTGTAATAAGGAGCAACGAAGGAAATATTGCAAAGTCTAATGGCCCCTTGATAAACATAGTGGTAACGAGAATAATTATCGATACAGAGATGCTTATGATAAACATAAAATCAAGGAAAATAGGTGGAAGGGGAACGATTATCAATGCAATAATCATTATTATAAATATTACCGCTACATTTTTAAATATCTTCATGCCTTCTTCTTACCTTCATCCTTATTGCTAAATACCCAAGCCATAAGCTCCGCTACAACCTGATAGAGCTCTGGTGGTATGTAATCATTAATTTCGACGGAATCATAAAGAGTTCTCGCCAAGCTTTTGTTTTCAGTGATCAGCACCTGGTTCTTTTCTCCGGCCTCGACAATTTTCATAGCTACCTTGTCACGACCCTTTGCTATTACCATAGGTGCAAAATCTTTATCTATGTCATACTTTAAGGCTACCGCAAAATGTGTTGGGTTCCTGACTATTACATCTGCCCCCGGAACCTGCTGAATCATTCTGTTTAGACTCATTCTACGATGTTTTTCCTTTCTCTTTCCTTTGATGAAAGGATCCCCTTCTGTTTGTTTGTATTCATCTTTTATTTCTTGCTTAGTCATTCTGAGCTTCTTCTCGTAGTCGTACTTTTGGTAGGCGTAGTCTAAAGCGGCAACGAGCACAAATAGCAAGCATATTTTATATACCATAGCCATAGTCTTATCGAGCATATATGAAATACCGTCTTGCAAGGAGGAGTTCAATATATCAGGAGATACAAGCACTAATTCCTTCATGTTTGCATAGATAATCCATCCGATTACCAGGACCTTAAGCAATGATTTTATAAGCTGCACGATGGACCTGAGCGAAAACAACCTCTTGAAGCCTTGAATAATGCTAATCCTATGAAATTTGAATTTAAGCAGCTCTGTTGAAAATAAAAATTTCGTCTGAACTCCTGTCATCACTATTCCGACAATCACAATCGCAATAAATATAGGAATTGTAGCCATGAAAAACATTACAATAGCGTTTCTAAATATCATGCTGCAGGATGCAATGGTCAATGTATCCATTTCTACCATCAGCGCTACTTGTTGATGATACAAATAATTTATTCGAATTATTATAAAGGCACCAAGCTTGCTTAGGAGAAAAAAACCCACAAGAAGAACTACTATACTTATTACGTCCTTACTTTGAAAGGCATTTCCTTTTTTTCTCTCGTCTAACCGTTTTTTGGGGGTGGCTTTTTCGGTCTTGTTACTCTCAGCCATCTATATCCCCCCTTTTTATACAAACTATTTGAATCAGACAAAAGTCATTAGCACTTCGGAAACATGTCCCATCATTAAGTTATTTATTTTTTCTAAAAACCTTACAATTACTGGGATAATAGTCATAATTACGATTAATCCGACTATTATCTTGAGTTGAAGGTTTATAACAAATACATTTATATTAGGAACTACTCTCATGAGTATACCTACGGCGACCTCAACTATAATCTCCGTTATAATTACGGGTAAGGCCAGCTGTACAGCGTATATCAATATGTATCCAAACAGCTCCGCAAAATAAATTCCTACTTTAGCATTTATAGCTTCGAAGCCGATGGGAACGACATTGTACGATTTTATTGCTATTGCAAACAGGTTTAGATGACTGTTTGTTATGAAGAACAGCATCGTATACATTGCTACAATAAGGTTTCCACTTATAGAAACCTGTGTATTGCTTGTAGGGTCATACATCAGAGCCATGCTGAGACCCATTTGCAGGTCAATGAGCTCTCCACCCATATAAAATATGGCAAAGAACATTTGCACAACAGCACCCATCGCAAAGCCTACAGCAAACTCTTTGAGCATGGACAATATAAGCTCCAATGAGGTATAATCTATAACCTCAATATATTGCAAATCATGGAGAGCGAAAAACGCAATCCACAATGACAATCCTACCTTTGCCGCAGCCGGAATGTTTCTTCTACCGAAAATCGGGCTAAAAAAAACAAGTGCCGCCATTCTGCAACTTATGAGCAGAAAAATCATGTAACTATTAACATCCACAAATTTTACCGCCTTTTATGATGTCTTTTGTCTGCTCGCCCGTTATATTCCAGTCGCAATGAACTCAAAAATCCTATTTAAAAGATCAACTAATTGTTGCAGCATCCAATTGCCGAATACAATCAATACAAGCCCGATTACAATGAGCTTTGGTACAAAAGTCATTGTCTGTTCATTTATAGATGTCGCCGCCTGAATAATTGAAATTATGAGTCCGACAACAATGCTGACAAATAAAATCGGTCCTGCCACTTTAAAGCCGGTAATAACGGCATCCCTGAAAATTTCCATTAACATTGTAGTATCCAAGGTCGCACCTCTTCCCTAATTGTACGTCATAATCAAGGTCTTAATTAAAAGCCCCCATCCGTCAACAACAACAAACAGCATTATTTTGAACGGCAAAGAGATCATGACGGGCGGTAGCATTATCATACCCATGGACATCAATGTACTTCCCACAATAAGATCTATGATTAAGAACGGAATAAAAAGCAAAAATCCAATGAGGAACGCCCTTTTTAATTCACTCGTCAAAAATGAAGGAACTACTATATGTAGCGGAAGGTCAGTGCCCTCCACGTTGCGTATTGTCTCATCCGAAGATAGGTTTTTAAAAAGCTCTACTTCACTTGGCCCCGTTTGCTTTAGCATAAATTCCTTAATCGGTACTTGTGCAATATCTAAAAATTCCTGCGTCTGAATAAGCCCTTCATTGTACGGTTGAAATGCCGTCTCATTTACTTCTGAAAGAACAGGCTGCATTATGAAAAAAGTCACAAATAATGCCAATCCTATCAACACCTGATTTGGAGGTGTCTGCTGTAGACCTAAGGCATTTCTCAAAAATGAAAAAACGATAATCAGTCTTGTAAAGCAAGTCATCATCAAAAGCATAAAAGGAGCAACACCGATGAGCGTCAATACCATTATGAATTTTACGGCATCTGAGCCCTCTCCGTTTATTATAAATTCCATATTCTAGTCAGCTCCTCTTTCGCTGTTGTCCTGACCGCCTTTACCTTTGCCGGTTACGTTTCGTATGCCTGAAATTACTTTTTTTACTGCACTAGAGAAGCTGCCTGCAAAGGGGCTTTCTATGGTCTCTGCAACTACCGGCTCCTGGAGCTCCATCATAAGCGCGACATTGTGGTCGCTCACACCGGCAACATACTGTTTACCGGCAATCTCAACGATAACCAGTGAGCCGGTCTTGCTGACCGGAAGACGGTCTATGAGCTTCATGTGCTTCCCCGCAATAACTGTATTAATACGTCCCGCATACCATTTACTTAAATAATATGTCAGCGCCAAAACACCAAAAATTCCGATTAGAGCCAGAAGAATCGATAACACATCTTTCATATTTCACAGTCTCCCTTTGCTTTTATCCGATTATACTTTTTACTGTCTGTATCAGTCTTTCGGGCTTAAACGGTTTTACTATAAAATCCAAAGCCCCAAGCTTAATTGCTTCAACAACCATTCCCTCTTGTCCCATTGCGGAACACATGACTACCTTCGCCGCAGGATTTACTTTTTTTATCGCCTGCAGCGCTTGGATTCCATCCATATTAGGCATCGTGATATCGAGAAGCACTAGGTCCGGTTTTTTATCGGTATATACAGCAACCGCCGTCTCTCCGTCACCTGCTTCAAAGAATTCCGTATACCCTGACTTTTTTAAGTTGTCCTTTATCATCATTCTCATGAATGCCGCGTCATCAACTATTAGAATTGTTTGCATCTTAATTTTCCTCCATAATGTTTATTTAATCTCTGGTAGGCCATTCTTGCCTTTGACGATTTCGGTAATTCTTACGCTGTAGTTATCTCCTACGACTACTACGTCTCCTCTGGCAATCAATCTGCCGTTAGCGACTACGTCTACACGATCCCCCGCTTGTCTGTCCAGCTCTACAATATTGCCCAAAGTAAGTTCGGCAATATCTTTAATTTTTTTCTTTGTCTTGCCAAGCTCTACAGTTATTTGTATAGGGACTGACATAATAAGATCGAGGTTGTTCCCGTGTATACTCTTGTCATTCTCCGAATTATACTCAGAGGTCCCGCTGAGAGGTTTATATGTATACGGTGCAACTTCTACAGGAGCTTGATACACTGCTGCCTGAGGTTGGGAAAATGCGTCGCCTACAGCCTGCTGCATAGGAGCCGCATAAGGCTGCTGCATCGGAGCAACATAAGGCTGCTGCATTGGCTGTGGCTGTGGTTGCGGCATGTCTGGAGGTGGTTGCATCATTTGTGAATTATCATATTGCGGTACATTAGGGGTCTCCGGCATCGGAGGCATTTCAGGCATTGTTGCCTCTTGCTGAGGAACCGGCTGTTCATAGGCGAAATCATCTTCCCCGGTATCGCTCGCTCCAAGTGACATTTTTACAATTCCTCTTGCAAGCGCAGGTTCCATCGCACTTATGAATTCACTTTCAACCAAACCTTCTATGCTTAAATTAAATTTAATATTGATTAATCTTCCATTCTCGCCCTTAAAAAGGTTTTTTACAGCCTCTTTATTAGCAGTATCCATGATTTCCGGAGGTGAAATATTTATCGGTTTATCTAAGAATGAAGCCAAAGCACTTGCCGCCGAGCCCATCATTTGATTCATGATTTCACACACAGCACTTCTGCTGATTTCGTCAAATTCCAAAGTGTCTTCAGGCTCCATGGACAGCAGATGCCGCAGAATTTCACTCAAGTCTGTTTCTCGAAGCAAAAGGATATTTGAGCCTTCAATTCCCTCTATATAGTTTATCAAAACGCCTATAACAGGCTCCAGATAGGAGAATTCAAACTCATCTATCATAATCGTTTCAATTCTCGGTGTCGTGATATTTACTTTCTTATCAAGTATGGTCGACATGGCGGTTGCCGCCGAGCCCATACTTATATTCATTACTTCGCCGAGGACATCCTTTTCAATATCTGTTAGGAAATCGGCATTATTTTCAATGTTTGTCATTTAATAGGGTCACTTCCTCTCATTAATGATTCTTTTATTTCAATGGCCCTTTTTTTACTGAAGTTTCCTAATTCTCCTTTGAACCATGTCTTGTCCGCAATCACAATATCGACCAATGAATCTACAGGCTTGTCAAGCTTTATAATATCACCAACTTCCAAATCAACCAATTCTTGAGATAAAACATCAATTGTACCTAGGACACCTTTCACTTCAAGCTCTGTTTTTTTAATTTGATTTAGAATGTCCTTCTTTCTTTGGGCTTCCGTGATTTGATCTCCCCGCTTTATTTTCTTTGATTGCTCTTCTTTCTTTTTAAATAAATCGTCCAATGTTGTCACGGGTATACAAATATTGATTTTACCTTGGGATTCATTAACCGTTATATTCATTACAATAATTACAACGTTTTCGTCGGGTCCTATTCCTTGGAGTATTCTTGAGTTTGTCTCAATCTTCATAAGTGTTGGAGTCATTTCAAGATAATCCGCCCACACATTTTTCATGTATGCTGCTATTTTTCTTAGCATATTCTCCAAGATACCAAGCTCAATTTCCGTATATTCCCTGTCTTCCGCAAGTGGAACACCGGAGCCGCCAAGCAATCTGTCTATTGCGCAAAACCCGATATCCTTTGACATGTCCAAAATTACTAAGTCTTCATCCCCCCGGCCTTCGTCTGTATGTAAATCTATCATTCCCACAAGTACAGAATCGGGAAGCGCATTATTAAATTCATAGTATTGCTGCTCTTCAACCTCTACAATTTCAACCAATGTGTATGTTTGCAGCACCGCCGTAATATGAGAGGATAAAAGTCTTGCATAGTTTTCATATATACTGTAAAGAAGCTTGAGCTGTTCTCTTGTGAAAATTTTAGGGCTCCTGAAGTCGTACTCCTTGATTTTCTTTCCGGATTCAGTCTGCTCTTGCTCCTCGGTTTCTTCGGCACCGCTTATAAGATTGCTCAGCAATAAATCAATTTGACTTTGAGATAGAATTTCTGCCATTATGCTCTCCCCCGGTCTTTTGAAGTATTTATTTTTACACTTTTACAATAAGTGCTTGTTTGCATTTTGTTCTCCATCCTAATCTGTAAAATTTTATCCCCTGTAAATACTTCTTTTGAAGGCAACTACCTTAGATATCACCTCTGAAGTGCTCTCTTCGACTATATAACTCTTGCCGTTAATGAGGCGTATCCTCGTGTCGGGAGTTTCCTCTATAATTTCAATCAGCTCACAGTTTAAGACAAATTTTTCATCTCCGGACTTTTTTAGCTTTGTCAATGTTATCATGTTATGCCTCCTGTTTTATCTAGCATACGCACCCTGCCCCGACAGAGCGAGGCAAGGGTGCATCCACTAGTCTTTATTATCTCTTCATACTTATAAGTTCGGATAGCATTTCATCCGACACTGTAATCATTCTTGTGTTTGCTTGGAAGCCTCTCTGAGCAGTAATCATCTCAGTGAATTCCTTCGATAAGTCTACGTTGGACATTTCAAGAGCTGAAGATCTGAGGTTCCCCGTCCCTTCCGCACCCGGCTTTACCGCTCTTGCTTCGCCCGAGTTTGTGGACTGAAGGAAATATCCGTCACCGCCCTGAAGCAAACCTTCCGCATTGGCGAAGTTGGCCACGGCAATGTTGCCCAGATTGACGGGCACGCCCGCGCCTTCACCGACCTGACCGATTGTAAAATCCGTCAGGTTGCTAAGCACACCGAATTTGGCCGGATCCACGGTGATTGTCAAATCATCAAGCAGTTTGATGGTTTCCTCTCCCGCATTCCATTCTCGATTGGATTTTATTTCGTTACCGCCCCTGTCATAGGTGACGGCCGTGATATCAACCTTTGCGGCTGTAATGGCACCGAGCTCTCGCCCCTCACCGTCGGACTGAACCGCGCCGACAGGCGTAGTAAATTTTAATGCAACCAAATTTGGAGGAGTTGCTGTGTCGTCTACATTGAATGTGTATTCTTCCTTAGCAGCGTCTTTTGTACCAGCAATTATTTTTTCCAGACCGTCTTTATCTTTGAATTTCAACTTATACACGGTATCCGTGGTATCATAATAAACCCTAATGTTGCCATCAATGTTTGCATCCGCATCCACTGTCCCTGTATAAAGAGGATTGCCGTCTTTGTCCGCTAAGGACACGAAAGCGACCTCATCACTTCTTTCCGTTGTAATTCTGACAGGTGCTCTGTACTGCGAATCTGGTACCACGTTTGAGCTCTTTATCCAGCCTGTGCCGGGTCCCGGCGTAAACATCGGATCTCCCGCCTTGATGCCTGTGATTTCACCGCCTGCACCGATGGCGATGCCGGTATATGTAACATTTGCTTCGAGGGCAATGGGCGTCAAACTCTGCACGACAACAGCGCCGTCTTCTCCCAGCTGCGGCAGATCGGTCTCTTGGTTTTTCGGCAAGCCCAAAACGAGATTTCCGTTAAAGTCCGTCAGGTTGCCGGCAGGGTCAAACTTTAAGTTCCCTACTCTTGTATATTTTACTGTGCCGTCTCCACCTTTCACAGGTAAATATCCGTCACCGTTGATATATACGTCAAGCGCTCTTCCCGTATCCGCGCTTCCTGATCTTGTATGTATTACATCTATGGACCCTACTTTTGCTCCGTATCCGAGCTGGTTGGCATTGATGCCACCCTTTTCTTTTGTCGGAGCTGATGCTCCGTTTAATGTTTGATAGAAAACATCCGTAAACGCTACTCTGCTCGATTTAAATCCATAAGTATTTACGTTTGCAATATTGTTACCGATAACGTTCATTTTTGTCTGATGTGCCGACAGTCCCGAAACTGCCGAATACATTGATCCTAACATATTTCTTCCTTTCTGCGCCTCTTTGGTATTCCTCTGTCATTCAGAATGCCAATAGCTTCCCGTTAGGGTCCGGCTATAAAAACATGGCGCCGTCAATGTTGGTAAAAATGTTGTTCTTCATGTCATTTTTATCAACTACTGTAATAACTGTTCTGTTTGGTGTGTTTACAATAAATGCGGAATCGTTCATTATAAACAATGCTTCTTTTATTCCTTTTTCTCCTGCTTTACTGCAGGCTTCACCGAGCTTGTTTAAGTCTTCCCCGGTAACTTGGATGTTTCTCTCTTCTGTTCTCATCGCTGCATGCTTTGAGAATGATAATTCCTTTTTGATTCTTTGATTCAGAATCTCTCCGAAGGATTGTTCTTGCGACCCTGTGCGTTTGATTTCACCTGATTTTGATTGGTGTGATTTTATTTTTTGGGCTTGGCTAACGATGGATGCTGTGAGATTGTATCTTTTGTCGATTATCTTATCAGTCACTTTAATCACCGCCTTTATGCACTGCTATTCTTCGACTTCATTTTCCGTAGGTCTGTCTGTTGCCTCGGCCTTCTCTACTGCCTCTTCCGCACCTGTTTCATCTGTAACGGTCGGGTTCGGTATGATTATTTTCGGCTCGGCCAATTTCATTATGCTGCTCAATGGGAAGCTGTTTCCGTCTATTATAACCTCTGTATTACCGTTATACAGATTCACCCCTTCAATAATCCCTATCGTCTCGTGCATGAACCCGTCATCATCGATTTGTGCAACTGTGCCCTCCTTGCCAATCAAGGAAACGCTATACGCTGCAGTCGAGGCTTGCTTCATCTCCGAAAGTGCCTGAACCATTGAAAATTGAGCCATTTGAGTTATAAACTGTGAATTATCAACTGGATTATTCATATCTTGATTTGACAACTGCGCCACCATCAAGGAAAAGAAATCTTCCATTGACAGCATGTTGTTTTGGCTGCTGCTCTTAGTTGTGCTGTTCGCTGTCATTTGTGCTGTTACGGAACTTGTTGCGTCTATCGCCATATTTTCTCCCTCCTTTACACTGAGTAATTAAGTCTGTATTTTGCTCCTTCGTTAAAACTCAATTTTGAATTGAGATCCGGCTCTATCTGTAAAATACTTTGCTCGCCTGTGTTTGTATTATGTTCCGCATGTGTTTGCTGTTGCTGTCTTCTTTGGAACATGTTCGAGTTTTCATTTGCCGTAAAGCTTTGATTTTGTAGTTGTGATGAAGGCTCTGCTTCCTGTCTGCTCACGTGAACATTCTCAATCTGCACGTTTTGAATATTAAGCCCCAGCCCCTGTATCAGCTTGTCAACTTGCCCGGCCAGAAGGGCTTGCGTTTTTGCGCTTGCCGCAGCTATGTCTATAGTCATCTTCCCTGCCTCGAGCTTGAGCTTAATGTCTATGACGCCTAAACTTTCGGGTTTGAGCTGAAGACTAAATTCCTTTGGCCCTTGATTTTGCAATGTTTCCGTTATTGCCTTCTCAATCTGATTGTACGGCTGAGCTTTTGCTGTTGCATTAATTTGTTCATTTTGTATTGCTGTACTGTTATTCTCTATTGCGCCCGTGACACCTTTTAAAGCCGCCGCCATATGGTTGAGCTCCGGTTCAATTACCTTTTCAGAAAGCCCCTGCGTTTGCACATTTTTATTTGCATTCCCTATATTTTCAAGCTGTGCGGTTTCTGACTTGACCATACCCGAAATATTGGGCACACCTGTTTGTTGTTTTGCATTTGCAGGTTCAGGGTTACTTGCTACGCCAGGATTGTTTATCATTTCAGGATCTATTATTTCCGGATTTATCACTGCTTGATTTGTTACTGCCGGCATCCGGTTTGCAATTTTCGATTCCATCACCACATGAGCGATTTGATTGTGTAATGCTTGATTTTCCGGGCTATTCGATTGAGCCGGCTGTCCACCCAAGGCAGGATTCAGTAAAAGTTCGCCGGTTCCCGTCTGACTTTGAGGTTGTATTACAGTATTATCCTGCATTACCACTCCAAGCTTATTGCCCGAGGCCTCTTGCTGTTCTGTTACGGTAATGGGTGATTGTATAAACAAGCCCGCTATTGCCTTGCTGCTTTCCGAGGAATTTATGCAATTCATCATGCTACCGTCATATAAGCTTAGAAATTCTTCCATGTCCAAAGAGACATTTTCTGACGTTTCGGCTGGAAAGCCTTTGCATATCTTTACATTTTCACTTTGATTCAATTTGGAAAGCATTAGCTCTGAGAATTTAGTCTGTCCATTTAAATTTTCCTGAGGATTAGCAGATAATGTATTGCTTTCAATGCTGAGATTGCTTGATATTAGTCCGATCTCCAATTTTTCTCACCTCCTTTCGATAATAGTATATATTCAAAATCACGAAATCTCTTTTGCCATTATCCGTGATGCCGAGATGAATTCTTCAACCAAATTCTCTGATTTTTTCAGTGTTTCCTTTTGATATTCTTCATACTGTGCATCTTTTAGAGTTTCAAGTGATTTGGAATCAAGTTTTAATTCTTTTATAACTTGTATCTGAGAGTTTACTTGTGCCGTTATGTTTGTTACTTCTGCCTCTTGAATTTCTATCAAGTCTTTTAAATGCTCTACATATCTTGAATACAATCGGCATTTTACCGGAGATACATTCCCGAGCATACTCTCCTCGAGCTTTTTACTGCAATCGGCAAGCTGGGCCTCAAGAGTCTTTAGCTTGTTATTAGCTTTATTTAATTTTTCGTTTAAAACGGTTAGCTTTGCAGTCTCGTTTTCAAGAAGCTGCTCCTTGTACGATAATATTTTCTCGAGCCGAAATTCAAATTTCTTCATGATACTGTTTCCTTTATGATTCTAACGGTTTCGGGAAAATCGAATTTTTCAAAAACCCTTTGCTGCAAAAATTCATTAATGCCACCAATTTTTTCTATCGCACTATCAAGCTCTTTGTTTGTCCCCTTTTTATATGCCCCGATATTTATCAAGTCCGAATTAGCTTCGTATACAGCCATTATATTTCTCATTTTCCTTGCGGCCTCAAGGTGCTCTTTGTCTGCGATATCATTCATAAGTCTGCTGACACTTCCTGACACATCTATAGCCGGGTAATGATTCCTAGCTGCTATCTTTCTTGATAACAAGATATGTCCGTCAATAATACCTCTTACTGTATCTGAGATCGGCTCATTAACGTCATCTCCTTCTACAAGCACCGTATATATTCCGGTAATCGATCCTCTTTCAAAGTTCCCAGTACGCTCCAGCAGTTTTGGCATCATCGAGTATATTGAAGGGGTATAGCCTCGAGCCACGGGCGGTTCACCGGTAGCAAGCCCTATTTCCCTCTGTGCCATTGCGAATCTCGTAAGGGAGTCCATCATCAGAAGAACATCCTTCCCTGCATCTTTGAAATACTCCGCAATAGTCGTGGCCGTCAACGCGCATTTCATACGTTGCATTGCCGGTTGGTCTGATGTCGCGACTACAAGTATAGATCTTGCAAGCCCTTCCTCTCCTAGGTCCCTTTCAAGGAATTCTCTTACTTCTCTTCCTCTCTCTCCTACAAGAGCGATTACGTTAATATCTGCCTTTACATTCCTCGCAATCATGCCCAACAATGTACTTTTGCCGACGCCACTCCCGGAAAATATACCCATTCTTTGCCCTTTGCCTATAGTCAATGTTCCATCTATTGCTTTGACTCCAAATTCGAGAATATCCTTTATCCTCGGACGCCCGAGGGGGTTTGACGCTGTGTTTGAAACCTCGTACGGAACGCCTCCTTTTACCGGCTCCATTCCGTCTATAGGCTGACCACAAGCATCTATAACTCTTCCTATCAATTGCTCTGAAATTTCTATTTTTAAGGTTGAACCTGTGTTTTCAACAGTATTGCCCGCACTAATGCCGTCGGGTTCATCATATGGCATCAGCAAGACCTTGTTTCCTCTAAATCCAACAACCTCAGCATTTATGAAGCTGTCCCTGTCTCGATTGTAAATCCTACACAGATCTCCGATGCTGCAAGCGGGTCCGACGGATTCAATCATCATTCCCACAACCTTTTCAATTCTTCCAAAGCGCATTACAGTATCTGTGTTTTTTATCACGTTATGTATTTTTTCGAAGTCAAGACCTTTGCCTGCACCTTTAAAGCGTTGCATTTACGGCCTCCTTCAAAGTTTTAATTTGATTGTTAATGCTTATGTCAATAGTTCCTTCTTCTGTTTCTATCATCAGCTTGTCATCTTCCTTTAGAACGACGACCTTTGCATCCTTCCAATTTTCCTTGAGCTTTTTTGACACAGCCTTGCTCATGTTCAAATCCAGTGTCTTATCATATTCGGAGACATACAGCCTAACTAGGCTTTGCTCTTCCTTTAAAATATCTTCAAGCATCTCGCCTATCGCATCCTCCGACATACTCATCTGCTGGCGCATAATTTTTTCTGCAATGGCAAAGGAAAGGTTCACAAGATCGTGCTGCTGCGACCTTACCATTTGTTCTAAATGGTTGTTCATCATTAGCGCAAATTTCTCTATTTCTTCCAGCCCCAAAGATACTGCCTTGAGTGCTTCTTCCTTACCGGCCAGAAGACCCTGAGAGTATCCATAATTGTAGCCTTTTTTCTCGGCGTCATCCATAAGCTTTCTGCTCATTTTTTGTGCTTGATTAATTGTGGCATTGGCACGCTTTTCGGCTTCTTGGTCGATATGGCGAGACTTCTTTAGAGCCGTGCTTATCATAGTTTCTCTTTGTTGCCTTAGATCGTCTAAGAACTTATCCGCGACTCCTTCTATTTCTTGCTTATTAACAGCTTTAAAATTTATCGAATGAATTTCATTGACATTGTTTTTATGTTTCTTATCCATGGAAATCTCAATGCTTTTCCCGGCTTTAACGATACTAGACAATTATATCATCCTTTCCACCCTTCATTATGACAATTTCCCCTTCTTCTTCCAACCTTCGGATAATCGCCACAATTTTTTGCTGTGCTTCCTCGACATCTCTGACCCTGACATTATGCAGGTATTCCATTTCGCTTCTGACGTTGTCTCCCATACGCTGTGTCATATTTGAATATATCATTTCGGCAACGTCCTTGTTTGCTCCCTTTAGTGCAATGGCCATTTCCTTGAGGTCCACTTCCCTGAGAAATCTTTGAATGGACATAGCATCTAAAATTGTAATATCCTCGAAAACAAACATTCGTTTTCTGATTTCTTCTGACAGCTTCGGGTCTATTCTGTTTAATTCATCAAATATGAATTTTTCTGACCCTCTATCTATATTGTTCATGATTTCTGCAATGTAATTTACCCCGCCAACCTCCAGAAGGTCGATGGACGCCACCGATTCAAACTTTCTCTCTAGGATGGCTTCCACCTGCCTGATTACATCAGGTGATGTCCTGTCCATCTTTGCAATTCTCTCAACGACATCCACGCGTATATTCTTCGGAAGCTCAGCTATTATAGAGGATGCTTGATCCGCTCTCGCGTAAGAAAGAATCATCGCGATAGTCTGAGGGTGCTCATTTACAATCATATTCATCAGATTCTTATAGTCAGCTTTTCTTATGAATTCAAAGGCCTTTGTTCTTAAAGTTTTTGTTACACGCTCCAAAAGGGCCGTGCCTTGCTGAACTCCAAAAGCTTTTTCAAGTACAACCTTTGCATAAGCAACACCGCCTTCGAGATAAACCTTTTGTGCAACGCACAGACCGTAAAATTCATCTATCACCGTATCGGATACATCTGGGGCTAAGGATTCCTGCCTAGTTATTTCATATGTAAGTTTTTCAATATCCTCTTCATGAAGATGCTTGTAAATACGTGATGCCACATCCGCTCCGAGAGATATAATTACTTGTGCGGCCTTTTGCTTGGATGTTAAACTTTTTACCATTATTTTTTATCCTTATACTGCTGTTTTATGAATCCCCATCACTTCTGAGCCATGATTTTATCATTTGAGCTGCAATTTCAGGGTTACTTATCGCAAATTCCTTTATTTCGTCGCGCTTCAAGTCTAACGGCTGTTTAATCGGAATAGGATCGACACCTTCTATCGGTTGTCCATCTTTCCCGAAAAGCGTGTTAAGTGCTGCTGCCTTTTCTTCCTCGGCAATCCTTTCGGCTATTGCAAGTTCTTCTTCCAGTTGTTTCTTTTTTCTCGCTCTTAAGAGCAACAATACGACTGTCAAAATAATTATAAGTAATACTGCTCCTATGATAATGAAAGGCAATATGCTTTTGATGCTTTCTTCTGCTACATCTGCCATGGTCTCCTCATCCGGTTGTGAAAATCTGAAATTTTGAACAGTTACATCCTCGGGGGCAACGCCTGCAGCAAACGCAACAAGTTCCATAACACTTTCGCGCTCACCCGCCTCAAACGATGCCTTATCTACAGCAACACCGATTGAAATTGCTTCTATCTTAGCTCCTTTGTTTTGTGACTGAGATTTTATCTGACTGACTTGGTACTTTATATTTTCACTGCTGCTGCTCGACGAGCTGTTCCCGGAACCGCCGTTTGTCGTATACGTCGGTATTTGTGAATTGCTTTCCGTCCCCGGTACTCCTCCGTCCTGTTGCGTGCTTGACGAGGATTCGTCGGTACTGGTTTCTTCGCTGACAACACCTGTGTTATCTCCGTCGTCTGACGGTTGGTAGAGGTTTTCTTCGGTTACAAGATCGTCAACGTTTATCGTAGCAGTAACGGCAACCTTTATTTTCGAGCTGTCATACGGCCCGTCAAGAATTCCGTAAACCTTTTTCCTTAAATCACTTTCAATTTCCCTTGTGATATTGAGCTTTAATTGTTCAGGGGTTCTGGCGATCGAATCACCTTCAATCAAATCGTTTCCCTGACCGTCCAAAATCGTGACGTTCTGGTTTTTAAGCCCTACAACGGATCCCGATACAAGGTTTTGAATACCAATTATTTGCTTTTCGCTCAACGACGTTCCCGATTTCATATGTACTATTATAGAGGCTGTAGGGTCTTCCTTTTCCTGTAAATAGAAGGAACTGTCGCCCGGAGCGGCAATTGTTACTACCGCATCCTTTACGTTCTCTAATGTCTTAATACTTGCTGCAATTCTCTCTTGCAACTGCATAGTTTCGTATTGCTTTCTCTGATAGTCCGTTGTGAGCATCCCGCTTGACTGCTCAATTAAATAATAGTTCAAGCCGCTTTTGGGATACCCTTCAGTAGCGAGGGACATTCTGACATTTGACTCTTCCTCCTTCAAAACCATGATGGAGCCGCCTTCTGTCTTTGCATCCACGCCCATTTCCTGCAGCTTTGCCATTATCTCGGTGTTTTCTGTTGCGGCTAGATCCTCAAAAATTACCACATAATCCTTTGAATTGAGTACAATACTCAAAGCAACCGCTAAGATAAGGGTAATTACAGCACCTGCGATGATAATCTTTCTCATCTTGCTTGAGGCATTGCTCCAGAACTGCTTAAATGTTTCAATTATTTTTTTTATCTGTTCATTCATGTTTTTTATTCATCCATCGGTAAATTATTGTTGTTTTTCATGCCTGCAGAACAGAAAAGTCGTTCTAGCAGCTTTGCCATACTAAAGGTTTGTCCGCATGACTTCCGAATACGCATCCAGCACCTTATTTCTCAGCTGTACCATCGTGCTCAACGCCATCTCGGCTTTCCCTGCATTTATCATAATTGTATGGAGGTCGTCCATATTTCCGATCGATAAATTATAGGCATCCATTTTTGTGGCTGCTTCCGTTTTTTCCACGTTGTCAATAATGCCCTGAAACATCTCTTTAAAACTGCCGGAACCGATGTTTTCATCAGCTTTCCCCGCGTTTATTCCAGGTTCATTGCCAATTGATTTTATTACATTCACATCTATTTTTGAATTCATGGGAACGATAAACATATTTTACCTCTCTTTTTGCTTAATAATTTGCCTTATACCGTCGTTATCTTCCGATTTCCAAGGCCTTAAGCGCCATGGCTTTAATTGCATTGAATGCAGTTACATTGCTTTCAAATGCTCTGCTTGCCGACATCATATCTATCATTTCCTGAGCTGTATTGACATTTGACAGCATCACATATCCGTTTTCGTCCGCATCGGGGTGCCCCGGATTATATACGGGAACAAATGCCGAATTATCCTCTATGATATTATCTATCTTGACACCTGCGGTACTCACTTTGGAAGCGTCTATACCTGAGCCTGCTTTTGAAGCTTTGTCAAGCGCCGTCTTAAAGTCAGTCCGCGGATCGGTCATGCTTCTCATTACTACCATTTTTCTCTTGTAAGGCTGCCCGTTCTCAGTTCTCGTCGCCTGGGCATTTGCTATATTCTGAGAAATAATGTCCATTCTCAGCTTTTGAGCTGTCATTGCCGACCCTGAAATATTAAAAGATCTTAGAAATTCCATAATTACTTCTTCCCTTCGCTTATCGCATACCTCATCCTTGAAAACATATCTGTCATACTTCTTGTCAAGTATTGGTATTGAATTTGTGTTCTCGCCATCTCTATGTTTTCTACATCAGCGTTGACGTTGTTTCCGTCCAGACGCTCGCTCGTCGAATAATCCTTTTGCACTTTTATTTCCGCCTGCAAAACATCACTGATGCCTCTTTTGATTTCTCTGGCGCTTGCGGCACTTTCTTGAATTTTAGCCACTTCACTCTGTAAGGATTCTTCAAACGATACCCTCACAGCTTTATAGCCGGGGGTTTCTTGATTGGCAATGTTGTTTGCAATGGCCCTCTGCTTTTGCCAGGTCCCATCCATGGCCCTTTGCAGGATCGCAAGAGCGTACGAATCTCCAATCATGCTATTACCTCCTTTTTGCATGCTTTATGCACATATAATACTCCCCAAAAAAAGACAAAAGCCCTTTTGGT
>JAQWFH010000055.1 GCA_028704515.1 Eubacteriales bacterium
GTATGCCCATCAGCACTGGAATTACACTAAAAGTGTGACGCCCAAGAGGATACAGCTTCGTTAACAAAATGAAATACTGAGAGACAAAGAGTATTTGGAAGAAAAACAGAGTTTATTAAGGGAGGAATACAAAACCAATCATCCTGACGGGATTATGTATACCCAATTCTGCGAGCGTTATCGAAATTTCAAGAAGGTCAACTATATAACCATGCACAAAGAACATAAAGCCGGCGAGGAAGTCGAAGTTGATTGGGCTGGTCAGACTATGTCATTTGTGGAGACTGGGACTGGCGAGATCAGAACCGCATACATATTTGTTGCAGTCCTACCAGCCAGTGCCTATCCGTTTGTCTATGCTTACTCAGATAGGAAAATATCAAGTTGGATTGATGCCCATGTCAGGATGTATGAGTATTTCGGAGGCGTTCCCAGAATCACCATTCCTGATAATACCAAAACAGCAGTCATTACACCCGACCTGGTTGACCCGGTTTTAAACAAAAGCTATAACGAAATGGCCCACCACTACCGAACGACCCTAGTTCCTGCAAGAGTTAGAAAACCTAAGGATAAAGCGGCTGATGAAAATATGGTTGGTCATGTGTCTAGAAGGATAATTGCCGCCCTCAGAAGCAGACAGTTCTTTAGCCTGTATGAAATCAACCAGGCCATCAAGGAAGAACTAATAAAACTGGTCAATCGTCCCTTTCAGAAGATGGAAGGCAACCGATTAACGGCATTCCAAAAGATAGACCAGCCTTCGTTGCAGCCTCTTCCGGGAACGAAATATGAATACTCTGAATGGAAAGAAACTAAGGTGCAGTTTAACTACCATATAGAATATGATGGTTTTTTTTACAGCGTCCATTACTCATATATTAGTCGTCCATGCTCGATCCGGGCTACTGCAAAAACCGTAGAAATCTATATCGATAATGAACGAGTGGCGGCATATATTAGGAATTACAATACATTCAAACGCTATACCACTCTGTCCGAGCATATGCCGGAAGGACATCAGGCTGTATCCGGCTGGAGTTCGGAACGTTTCTTGTCCTGGGCGGAGACGATCGGTCCTAATACCTGCGAACTTATCAAACACCTACTTGAAAGACATGAATATCCTGTTCAAACATATCGGGCCTGTATGGGGATTATGAGGTTAGGTAAAACCCATTCTAATGAACTCATGGAACGGTCCAGTCGGGAAGCTTTAGATAAAAGGACCTGTTCATTCAAATATTTCAGCATTATCCTAAAACAATTGTCTGCCAAAACAACAGCCAGTCAGACAGAAGTAATTATCATGCATGAGAACGTCAGAGGCAGCGATGCTTTTACTGGGGGTGGGATCAATGCTTAACAGCCCTACGGTAGAGAAACTACGGGATATGAAGTTGAAAGTAATGGCACAGATGATGGCTGAAACGGATAATTCTTTACGAGATCTGCCCTTTGAAGAACGGTTGGGGATAATGGTTGAAAAAGAATGGTTATCACGAAAAAACTCTCGAATCAAGCGGTTGTTGGCTGCTGCTTCCTTGGGCTTAAGCGCTTGTATTGAAGATATTAATTATGCGGCTGACAGGACAATTGATAAAAAAACAATCCAAACCCTATCATCCTGTTCATTTATTGAACAGAAGCTAAACATTGTTATTTCGGGTAAGACCGGCAGTGGCAAAACATACCTGGCTTGTGCGTTTGGAAATGGCGCCTGCCGTCAGGGATATTCCGTCAAATACTTTAGAATCCCAGAACTATTGCTGGAAATTCAGGATGCCAAACAGGAAAACCGATACACAAAGTTCATGAATCAGTTTAAGAATATTAAGCTATTGATACTGGACGATATTGGTCTCAAATCATACACTCTGGAGGAAAGCAGGGATATACTCGAAATAGTTGAAATCAGGTATAACAAAACCTCAACCGTACTTTCCGGTCAAATAATCCATACCAAATGGTATGAATTATTCCCTGATCCTACAATAGCAGATGCTATCATGGATCGGATTATCCATAATGCGTATATTCTTGCTCTCGACTCGAAAAAGTCAATGCGGGAGGTGATGGCTAAAAATATTAAGACAGATTAACTAAGAAATGTTGATTCATATGTAATTAAAGCTGTACAATCAAATTAATCGACAAGGTGTCCGGATAATTCCGGTTTGCTGTCCAGATGCTACCGGATTTACTGTCCGGATGAGCCGGTATATGCAGAGGAAAGGAGGTAAACAATTTGTTGCCCAAAATGTCTGACAAAGATTATGATCTGTTTAAATCTGTGATTGAGCAAGCAAACAAAGATGATGACAAAGAGGCGCTTAAAAGCATACAAAAACAATTAGTCGCAAAATATGGATTAGACAATGAAAGAGTTAGACGGCTTCTGGATAAGTTTAGGTATTATAAACTTTGATAAAAGAGGAGTTATCTAAAATGAACGATAATAACAAAAATAACCCATCAAGTCAAGTGCCTGACAATGAGTCAGGAGAATACGAATATACTCCGGAAGAAATTGATGCTTTAAATAATGCATTGAAAGCTTTTGAGGATTTAGAACGAGCAATTGGAGATCTTCCCGGAAAACCAGACGATTCAGACTATGTGACAACTGCTGAATACAACAGAGCGACTTTTGAATGGTTAAAATCCTCAGATATTTCTAATGCAAATGGGGACCTATTTGAAATTTACATTGAGGAACTATATGCACTAATAAGATTTAATATGGACGAAAATAGAGATTTATTTAGTGAATTTATTAACTGGCTAGAAAAAGATGTTGCTGCCGGCGAATTTAAAGAGCCTGCAGGCCGAGCTGCCAAGATGTTGGGCATGAATTATTATGAGCTTGGAGGATATCAGGGTGATTTAGATAAGGCGAACCGCTATATATTTATTTCAAAAGGATGGTATTATAAGGCATATTTATTTGGAGCAATAACATATGAGCAGTTTAAAGAAAAATATCCAGATTGGGAAGATTTCGAAAACGCGCTAATTGACGGATACTTCAAATTAAATGTAATACTCGGGCTCCCCAAAAATCACGCAACTACAGAGTTTTTTTCTTTACATCCACATGCACAAAGAACCAAAGAGGAGCAAAAGAAGCGCCCAGCTGGAAAAGGAGATGGTTATTACATAGCTAACAATGCAAGTATATTATATAAGAATGGTTTCATAATAGCAGCTTTAGTTATTTTAGCTTTAGTATGCGGCTATTTTTTGATTAAGAATTATAGCGGTGTAAACCAAACAAATATAACAACTTCAAATCCAGTACAGCCAGATACAAATAAGGCAAATATAAATGTAACATCAAATGAAGTGGACATTACGAAAATTGAGAGGATACTGGCAAACGATGGGCAAAGTGGGAGGTTCAGTGTTTATATTAAAGATCTAAAGAACGGAGCTGAATTTTATACTGCAAATGTAGATCAACCTTTTATCGCTGCGGGATCTATTTTCCCAGCTATATTATTTGCAGTAGGTGATGCTGTAGAGCGCAACTTCTTATCCTATCAGGATAAGGTAATGATTCAAGATTATATGCTAGTTGGAGGGACGGGGGTTTTATCAGCTAATGATATTGGTAAATCATACTCGATCGCAGATTTAGTGGATTTAGTGATAATGCATTCTGATAATTCAGCAGCCAATATTTTAATTGATCAAATGGGTGGTATAGAGACCACCAATCTTTTTTTCAAAGGAGCTTTTAATGATACAACGCTAAACCGTTATCTTATGGATACAAATGCTATCAATAATGGGATCGAAAACTATATTACTGCAAGGGAAGTAGGATTCTTTATTTCTTCATATGCCAATGTATCTGATGATAGTTTGGATTTTCCAAAAGCTGATATGACAGCGTATATCCCTTCAATTTGTAAGGTATACCATCAGGTTGGCGTTTTAAGCAATGTATATAATGAAGCCTTCGTTGTTTTTGGCCCAGATTCTAAATTTGTTTTGGCAATTATGTCTCAAGGGACAAATAATGAAAATGCTAAGAAAGTTATCGGTAAGATACTTCATAGCGTATATTATGATTTTGAGAACTGAGGGATAAAAAACGAAAATTAAACATAGGCCATTATATATGGTTCTCTTTATAATTGTGTTGCTTTTTATAATTGTTTTTAATAAGCAAGAGATTCGAACAATTGTACCACAATCAGCAAATGATGGTAAAATTCCCGAAGTATCTGTGGTGACAGATTCGGCATATGATCTTGGTATACACAATAAGCCAATTGAGGCAACTAAAGCAGAACCTCTCAAGTTAAAAGAAAAAATAGATACTCTGTTACACTCTAAAACGGGTGAATACTCCATAGGCTACAAGTCGTTAATTAAAGATGCAGAATTTGTTATCAACCCCAATTCCATGTATGCTGCAAGTGTAATTAAAATCTTTGTCATGGCTGCGGCTTATCACCAGGCCAACAACAATGAAATCAGTCTAGATGAAAAATTACTATTAAATGATGAAGATAAGGTTGGCGGAACTGGAAGTCTGAGCAGCAGGGAAGCCGGAACGGAGATTACTATACGCCAGCTAATTGAGGTAATGATTACAGAAAGCGATAATACTGCCACTAATATGCTGATTGATAAACTTAGCTTTGATAAGATTAACAAGTTTATCATTGCTCAAGGATGCAATGGTACAATATTGCAACGAAAAATGATGGATCAGGATAGTATTGATAAGAGGATTGAAAACCTGACCTCGGTAAAGGATTTGATACTCATTCTTGATAAATTATATCATGGTGAATGTGTTTCGCCTGAATATGATGACGAAATGCTCGGTATTATGAAAAAGCAAAAGGACCGCAGCCGGATTCCCGCTTTATTACCTGATGATACTGTAGTAGCTAATAAAACTGGCGATTTAAGTAGAGTAGTTAATGATACGGGAATCGTTTATACAGATGAAGGGGATTTTATAATCTGTGTGCTCAGCAAAGAAATAACAAATCCTTCTGCAACAAAGGAAACAATAGCTAAAATAGCCGAGATTCTTTACAATGAGCAATAAATATTCGATACGTTTATTTAAAAATATACAAAGGTTGTAAATGTTTTTATTTGGAAGATGGACTTACTGATGCTCAAAAAAGGCTGTAAATACCATAGACGACAACCTGCAAATAACTACCTGCGCTGGAGCAGGAAAACAGGGGTCGTTGTTAGACGAATCATCAATATACGTAAGTCAAAACCTGGTATTATAGCGGAAAATATTGTAGCTTTTATTTTCACTGAAAGGCTACAATAGAATTTAAAACCTAATTTATAAGTATGCTCATGATACGGTAGGAAACACAAGAGGCTTGAGTCACTGATTTAATGATGAAACACAGGAGGCATATCATTGGATAGTCTAAGTGACGTTATCAATGAAATAGTACGAAAAAACGGCAAAGAGATATTTGCAAACGAAAGGCTTTTCAGATCTGTTTTTGCTGACTATTGCAACATGAATGCAAGCATTAAGCCCTGGCAGAAGCAGCTTTGCCAGACGATGGTAAGTGCAGGGCTTGTGAAGCGGCTAACCCATGAACCCCATCTCAGCACACGCGAAAAAAACCTAATCATACAGACGTTTGTGGAAGAATATGCAGCAGATGAAAAAAAAGCGACCGCGGTCTATACAGTTATTCTTAATGCCCTTTTCGAGGATTTATTGTCGGAGAAGCAAACAGAAAAGCCGGAACTCTCAGCAGAGAGTGAACCTGCCAGGGAAGCTGAATTGTATAGAAAAGCGGCGGAGAAGGGACATGTTATAGCGCAGTATAACCTTGGTGTTTGTTATTTTGAAGGCTGGGGAGTACCGCAGGATCAAAGCAAAGCGATTGAATGGTACCGGAAAGTGGCGGAGTCAGGGTTTGCATATGCACAGTTTAACCTTGGTGTTTGTTATGAGAACGGCAATGGAGTAAAACAAGATTATAGCAAAGCGGTTGAATGGTACAGGAAAGCGGCGGCGCAAGGAAATGCTGATGCGCAGTATAACCTTGGTATATGCTATGAGATTGGTCGCGGAGTACCGCAGGATCAAAGCAAAGCAGTAGAATGGTATAGAAAAGCAACAGAGCAGGGACATGCTGATGCGCAGTGTAACCTGGGTTTTTGTTATGAAAAGGGGCGCGGAGTCCCGCAGGATTATAGCAAAGCAGTAGAATGGTTTAGAAAAGCGGCGGAACAAGGCGAACTTAGAGCGCAGACTAACCTTGGTCATTGTTATCGTGAAGGCAGGGGAGTCCCGCAGGATTATAACAAAGCGGTAGAATGGTTTAGACAAGCAGCGGAGCAAGGGTATTGTTTTGCGATGTTTTTTCTTGGTGCTAGTTATGAGAGAGGTGAAGGAGTCCCACAGGATGATAGCAAAGCGGCAGAATGGCATAAAAAGTCGGTGGAGCAAGGTCATGCTGGTGTAAAAAAGCAGCCAAAGTTACTGGGCTTTAAAAACTAAGTTGCGTTACCGCTTGGAAACTCGGGAGTTATATAATCTGCAGATGTTATGAGACTTTCGAGATAAGAAATATGCAGTATGAAAACCGCAAAAGGACTCGTTCCGAGAGCTACAAATAAATATGTTGCATGAAAATCTTGGCACGAAGGCGGAGATATATATGAAGGATAAGGATAAAAAAGTTACAGAACCAAGAAGACGGATGGATCCCGACACAAGGGATCCTAATATGGCTATTCTGATGGGGAAATGCTCGCAAAACGGCAAAACATATGGTGTGTGTTTAAAAAGACAGGAAAAAAATTTCTGGTTAGTAGAGGTTGCATTTAAAATTTCCGACAAGTCTGCCAATCGTGAAGATGGGGCTATGAACAAACTGGAGGAGAGATTTTACTTAGGCAATGAATATTACTGTCCATATTGTGAGGCGAAACAAATGGTCGTATGCAATGTATGTGGCAAACCTTCCTGCGCGAGGGAAGGACAAAGGGATTTTGCCTGTCCCCATTGCAAAAACAAAGGAATTATAAAAGGAGAAGTCAAGTCGGTAAGGAGCAAGGAAGATATTTAATGTAATTATAAACGGAAGGGGGAAAATAAATGAGTTATTCAGAAGAACCTATTTTCAAGCCTGAGATTGTTAAAAGGAAATTGCATCTGTTTTGGCTGGTTGATTGTTCGGGGTCGATGCAGGGGAAGAAGATATCAACTTTGAATTATGCCATCAGAGATGTTGTTCCGGAAATCCAGCAAATTGCCAAAGAGCACCCTGAGATTCAGATGTATTTGCGCACTATTAAATTCTCCGATAAAGCAGCATGGGTCGGAGACAACACGCCAGTTTCGGTGGAGAGTTTTGTTTGGATTGATTTAACTTCGGGAGGGCTGACATCTGCAGCCGATGCAATCAATCTTTTATGCGAAGAACTAGAGATGGAAAAAATGGGTAGGCGCGGATTACCTCCCGTTTGTATTTTTATATCTGATGGCTATTATACGAATTCAACTGAAGAATATCAAAGTTCAATAGACCGGTTAAACAAGTTACCGTGGGGGAAAAAAGCCATACGGCTGGTTATAGGAATTGGGCAAGATGGGTCGGACTATGATGCAGAAGAGTTGTTGAAATTTTCGAACCACAAGGAAATAGGAGTATTGGAAGCAAATACCGCCAAGCAGCTCACAGAGTATATAAAATGGGCCTCAACGGCAGCATCATTAAGCTCAATTGAGTCAAAATCGAGACAAATTGATGATTCCAGTGGGGTCACAGACAGTAGTGAGGGACAAAATGTCGTTATCCTTGCTCCACCTGATATTCCCATCGATGATGATGTAATCTGATTTTGATTGAGGGGGGATGATTTTCATTGAATTCTCAAATACCGGGACTTTTTGCATTTGAGTATGGGGTTCGTGGATTATCACATATACGGGAGAATAAGCCCTATCAAGATGCACATTACATTCAACCAGTGATGATTGAAAAGGGAATCCCTTTTATCAACAAACGGTCATTTAATTCCTGTATTCTAGTCATTGCAGACGGTCATGGTTCTGCAAAATATGAATACAGTGACATAGGCTCAAAATTAGCGGTTTTTAGTGCTGCCAAAGTGCTTAAGGTATGTTTCGAAGAGTATGTAAAATTATACTTGAAAGAAGGCAAAACATTTGCGTTAAATCAATTTGTCAAGAGTTGGAAAAATGAAGTGCCTCGTCAGATTTATAAAGAGTGGGGCAATATGGTAAAGGAAGACTACTATAATAGAACATATGTATCTCAAACTCCTATGGTAAATGAGGATATACAACTAAATGATCAAACACCATCCGACCCCGCAGTCTTTTTAGCCGAAGATAGCAACGAGGCGGATGGAGATAAAGCTCAAGTAGAATTAAAGAAGTTATATGGTACGACTTTATCATGTAGTCTTATTACTCAGGAAGGTTTATTTTTTGCACAAATAGGTGATGGTGATATATTAGTAATCTATCCGGACGGGACTGTTGAACAGCCGATTCCTGTACAGAACGATACAATTGGCGATGAGACATATTCCCTGTGTATGGAAAAGTCATATAAGTACTTCAATACAGGCATTATATTAGATCACACCAGCAGAGAAAACAGCGAAAATATATTGGTGTGGTTGAGTACAGATGGGTTTAATAAAAGTTTTGAAACAGATCAGGGGTTTGAAGATTATGTACGATCTCTTTACGAGTATACTTGTCTGAACTCATTTAAAACAATGACCGATGGTATTCCCAAAATACTTGACAATTTGACTCAGAACGGCAGTGGGGATGACATTAGTGTAGTGATTGCCATGATAAAGAATGAGTCCCTTAAAGAGGGAGAATAGGAGATAAAAATGCTTGGAATAGGCGATATTGTATCTTTAGAATTATCTGGCCACAATATGAAAATTACCAAGAAATTGGGTGAAGGTGGGCAAGGCGCCGTTTATTTGGTCGAGGGAAATGAAGAAAAAAAAGCCCTAAAGTGGTACAACAAGCAGCAATCAACTGATGAACAACGCGCAAGCATTCTTAAGCTAATTCAAAGGCCGCTAAGAAACGGGGAAGCCATGAAAAAGTTTGTCTGGCCGCAGGATTTAGCTAAGAATTCAAAAAACCCAAATATTTTCGGATACATTATGGACTTGATTGATACAAGCAAATTCGTATCGATTCGACAGGTATGGGCAGACCCAAGAAAGGCGCCGGGTAATCGTGAGAAATGTTTGATCTCTATGGAGCTGGCAGATGCTTTTCGGCAATTGCATCTGGAAGGTTACTGTTATCGGGATATTTCTGATGGGAATTTTATGTTTAATCCCCGGAACGGTGAAATTTTAATTTGCGATAATGACAATGTTGGCATAGAGGGCATCAGCAAATCGCAGGTATTAGGGACGATGGAATATATGGCACCGGAACTTATAGTGAATTCAGCAAAGCATAACCCATCAACATTAACTGATTTACATTCTTTGGCAGTGTTATTATTTTCATTTTGGATTTGGCATCATCCAATGCATGGTGAACAATATGAAAATATAAGGATATTGGATATTCCGGCGAAAAAGAAACTATATGGGACATCCCCGGTTTTTATTTTTGATTCACAAAATTATTCTAATAAATTACCTAGCGATAATGATTATGCTGATATTAATAAGATGTGGGGAAATTGTCCCCAACCCATCAAAGATCTATTCTCCAGAGCTTTTACTGATGGCTTGAAAAATCCTAATAAGCGTGTAACTGAGCGGGAATGGTATAACACTTTTTGTGATTTATCCGAAAACCTAATAAGTTGTCCAAAATGCAGGGCAAAATCGTTCTGGTATAAAAGTATTGATAAAGTAAATTGTTGGAATTGCGGTTCGGAACTCCAAATTTCTGCTAAGCTGAAGATAAATGGGAAGATATTACTTTTCAGGCCGGAGATGAAAATTAATATGCAGATGTTGGATGAGTTTTGCGGAGTGGCAGAAGGGGAAACGATTGTCGCCCAGGTTGTTCATGTTAAGAAGCCTGAAGGGACGATTTGGGCAATTGAAAATACCAGTGATTTTAATTGGACAGTTATTGTTAATGGCGAAGAAAAAGAAGCTGGTAAAGGTAAAAAGGTTGGTATCCGAGCTGGAGTAGTGATAAGAATTCCAATAAACCACTCAAAAAATATAGAGTTGATTATTGAGTAAATTTAAGAAAATTTTGGGTTGGCTGTAACATAATAGTATACATTAGGTTTATCTTTTATAAAAAGAGAAACTTCATTCATAACATAAGCACCTATGTTAGTGATAATCTAAAACTACCCCATAATAATAATTGAAAAGTCCCCCGTGATAAAATAGACTTTCCTATGTGTCTAAAAGATATATAGGAGCATTCCTGTAATGCTTAAGTAAGGTCTTTGAAAAAAGAGACGCCTATCAATACAATGAAGATGTGCTGAATCCGGGAAAAGAAAAGCACAAATTCAAAGATTGAGGAGGCGCCCCTATATGA
>JAQWFH010000018.1 GCA_028704515.1 Eubacteriales bacterium
TCCTCACGAAGGATTTCTAATACTATATTTGCTTTTTCTTGGGCGGACCAAGTTCTTCTCATTCTACTCATAGATTAATTATAACTTATTTTCTTGAACTTGTGTCCAACCCTATGTGTACATTATATAAAATATTGAAATATGTATGCTTTTATGATAAATTAAGTAAACAGTAATAAATGATAATTCAGACAATGTTTTGAGATTTGAAAGCAAGTAAACTCAGTGGCATCTTTGGAAAAGAGGTGAATTATCTTGAACGAAAATATTCAAAATAAAAATCAAATTGCTCAAACAGGTACAGTAAGAGTAAAATTAATCCCAAATAAATACGGCGAAATTCAGATTATATGTTTATTGAAATAGACGACATATTTAAAAACATGACAAAATGGGATAAGGAAGAATCGTTTAGACTGCGTGAAATAATCAATACAATATTTAACAATAGTCGGGACGCCCTAAGCCTTTTGGAATACCGTGATGGTAAATATGTATATTTAAGAAATAGAAGGACCTTGAGTGTTGAAGAAGCAATCCTTGAGCTTGAAAAAAATGCTGGAACTCAGTTCGATCCCGATATTGCACCGCTCATGATTGGGCATATCAGGGCTGAAAATAACCTAGAGTATAAATGAATAAAAGAGATGGATATATGAAAAACAAACTTAAAATGGAACAACTTAATAAATATATTATATATTTTATGATGTATGCAATATTAGGCTGGCTTTATGAAGTTTTCCTAGAGGTAGTGGTGTATCAATGGGGATTTAGTAATAGAGGGGTTCTGTACGGTCCTTATACTCCCATATACGGAGTAGGAGCCACATCATTTCTGTTATGTTTTGGAGGGATCATGAAAAAGAAGACCCCTTCTTGGTTTAAATTTATAAAGCCTATTATTATATTTGCAGGCTGTATGATACTTGCAACCACGATTGAGCTTGCAGCAAGCTATATTTTAGAATTTGTAATCGGCAGTTGGCCATGGCAGACATACGAAGATTATGCAATAAACTTTCAAGGAAGAATTGCTTTATCTACGTCTATTCGATTCGGGCTTGGCGGCATGTTTTTCCTCTATGTATTGCAACCGATATTTGAGAAAATTACAAGTAATATGCCCCAAAGTAAACTCAATTTATGTGCCAATATTATATTGGCTGTATTGTTCATAGATTCAATTTTAACTATAATAATATAAGGATTGTGACATGACAAACATTGAAAAACAAATAATACCTAAGCTTTTTGAAATGAAAGACGAAGGATACAGGGAATTTCACAGTAGGCTTATACCCACCGTTAATAAGGAATTTATAATTGGTGTCAGAATACCTCAGCTCAGAAAATTTGCAAAAGAGCTTTCAAAAATTCCCAACGTAGAAGCATACATGGACGTACTTCCACACAAATATTACGAAGAAAACAATCTTCATGCATTTTTGATTGAAAATGTGGGAGATTATAAAAAAACCATGGCTTTAACGGAAAGATTTTTACCTCACATAGACAATTGGGCTACGTGTGACTCATTCTCACCGAAGATTTTTAAAAAGCATCCGGAAGATGTTTATGAAAAGATTAAAATTTGGCTAAAAAGCCCTTATGTATATACTGTCCGATATGCAATCGTGCTGCTCCTTTCAAACTATCTTGATGATAAATTCAGGCAAGAAATGCTTGACCTTGTAGCTTCAGTTCGTTCGGATGAATATTATATAAATATGGCGATAGCTTGGTATTTTAGCATTGCACTCGTAAAGAAATATGATTCGACATTACCATATATTGAAAACAAAAAACTTGATAAATGGATACATAATAAAGCGATTCAAAAGGGTATCGAAAGCTATAGAATCAGCGATCAAACAAAATCATATCTAAAAACTCTAAAAATAAAATAGTATGGATTTCCGGAGGGGAAAATGTCTTTAGCACAAGAAAAAAAAGAGCTGCGCAAGAAAATAAAAGAAATATTGTCCAAGCTTTCTGCCGAATACTGCATAGAGGCAGGTAAGAGAATATTTAAAAATACAATAGCTACCGAACATTTCCAAAAGGCCGATACTGTATTCTGTTTTGTAGGAACAAAAGATGAAATTGACACAAGACCTATAATAGAAGAAGCGTGGAAACTAGGCAAAATCGTGTGCGTACCCAGATGTATATCTATGGGACATATGGAGGCATATCGAATTGAATCGTGGAATGATTTGCAAGAGGGTAGTTATGGAATACAAGAGCCAAAGCCGGGGCTTATGCCTCTCGCTCCCAATGAAATAGATTTTGCGATAATCCCTTGTCTTTCATGTAATAATGAAGGGTATAGGCTTGGATACGGAGGCGGATTTTACGACCGATATATGGAAAGGATGGCCTGCTCAAATGCTGTAATTTGCAGATCAAAATTGATGGTAGAGTATATACCTGCTAATAAATTCGATAAAAAGGCGGACATGGTTATAACCGAAAATGAATTGTTATTATAATACTTCAGTGTTATAATAACAACTGTTGTCGAAATAAAATCAGGAGGACAGGTAAAAGATAATGGAGTACAAATTCATAGGTGTACCGATGAGTACAGGAAGTCCATACCCGGGCACAGAGCTCGGATGCAAAGCATTTACAGATAAGGATTTTAAAGGGATGGCAGGAGGAATTGCTTTCGAATACAAGGAAACTCCCTATAATGAAATCAAAGGCAAGAATCCCGACAACCTGAAGTCCCTGTCAAGCGTTATGTCATGCTGCAAGGCTCTTTACAAGGATGTCGGTGAAGCCTATAAGAACAATAAGTTTCCAGTTGTAATTGGTGGAGACCATGCGCTATCAATAGGCTCTATTGCCGCAGGATACGAAGTCTTCGGAGAAAACCTTTGTGTAGTTTGGATTGATGCTCATACGGATATACACACAGAAATATCAACTGAAACGGGATACATTCACGGAATGCCTATTGGAGCTTCAATGGGTATATGCTGCGACGAACTAACGGCAGGTAAGAGCAAATGCCACGTGAAGGGCGAAAATGTATTTATAATCGGTGCAAGAAGCATAGATAAAGAAGAATATCGAATAATCCGAGAAAATAATGTTAATCTCTATACTATGGAGCAAATCAGAGAACAAGGGCTCGAAAGCGTAATGAAAGAAGTTATGGACAAGCTGAAAGGCAAACGAGTTCATGTAAGCCTAGATGTAGACTTTTTTGATCCCGATGTCTTTTATGCTACAGGATATAACATTGAAAACGGCTTTTCGATAGAAGATGCGAAACACATTATATCCGATATATATAAAGACTCAAAACCCGTAATCTTTGAGTGCGTGGAATATTCTCCCGCAAAAGATGAAAACCAGAAAGATTTTATAAAATTAAAAGAAATTATTACTTATGCCTTAAGACAATAATGTACGCATAAAAATATGTCATGTTAAAAAGCAAGCCTATGTAAAAGATAACCGCAGGCTTGCTTTTGATTTAGATAGTTTTTACGGCTAAAAAGTTGAGTAAGATATTAGTTTGATCTACGATGTTGTCCGGTGAAATTCCGAAGCAAACCGTATTTATATCCGGATTTCTACTCGCCACGATTGCATTTGCAGTGTAATTAAGAGTTCTTGTGTATTTCAGGGTTTGCCCCGAATATTCCTTTATAATTTCAGAGAAAGAGGCAACAATGGGATTTGCCGACAAATCGACGTCCTCCTTTATATCGCTGTTCTCATCATATGAAAAACGAGCGTTATTTTCCCATACAGGATAGATTTGTTTTTTATTATACGAAATATCACAAAGGCCGCATACGGTTTCAAAGAGAGTATTCATTTCTTCCAGAACAGCACTGCTCTTGCTCCTGGATTCTATCAAGATTTCAAGTAAGTTTGCCTCTGTTGAGATTTTACCTATATTGGACTTTGCAATAATCTCTCCATCGTCATTTTTTAAATAATTCCCGTTAATACAAGCGTATAGAAAGCTTATAAGCTTGCTTGAGTCATCAAAGGATAACACTGAATCAGGTCTTTGCACCTCGGTGAGGGTATATGTAAAATCAGGCTCTTCAGGAGAATATCTATTATACATTCTTTCTTGATTTTTCTCGACAAGCCGTGTAAGCTTGTTCACATCGTTTTGATTTATCAGAATAGTCGCCGACGCACGGCTTGGGTAATTCGCCGTGTCGGTACCTCCGTCAAAAGACGCTATTTCCATAAGCACTCCGTTACTTTTTGCCGAGGCAAGAAGGTCGCCGATAATTGTTATCGGATTTGGGCGTGTCGTTTCATCGGTTATGGATGCACCGGAAAGACCTTGCAGTGAGATTTCATAAGTAATCGGGTAAGACGGCTTTACTCTTTTTATATTTCTCGTCATTGTATATACATCTGCGCCTGCGGAAGCAATCAAAAGGGAATTATCTATAAAGTTGTCAAGGCTTATAAAATTATCTCCGTATAAGTAAGACTTCTTTATATACTTAATGCCTTCTTGTGAATTATCCGAATCCGCAGTAAATATAAACCTTATAAAACCGTGGTCCGCAACATTTTTTATTATATATTGCATAACGGCAACAGCATTTGCGGTGTTTTCAGGTGATTTTGGTGAGATTGTAGCATGCAAAATTGTGGAAGGTGTCTTTTCATACCCCTCCGACGCACTTATTGACATAATAACATTGTCGTATTTATCGTGTGACACTCTTATATCATTCTTGTTTGCCCATTTTATAAGATAAGTTTGCATCTCTGATAAATCTTGTGAATTTTGCAATACCCCCAAAACTGAGGTGTAATTCTCATTTAAAACGGTTTGTGTATTATCATCCTCAATGCTGTTACATCCGGAAAGAATTAAAGCTTGCAGAATCAATAATAAAACAAGAAAGTATGATATTTTTCTTTTCATTTTTTACCCCATATATATTTAAAACTTTTTCCCGACAATTATAACACAAAAACAGCAAATTGGTACATTATTCACTTAAAACTCACAATTTTTATAAATAAAAATATTTTACAGAAAATTGGATTTAAATTTAACAGAACCGATATCTGTATTATCAATATTAGATATATTAACTATATTAAATATAGGTTTAATATATCTGTTTTACAAAAAAGCTGGGATTTTAATAGAATTCAGAATTAAAATAACGCCTATAAATTAAAATTAATTTATAAAAATAAAGCAGATAAATATGAATTATTCTATTGAAATATAGATTCATTAATAGTATAATTCTGGTACTAATGCGAAATAAAAGCACAATATGTTGTGTTTCCTTCTGGTATGAAGGATTGAAGTTATTAGGGAAGGCGGCAAGATTTATGGATAAGAATATAAAAGCAATAGTAAAACGAGATGGTCGTGAGGTTGAGTTTAATATAGAAAAAATAGCGAATGCTATTTTTAAAGCTGCTCAAGTTCTTGGCGGTAACGACAGAGATATGGCTATGTATCTTGCGAGGCAGGTAGAATTATATCTACTCGAGATATGCCATAACCAAATGCCAACGGTTGAACAGATACAGGATACAGTAGAGAAGATACTGATTGAAAACGGCCATGCGAGAACAGCAAAGGAATTCATCCTTTACAGAGCTGAGAGAACACGCGTAAGGGAAATGAATACGCGACTAATGAAGATATACGAAGATCTTACATTTAAGGATGCAAAGGACAATGAAATTAAGCGTGAGAATGCAAACATTGACGGTAATACCGCTATGGGGACAATGCTCAAATACGGATCTGAGGGGGCCAAAGAGTTTTACAGGATGTATGTACTGAATCCCGCTCATGCAAAAGCGCATGAAGAAGGGGAGATTCATATACACGATTTAGATTTTTTGACACTTACAATGACTTGTTGCCAGATAGATTTGCTGGATCTTCTTAAGGATGGCTTTTCTACAGGACATGGTCATCTGAGAGAGCCCAATGATATAGAAAGTTATTCAGCACTTGCCTGCATAGCAATACAGTCAAATCAAAACGACCAGCATGGAGGACAGTCAGTTCCTAATTTTGACTACGCATTGGCTCCGGGAGTAAGAAAGACCTACAGGAAGCTGTATTGGAACAATATCGGCAGAATGCTTGATTTCATAAACGCAACTGATGACGGTGCAGAGGTTGCAAAAAAAATATGTACCGATATAAATTCCGAATATGGAGTTTCCCCGTGCATGGCATGGGATAACAATTACAAAGAGCTTGAATTTAAGGAATTAACAAAATTAATTTCGGAAAAAGATGCAACGCATATACAGGAGATGGCAATAAAGTTTGCAAATAAGGAAATAAAAAGAAAGACTTACCAATCCATGGAAGCTCTAGTGCACAATTTGAACACTATGCATTCCAGAGCAGGCGCCCAGGTTCCGTTTTCTTCTATTAACTACGGAACAGATACAACTCCGGAGGGTAGGCTTATAATGGAAAGTGTAATGCTTGCAACAGATGCGGGGCTGGGTCACGGAGAAACACCTATTTTTCCTATACAAATATTCAAGGTGAAGGAAGGCATAAGCTACAACCCTGAAGATCCAAACTATGATCTCTTTAAGCTTGCCTGTAAAGTTTCCGCCAAAAGACTGTTCCCTAATTTCTCATTTTTGGATGCTCCTTACAATCTTCATTATTATAAGGAAGGCGATTACCGCACAGAAGTAGCATACATGGGTTGCAGAACGAGGGTTATAGGAAATGTCTACGATCCTACAAGAGAGATTGTAACGGGCAGAGGTAACTTGAGCTTCACTTCTCTTAATTTGCCAAGAATTGCAATCAAAGCGAACGGTAATGTCGATTTATTTTTTGAAGAGCTCGATCGAGTTATAGATTTATGTATCGCACAGATGTATGAGCGGTTTAAAATCCAAGCCGCTAAGAAGGTCAAGAATTTTCCTTTCCTGATGGGCCAACACGTATGGCTCGATTCTGACAAGCTTAAGCCGGATGATACGATAGGGGAAATCATCAAGCACGGGACACTTTCGATGGGCTTCATAGGTCTTGCCGAGAGCTTGGTATCACTTACCGGAAAGCATCATGGAGAATCCAAGGAAGCTCAAACAATTGGTCTGGAAATAGTCGGATATATGAGAAAGCGTATGGATGAACAAAGCAAAAAAACAAAGATGAACTGGACACTTTTAGCAACACCTGCCGAAGGTCTTTCCGGTCGTTTTGTAAGGATAGACAGAAACAAATTTGGGGAAATAGAAGGAGTAACTGACAAGGACTATTACACTAACAGCTTCCATGTGCCGGTATCCTTTGAAATAAACGCTTTCGATAAAATACGCATTGAGGCTCCTTACCATGCATTGACAAATGCCGGACACATCTCATATGTAGAACTTGACGGAGATCCACTTAAGAACTTAGATGCGTTTGAGAAAATAATAAGATGTATGAAGGAAGCAGGAGTAGGCTACGGATCTATAAACCATCCTGTAGACAGAGACCCCGTATGCGGTTATACAGGCATGATCGATAATGAGTGCCCGAGCTGCGGCAGAACAGAATACGATAACGGTGAAGGCTTTGAAAGGATCAGAAGAATCACGGGATATCTCGTCGGCACCATGGATAATTGGAATAATGCCAAGGCAACAGAGGAATCCGACAGGGTTAAGCATAAAATAAAGCTTGAGGATATGAAATAAAATGTGCCAAGATGAAGAAAAAATAAAAATTGCCGGAGTATACAGACAATCAATAGTTGACGGGCCCGGCATTAGATTCACTATATTCGCACAGGGCTGCACACATGATTGCCCCGGATGCCACAATCCTGATACGCACGACTTTGACGGCGGATATTACTGTAGCATAGATAGATTTATTGAAGAAATAGATAAAAATCCTTTGCTTGACGGAGTTACGTTTACAGGAGGGGATCCTGTATATCAAGCGGAAGCCTTCTATAATCTTTCGGTAAAAATTAAAGAAAGAAACCTGAACATCTTGATTTATACAGGCTTCACATATGAAGAACTGCTTGAACTTGCGAAAGAAAAACCCGTTATCGGAAAACTGATGGGGATTATTGATTATCTTATCGATGGCAGATTTATCATGGAAGAACGTGATTTGACTCTTGAATTCCGAGGAAGCAAGAACCAAAGATTCATAGATATGAATTTAACAAGAGAACAAGGAAAAATAGTTCTTTATTAAAATTAAAAAAATACTTGTATTTGCAAAGCATTATATGGTATAATAGCGTTTGTTCGAATATTTAACACAAATATACAGAAAAACGCGAAAAGCTTAAGATAGTTAAAGGAGGTGCGGTAAATGTCCAGAAAGTGTGAAATTTGCGATAAGGGCCAGGCTTCGGGTAACACGGTGTCCCATTCAAACAGACACTCAAGAAGAAAATGGAATGCGAACATCCAGACTGTAAGAGTTCAAGAAGAAAACGGAACAGTCAGAAGAGCAAAAGTATGCACAAGATGCATCAAGTCCGGAAAAGTAAACCGTGCCATTTAATGAAGACAACAACCTGCCAAATTGGCAGGTTGTTTTATTTCCAAAAGCAATAACCGCAATAAATAAGTATGATGCTCAAAAGGACAAGCCACACCTGCATCGGGAAAAGAAAGGCACAGATAGTTACCAGCCCAAATACAAGCATTATCAAGCCGAGCTGCTTATTTCTTCTTGAATTACAACATTTTTTTCGTCTTCTCATAATTTTCACCTACGGTAGTTTATGCATTGCACCTAATCTTTTGTGCAAAAATATTTAAAATAGCGCATTTCTGTGTTAATATTATTGTACTTAGATTGTATAAATGTAAAAACAGACGACGAGGTAAAATCATGTATCAAGTAAAAAATAAAAAAGGAACAGTTTCACTTAACAAAAACATAATTGGTAATATTGTCATTGAAGCTATGTCTGAATATCAAGACAGGGTTTTTTTGTGCAACCAAAAGGGGAAAATGCTGTATCAAGATCCCAGAAACGCCTCTATGATGGATATAGCTTTTGATGATAAAAATTTTACAGTAAAATTTTACATATTAATGCGTTTTGGAACGAGTATAAATACAATAACAAATAAAATAATAGATAAAATATATGAAGATACACAATCAATACTCGGAATTTGCCCTCAAAAAGTAACTGTGGTTGTTTCTGGAATAATTTCAAAACAAATCGTAAAACGAAATATTGAGGTCAGCAGATAATGAAAGATTCCTTGATTACAAACATAAAAGGTGTCGGACCTAAAAAGGCCGAGCTTTTGAAAAAACTTAATATAGAGAGTTTTACAGATCTTTGGTATTTCTTTCCGAGAAGTTATCAAGATAGAAGCAAGACGAAAACAATATCTGAGCTCACCGACGGGGATATGGTCAATATTAGCGTAACTGTATTAATGATCGTAAAGGATAGATATACGAGAGGAAAGAAGCAAAAATTACGTATATTGGCAGAGGATGCAACAGGTAGGATTGAAATTATATTTTTCAATTCCTACTATCTCTCAAACTCATTTACAATAGGCGAAGCATACGACTTTTTTGGAAAAGCCGCAGTTTCACACGGAAAAGTAATGATGATTCATCCTGATTTTTCAGATATCACAAAAAATAATACACAAGCAATTATGCCTATCTATCCTCTGGTCGGAGGTCTAACTCAGAAAGATTTTTGGAAATGGCAAAGAGAGGCGCTTGAACGGCTTGAAAATAACGGTGAAGAATATCTGCATGAAGATATAATAAAGAAACACCAATTGTGCAGCGAAGAATATGCTCTCCAAAACATACATTTCCCAAAGAGCAGACAAAAGCTTGCAGAGGCTCGATACAGACTTGTATTCGACGAATTGCTGCTATTGCAATTAGGATTGTTCTATTTAAGAGCAGGGGCAACAACAGAAAGAGAAGCAATATCACTTTCTGTTGATATTACAGCTGAGGAGTATATTTCATCATTTAAGTACGAACTAACAGGAGCTCAAAAAAGGGTTATCGATGAAATATCAAAGGATATGCAATCATCTCGCCCGATGAATAGGCTACTGCAAGGCGATGTAGGTTCAGGAAAGACAGCAATAGCCCAAATTGCCCTTTATAAAGCCGCTACAGGCGGTTTTCAGGGAGTTTTGATGGCACCCACAGAAATCCTCGCAAGACAGCACTACGACAATTTAAAGCAAAGCTATGAGCCTTTTGGCATCAAGACCGCATTTCTCTCCGGGAGCTTGAAGTCGCAAGAAAGAGCGCAGGTTTTAAAGGATATAAAGTCCGGAGAAGTGGATATAGTAATAGGAACACATGCTATAATTCAACCTGGTGTAATTTTTAAAAATCTTGCACTCGTGATAACCGACGAACAGCATAGATTTGGTGTGAAGCAGAGGATGGATTTGGCTTACAAAGGGAAAAACCCCCACATCCTTGTTATGACAGCCACGCCAATACCAAGAACACTTGCGGTCATTCTTTACGGTGACCTTGATATATCAATTTTGGATGAATTGCCTCCGGGGAGACAGCCCATAAAAACAACTGTAGTCAAGCCCCCTCAAAAGGAACAAGCTTATGATTTTATACTTTCACAAATACAAAAGGGAAGACAGGCCTATGTTGTAACACCCCTTATCGAAGATTCCGATTCACTGGACCTTAATTCCGCGGAAAGTGTTTATATAGAACTAAGCAAAAGGTTTTTTCCATACAAAACAGAAATTCTTCACGGCTCGATGAAGCAAGCAGAGAAAGACAGAATAATGAAGAGCTTTTATGAAGGGGAAGTTCAAGTACTTGTTTCGACAGTGGTAATAGAGGTCGGTATCAATGTTCCAAACGCTACTGTTATGCTCATAGAAAATTGTGAACGCTTCGGACTTGCGCAGCTTCATCAATTAAGAGGGCGGGTAGGAAGAGGAGGAGAGAGCTCTTATTGTTTCTTAATAAATGAAGGTAAAAACGAAATTGCCGAAAAAAGAGCCACAATAATGGAATCTACCGTAGACGGTTTTATAATTGCAGAAAAGGACTTGGAGCTCAGAGGCCCGGGGGAAATATTCGGAAGCAGGCAGCATGGAGTCCCGCAGCTCAGGATAGCGGATTTATCAAAGCACATTAAGCTACTAGGCCCTATTAAAGAGCAAGCTAAAAAAATTATTGATGAGGATCCCAAATTGATTAGCGAAAAATATTGTCCCATAAAGAAAAAGCTGAATAATTTTTTCCCTAAAACAGGAAGAGACTTTCTAATTATTACATGACATACTTTTTTTCGTCTCCGCCAACAATAATAACGTAACAGGAGGTGAATATAATGACGTTACAAGAAAAGATGAACAATGCAAATGCAAAACCGGCTTTAAGAAATATGAAAACTGAAATAGCCGGAGAACTTGGTCTTGCAAACTACGATTCAATGGACAAAGGTAACCTTACAGCTCGCCAGAACGGTTATGTTGGGGGATACATGACAAAGAAGCTCGTTGAAATGGGTGAAAATCAGTTAGCAGGCAAATAGTTAAAAAAAGGAAATTTTGGATAAAGAATGAAGTCGGTAAATATTGCCGGCTTTTTTCTTTTATGATATAATTCAATATTAGCTATGTTACTTTTACAAAGGAGAGCATTTTATGCGTATAATTGCGGGAAATTACAAAGGCAGACAATTGCTCGCTCCAAGCGACAATAAGGTAAGGCCTACAACTGACAAAGTAAAGGAAGCAATATTTTCAATTATTACACCTTATATAAATGATTCGACTGTGATCGATTTATTCGCAGGCACCGGTAACTTAGGTCTGGAGGCTTTGTCAAGAGGCGCAGCGAGGGCTTATTTCGGGGACAATTCCAAAAGCAGCATTTCATTAATCAAAAAAAATATTGAAACATGTAAAGCAGAAGACAAGTCCATTGTTTTCTTCGGAGATTATTCATATTTTCTTTCTAAGATAAAAGAAAAGGTTGATATTATATTCATCGACCCGCCTTACGGAAAAGACTTGATTGAGGACTGCTTTTCACATATACAAAAAAACGAATTATTGGATGAAGATGGCATTATTGTAACAGAACACGGCAAAAGAGAAAGTCTTCCGAATACATTATCAGGATTTTACAAATTAAAGGAAAGAACGTACAGCCGGATAACAGTAAGCATATATGCCCTGAAAATTTAAACAATCTTCACATTTAAGTTGAAATTATTACTATCAAATGATAAAATTATTACTATTACGGAGGATAAATCGATGAAAAAAAAGGCTTTGTATGTAGGATCCTTCGACCCTATAACAAACGGACATCTAGACATAATAAAACGTGCTTCGGTTCATTACGAAAATGTAGTTGTGGGGATCGCTGCCAACAACCAAAAGAACAGTTTCTTTTCCTTTGAGGACAGGAAAATGATGCTCCAAGAGGTTTTAAAGGATTCTCCCAACATTAAAGTTGACATATTCACCGGTTTACTTGCAAATTATGTTAATGAAAATAAGTTTGATTTTGTAATACGAGGACTGCGTGCAACAATGGATTTTGAATATGAAATCCAGATGGCACAAATGAATGCACGTTTGTACAATCATAATGTTGAGACGATTTTCCTTATGACAAATCCAAAGTACTCTTTCATTAGTTCAAGCCTTATCAAAGAAGTATTTTCTCTTGGCGGGGACATACAAGGGCTTGTTCCGGAAATTGTTTTAGAACATATGAAAAAGAAAGTAACCAGGGAGGAATAATTATGAAGGTATTGGAATTACTGGATGAGATAGAAGAAATTGTTGATACTGCAGCGGGATTCCCATTAACTGGGAAGATAATGGTTGACGCGGATGAAATCCTTGAAATAGTAAAGGAAATCAGAGTTGAACTACCGGACGAAATACAACAGGCACAGTGGATTAAGGATGAAAGGCAGAGGATTCTCGACGAAGCAAAGCGGGAATATGAATCTGTAATAGCTGATGCGCAAAAGCAAGCTGAAGCACTTATTGAAAATGACGATATCACTGTAAAGGCGAAGATGCGTGCTGAGGAAATTCTTCGAATAGCAGAAACAAATTGCAAGCAGCTGAAGATGAGTACATACGATTATGTGGATAGCATTTTGTTTAACTTCCAAAACAAAATGGACGAGATAAATGCAGTATATTTCCAAGAGATGTTTGAAAATCTTGAAAAAACCTTTGACAGGATAGGAACTACATTGTCAAGCAACCGCAACGAAATAAAAGACATGGCATTCAAGACTCAAAACGAAGATTAATAAAATCATATATCCATGGAACTTAGAATAATATCTTACCATGGATATTTTTTTTTCTAAATTTACAGGCAAAAGAATAGCTGCAATGCTTGCATTTTTGGCATGTATTGCAATGGTACTGCTCCCGGAGGCCGCCATTTTATCGGCGCAAAAGGCAATTGTATTGTGGGCCGGGAGTGTTTTCCCTTCGCTCTTTCCCTTTTTTATCTGTGCAAATTTCTTGAATTATCTCGGCGTAATTAATAGGCTAAATCCCGCGGCATTTACATTTTCAATCAGTGTCATGTCAGGCTATCCCGTGGGAGCAAAAATTATCAGGGATATGAGGATGAGGAACTATATCGGTATAGACGACGCCAAAAGATTGATAAGCTTTTGTAGCACTTCAGGGCCCACATTTATGCTGGGGGCTGTCGGTATTGGAATGCTTGGGAGTGTCAAAGCGGGGGCTATTATATCCGTGTGCCATTATGCGGCGGCCTTATTAAACGGTGCAATATTCGCATATAGGGGAGGAAGTATAAGCATTAAGGATATTCCTCAGTCTGCAAAGAGCGGTTCAATACTCGACCTATTGACAGAGGCTATCCTTGATGCTCTTAAATCTATGGGTGTGATTCTTGCATATATAGTGCTTTTTATGTTTGTAACCGATTTGATACAGCTTACTGCAGTCTTCAGTTTCCTTGAAAATATATATTTAAGAATCGCTACAAAAGGTATTTTTGAAATGACTGTCGGATGCTCTGCAATGGCCTATACGGCCGTATCCCTTCAAGCAAAGACAATTATGTGTTCAATAATGGTTTCTTTCGGTGGGCTTTCCATCATAGGCCAGTCCTTGAGCATGCTCTCCGGGTCTGGTATATCAGCAAAATATTTTATATTTACAAAGGTATGTCATGCTCTCTGGGCGGGGCTATTATCCTCGCTTGCGATTTGTATTTTTATGTGATTTGATATATAATAAGACCACTTATGAATATCTTGGGAATAATAGCCGAATACAATCCATTTCACAATGGGCACTTGTATCATCTGGAAAAATCAAAACGGAAAACCTGCGCCGATATGGCGGTTGTCATCATGAGCGGTAGCTTTGTGCAGAGAGGGGAGCCTGCTTTTGCAGATAAATGGACAAGAGCGGAAATTGCAATAAAGAACGGTGCCGATCTCGTCCTTGAGCTACCCTTTGCTTTTGCGTGCAACAATGCCGAATATTTTGCTAAAGGTTCAGTTCAAATGCTGGACAGGCTGGGATGTGTAGATTATATTTCGTTTGGCAGCGAGATGGGAGAGATTGAACCTCTTATAAAAGCAGCGCATATTGTGGCTGACGAGTCGAATGAATTTAAGAGTATCATGCGTTATAAGCTTGATAATGGCATGCCATACCCAAAGGCTGCCGCACAAACGCTTTCTGAGTTTTCCGGCCTATCTGAAAATGAGCTTTCGAGTCCAAACAATCTGTTGTCGATCCAATATATAAAACATTTGATTAAAAGAAAAAGCAACATTAAGATTGCGACGGTTTCAAGGGATGGAATTACGAGCGCCTCGCAAGTGAGAGCAATGATTAAAGCTGGGGACCAAATATCCGATCTCGTTCCGGCCCAGACAATTGAAGTGTTGGAAAAGCTTAATTATGGTGTTAATTTAGAAATTAATAATTTTTTTGATCAAATATATTCGTCCCTGCTAAGGACAGACAGGGCATCACTTTCTGAAATTTTTGCAGCTAACGAGGGACTCGAAAACAGAATACTTGATAATATCAGGAACACACAAAATATTGACGTGCTTATAAATCTTGTAAAAGGAAAAAGATATACCACCTCTCGTATAAAAAGACTTCTTGTACAGCAAATCGTCGGTCTGACAAAGAGCAATTTTGAAGAAATAATCCGCGAGGAGCTAATGTACGGAAGAGTTCTTGCTCTTTCCGCAAAAGGCGGGGAGTTGTTGAGGCATATAAAAAAGAAGGAATTATGTGATTTCCCGATAATCACAAATATAAATAAAGAACGCGAGTCTCTTGGAGTTTCAGAAATTCTTTTAAATATGGATATATTGGCGGCAGATTTGTATAATCTTGCGGCAAAACGAAATCTATATGATTATTCTGACTTTGTAATGCGTCCATTTGTTCAAAAATCCTAAAATATCCGCTTTTTTTAGTTAAAATTATAAATTTCGCTTTGAAAATACGTGCCTCTGTTATATAATGACTCATGTAGAATAATATTTTTAATAATATTGCGGAGGTATGAAATGAAAGTTTTAGTTATTAATTGTGGGAGTTCTTCTCTTAAATACCAAGTCCTTGATATGACAAACGAGGAATTGCTTTGTAAGGGACTTGTTGAAAGAATTGGTTTGGATGGATCTATAATAACTCACGAAAAAGCTGGAGCGGCGGAAAAATTTAAATTAGAAACTCCGATGGGCAATCATAAGGATGCTATCGGCCACGTTATTAATGCTATGTTGGATAAAGATCATGGCGTTTTAACATCAATGGATGAGCTTGGAGCAGTAGGGCACAGAGTAGTGCATGCAGGAGAAAAGTTCGCTTCCTCAATCCTTATTACAGATGAAGTGAAGGCCGCATTGACAGAATGTATCGAGCTTGCTCCTCTTCACAACCCACCAAATATTTTGGGAATAGAAGCTTGTCAGCAGTTAATGCCTAATACAAAGATGGTAGGCGTTTTTGATACAGCTTTCCATCAAACAATGCCCGCAGAATCATATATTTATGCTCTACCTTATGAATACTATGAAAAATACGGCATCAGAAGATACGGCTTCCACGGGACAAGCCATAAATACGTTTCTGAAAGAGCAGCAAGTATTCTCGGAAAGAAATATGAAGATTTAAAGATTATAACATGCCATCTTGGCAACGGTGCTTCAATTACAGCTATCAAAAACGGGAAATCTTTTGATACCTCTATGGGTTTTACGCCTCTTGAAGGCCTCGTAATGGGAACTAGATCGGGAGATCTTGATCCTGCTATCGTAACATTCATAGAAGAAAAGGAAGGCTTACCTCAGGGCGGAGCTAACAATGTTCTAAATAAAAAATCAGGTGTGCTCGGAATTTCAGGTGTTTCCAGCGATTTTAGAGACCTAGGAGATGCTGCTGACAATGGAAATGAAAGAGCAAAGCTTGCTTTAGATGTTTATGTTCACAGAGTAAAGCATTATATAGGTGCTTACATTGCACAGCTTAATGGTGTCGACGCATTAGTATTTACAGCAGGCCTCGGAGAAAACAGCAGCGATATGAGAGAAAGAATTTGTTCGGATCTCGATTACCTCGGAATAAAGATTGATCCTGCAAAGAACGACTTGAGAGGGAAGGAAGCTATAATTTCTCCTGACGATGCTCCTGTAAGAGTTATACTGATACCTACTAACGAAGAGCTTACTATTGCAAGGGATACTTTTGAGATTGTAAGCGCAATATAGCATAAACAATCAGATTTTCTCGATTTATACGAAAAATTATGTTGACACGGTCGGCTTGTGAATATATAATATCAATGTTGTATATTTGATATTACTATTTTGTTTACATAAAGACGGTAAGGAGGTGTAACAATGGCAGTTCCAAAGAGGAAAACATCAAAAGCAAGAAGAGACAAGAGGAGATCACCTAATATGAAGATGACCGCTCCTGGCGTATCTACCTGCCCTCAGTGCCACGAGCCTAAGCTTCCGCACAGAGTTTGTCCGAATTGCAATTATTACGATGGTAAGGAAATCGTTACATCGGAAGCATAATAAGATTTATAAAAATGGCTACTAATGTGTAGCCATTTTTTAATTTGTGATATCGAACTCAGTCAACACCTTCATTATATCATACAAGGATTTGTTGGAAGGTTCGCAAAGAGGCAGTCGATATTCTCGCTCTATCAAACCCATAATATTAAGGGCTGCCTTACTAGGAATAGGATTGACCTCGCAGAACATAGCATCTATTACAGGTTTATATTTTATTTGCAGCTCGGCTGCTTTCTTTATTTCACCATCAAAGAAATATCTTGTCATTAAATGCATTTCATAAGGAATAATATTGGCTACAGTCGAAATTACACCGCTGCCACCTATAGCCATCATAGGGACAGTCATATCGTCATTTCCTGCATATAGAGCAAAATCATCATCTATATATGCTGCAATAGCAACGCATTGGGCAATATCTCCCCCGGCTTCCTTTACTCCGCAAATCATAGGGTGAGGAGCAAGCTCCTTCACGGTTGAAGGCAGAAGATTTACTCCTGTGCGCCCTGGAACGGAATACATTATAAGAGGTACATCGACATTGTCAGCGATATGTGTATAATGCTTTATAAGTCCGGTCTGAGAGCATTTGTTATAATATGGAGTTACAATCAGAAGTCCGTCTACCCCTACATCTGCAAGAGCCTTGCTCATTTCTAAGGCATGATTCGTATCATTACTGCCTGATCCGCCTATTACGGGGACTCGGCCATTTACCTTATCGACTGCAAATTTTACTACAGCTATATGTTCCTCATCAGTAAGGGTTGATGCTTCTCCTGTAGTACCGCAGCTTATTATAGCGTCAGTACCTCTTCTTAACTGTCTTTCAATGAGCTTTTCCATAGCATCAAAATCCGGCTTGTTATCTTTGAACGGGGTAACAAGAGCTACGCCACTACCTTTAAACAAAATCATAATTTTACCTCCTTCTGAAAATTTATGATTAGTATTACATTTTATTCGGAAGGAGTACAAAACGTTTGTGAATTTATGTATTTATGATATAATATTATTTATGTAAAAAGTTAATAATTTAAGGGGGGACCATATTTTGACATTATTTGAAGCTATAATTCTGGGGTTAGTCCAAGGTTTATCCGAATTCCTTCCAATTTCAAGTTCGGGGCATCTTGCCTTAATGCAATATTTCTTCAAGATAGAGGGAGAAAGCGTTTTGGCCTTTGCTGTCTTAATGCACGTAGGAACATTATTTTCTGTCTTTATCGCTTATTGGGGAGAGATATGGGCACTTATAAAGGAATTAGGGGCTACTTTCAAAGACATTTTTACCGGAAAAGGGCCGAGATTGAATTCTAACCCTACAAGAAAGCTTGGCGCAATGATTATTGTCGCTACAATTCCTACAGCAATAATCGGTCTTTTGGGGAATGATATATTTTCCGCAATGTACCTATCTTTACCGGCAATAGGAACGGGATTGCTTATAACGGGAACAATTCTTTGGTTTGCGGAAAGAATGGAAAACAAAAAACTCGGCGTTCGAGACATGAAATACAGCCATGCCATACTGGTAGGGGCTATGCAAGGTGTTGCTATCTGTCCCGGCATTTCAAGATCCGGTTCCACACTTGTCGGTGGTCTTTTAGGAGGTCTTGACAGAGCCTTTGCTATAAAATTCGCATTCCTTATTTCTATACCTTGCATAATGGGGTCTGTAATATTGGAGGCACCTGCGGCATTTAGGGAAGGGTTTGATTTTGCAATAGTTATCCCTGTACTTGCTGGAATAATAGTCGCTGCTGTTTCGGGGTTTATAGCCATTAAAGGCATGATTAAAATCGTCTCAGACAAAAAGCTCTATTACTTTTCATTTTATACATGGATACTCGGTGCAGCAGTGTTAGGGTACAACTTTTTTATAGCCTAAATTTCAATAATATTATAGAAAGGAGGCGCATATGGCATCAAAAAATAGTTCAGGAAAAACAGCTTCCAAAAGGACAGCACAAAAAAATGCTTCTACTACAAAGGGCAAAAGAACTGCGAAATATGAAAATTCAATAATTGGCAGCAAAGTTAAAGATGAAATATGGGCTATTGTAATAATGGCAATCGGTGCATTTCTTATAGTTTCAATTCAAACTGATGCGGCGGGAAGCCTTGGAATAATCCTACACAATTTCTTCCTTGGATGTTTTGGTCATCTTGCGTTTATTCTTCCTTATTATTTACTTATATACGGCATACTTTTATTTATTAACAAAGTATCACACATTTCAAGTAGGTCCGTAACTTTTATGCTACTTATATTTCTTATGCTTGCACTTCTTAATTCTGTAAGATACATAGATGTTTCTGGTTTTGACTGGAGCATCAAATCATTAAATGAAATATACGCAGGAGGTATTGCCCTCCAAAACGGCGGTTGGTTTGGTATGATCATGGGCACGATGATTGCTACGGTAATAGGGAAGCCAGGTCTCATCATATTTTCATTGGTTGTAATAGCCATATCTCTGTTGCTTGTGCTTAATACACCTCTGTCTCAATTTATGGATAAAATGCGCATAAGGCGTGAAGAAAAGCAAGAAGCCGCATATGCTGCCGAATTGTCTGAAGAAAAGGCTATAAAAGAAGAGCCTGCTCCTTTAAACAAAAAGGCATCAAAAGCTACATCTGCAGTACCTAATTCCGAAGTAAAGATAAACAAACCTTCTGTAGATTGCAGTCTGACAGATGATATACTGGAGACAGCCTATGTTCCGGGAAGAATTAACGAGGGTCAGAAAAACATTTTAGCATATATGAAAGACGATAATCTTTTTCAAGATTCAAATGATACCCCGATTCAGGGATACGATGTTGAGCGCTCTGGCGATCATTTTGATGAAGAAATGTCTTCGGAGCCTGGACAAGCCGGTGATCAGATAGGCTTAAATGAGACTCAATCGATGACGAATCAAAAGCCAGCACTTACAAATAAAGAAGCAGCCGCAGCTGCATTAAGCCAGGATGAATTAAATCTTTCCTCACAGATGAAATTCCCATATCAGCTACCTCCTGTAGATCTTTTGGCGAAAAATAAGAGCGGAAAGCAGGAGACCGATGGAAATCTGAAAGCAAAGGCAGCAAAGCTTGAGCATACCCTTCAAAATTTCAATGTTGATGCAAGAGTTGTGCAGGTAACTCAGGGGCCTGCCGTGACAAGATACGAGATACAGCCAAATATTGGTGTTAAGGTTTCCTCTATTGTAAGGCTTGCCGACGATATAGCTCTCAATATGGAAGCCAAAAGCATAAGGATAGAAGCTCCCATACCTGGGAAAGCAGCGGTTGGCATTGAAATAGAAAACGAACAAATAAACATGGTTGCTCTTCGAGAAATCATAGCATCAAAAGAATTTGATAAAGCAAAATCCAGAATAAGCTTTGCAGTGGGTAGGGATATTACTGGATCTGCAGTCGTCGGAGACCTCAAGGAAATGCCTCATCTTTTGATCGCAGGCTCGACGGGATCGGGTAAGTCAGTGTGCATCAATAGCATAATAATGAGCATACTTTATAAAGCGACGCCAAGCGAGGTAAAATTTGTGCTTATAGACCCAAAAGTCGTCGAGTTGAGGAATTACAGCGGTATACCGCACCTGCTTATACCCGTTGTAACAGAGCCTTCAAAGGCTGCGGCAGCTCTGAACTGGGCTGTTGCCGAGATGACGGATCGATACAGAAAATTTGCTGAGGAAGGTGTTCGCGATTTAAATTCCTTTAATGATAGCGTTCGGAAAAAACGTGAAGATGACAGGTTTATGCCTCAAATAGTCATAGTAATAGATGAACTTGCCGATTTGATGATGGCGGCACCGTCTCAGGTAGAAGAATCTATATGCAGGCTTGCACAGATGGCAAGAGCTGCAGGGATGCATCTAATAGTAGCAACACAAAGGCCGTCAGTCGATGTTGTAACAGGCGTAATAAAGGCAAATATTCCATCAAGAATAGCTTTTGCCGTATCTTCACAAGTGGACTCCAGAACGATACTGGATATGGCCGGTGCTGAAAAACTTGTCGGCAAAGGGGATATGCTTTACAATCCACTCGGCATGGGCAAACCTCTCCGAGTCCAAGGAACATTTGTTTCTGATAGCGAGGTACATAAAGTAATAGATTTTGTTAAGGCTCAGTCCGACGAGCCGGAATACTCAGGAGATATAATTAACAGCATCGAAAATGCAAACAAAGCAGCATCAGAAAATGATGACACTGACGAGCTTCTGCAAGACGCTATAGAAACAGTCGTTCACAGTGGCCAAGCATCGGCTTCGATGCTTCAAAGACGCTTTAGAATAGGATATAACCGCGCGGCACGTATAATAGATATGATGGAGGCAAGAGGCATTATAGGCCCTGCGGACGGCTCAAGACCGCGCCAAGTGCATATGACCGAGACTGAATTATATGCCCTTCAAAGTGAAACGGAGGATATTAATAATAAATGAAAATATTTATGGAAACACTGGGCTGCCCAAAGAATTTCAATGATTCTGAAAGAGCAGCGGCAATACTTGCAAAATCAGGTTACGAAAAAACAGATTCCGTTCAAGACGCCGATGTAATCATGGTGAACACCTGCGGATTTATCAACGATGCAAAACGTGAATCGATAGCCAGAATATTCGATATGGTTGAAGTTAAGGAAGATAAAGTTTTAATAGTCTCAGGTTGCCTTTCAAAGCGTTACGGAGATGAATTATTTGAAGAAATAAGCGAAGTGGATATATTTATCGGTGTAAATGATTATGAGAATTTGCCGAAGCTTATCAATGATTTTAAAAAGGGAAATCGCCAAAAGCAAATTTCTCAGACCTCGTGTGACTTCGGTAAGCCAGGAGAACGTTTAACACAGGACAATCCATATTCTGTAACAATAAAGATTGCTGAAGGCTGTGATAACAGATGTGCTTACTGCATTATTCCATATATCAGAGGACCTTACAGGAGCCGAGAAATGGCTGACATTATCGAAGAAGCCTCCATGCTGGCTGCAGCAGGAGCAAAAGAACTAATTATTATAGCTCAGGATGTAACATTTTACGGGAAAGATCTATATGGTAGGCTTGCACTTCCGGAACTTCTAACGGATTTATGCAAGATTGACGGTATAGAATGGATTAGATTGATGTACTGTTATGAGGATAAAATAACAGACGAGCTCATACAGGTAATGGCGAAAGAACCTAAGATTTGCAATTATATAGACATTCCTCTGCAGCACGCATCAGATAAAATACTTTCTGCAATGAAACGTAAGGGTAACCGTAAAAGTATTATGTCTACCATTGAAAAGATGCGCAAGAATATACCTGACATTCATATAAGAACAACCTTAATCACAGGATTCCCTGGAGAAACAAAAAAGGAATTCGATGAGCTTTATGAGTTTGTTGAAACATTTAAATTTGAGAGGCTGGGAGTGTTCACATATTCAAAAGAAGATGGTACTCCGGCTGCTTTAATGAAGCCACAGGTAAGATCAGATGTTAAACAGAGGCGACGTGAAAGCATAATGAGGCTACAAAACCGCATTTCCCTGGAAATTAACAGTGTAAAGATAGGCAAAACAATGAAAGTTCTTGTCGAAGAAATAGACGAAAGCGGTAGCTATATCGGAAGGACACAGTATGATGCACCCGAAATTGATAATTCTGTAATCTTTACATCTGAAAAATCCCTTTTTCCGGGAGATATGGTTGATGTAATTATTCAAGATGCGTTTGATTACGACCTTACTGGAAAAGAAATAACTGAGGAGGCATAAAACATGAATTTACCTAACAAACTAACTATCATAAGGATGATTTCCGTGCCATTCTTTATTGTTTTTTATATGTTTGATTTAAGGATAGCCGCCTTTATACTCTTTGTTGCGGCTGCATTTACGGATATGCTGGACGGTAAAATTGCAAGGAAATATAATCTCGTTACAAACTTCGGTAAAATAATGGATCCCTTAGCTGATAAAATCTTAGTTTATTCGGCCTTCTGCCTGATGGTTCAAAACGGCCTTGTACCTGCTTGGATGTTTATTGTTATTTTAGCGAGAGAATTCGTTGTTTCGGGCATGAGAACCGTTGCGGCATCGGAGGGTATTGTGATTGCTGCTGGTATGAGTGGAAAGATTAAGACCGTGCTCCAAATGATTGCTGTACCTCTTTTGTTGCTCGTTGGAGTCTTTACACAGCCGACAGTCGACGCTTCTATTGCTCTGGCCGCAAACATATTCCTCTGGGCTTCTTTGATAATGACAGTTGTCTCTGGAGTAGAATACGTATACAAAAACAAAAATGTGTTTTCAATGTAATATCAAAAATAAGAGAGGAAGTTTATAGAATATGAAAACCGCAATCTTATCTGTAGGAACTGAAATTTTATTCGGTCAGATAGTTAATACAAACGCAACTTATCTTTCAAAGGAGCTACAGCTCTTGGGATACGATGTAATGTATCATTATACTGTCGGTGACAATCCCGAAAGGTTAAAAGAAATAATACATCATATATTTGTGGATTGCGATATGATATTGACGACTGGTGGACTCGGACCGACTCAAGACGATTTGACAAAGGAAATGGTATGCGAAGCTATGAATGATGTCTTAGTCGAAAACGAAGAGGAGATGCAAAAGTTAAAATCATATTTTAAAGATCCTTCAAGACCGATGACTCCAAATAATCTAAAGCAGGCTTATTTGCCATCAAGAGCCATAGTCCTCGGAAATGATGCCGGAACTGCGCCAGGATTTGCTCTTCAGGATTCTGGTAAGATTATAATATGTATGCCTGGGCCTCCTTCCGAGATGGAAAGAATGTTCATAAAAAAAGTTAAACCGTGGCTTGAAGAAAAGGCCGACAGCGCTTTGTATTACAGAATCATAAGGACTATAGGAATTGGTGAATCTCAGCTTGAGACAGAGCTTCTTGATTTGATAGATTCCCAAACAGACCCGACATTGGCAACATATGCAAAGGAAGGCGAGTCAATGATTCGAATAGCTTCCAAACGAAAGACAAAGGAAGAGGCCATTGACGCTGTAAACAAAATGATAGAACAGGTTAAGGAAAGAGTCGGGCAGTATATCTATAATTTTGATGATACGGATCTTTCGGAAGTTGTTGCACAAAAGCTTATAAAAAACAATATATCAATATCTGCGGCTGAGAGCTGCACAGCAGGTATGTTCGCCTCAACTATTACTTGTTATCCCGGAATATCCGCCATATTTGACAGGTCGTTTGTTACTTACAGCAACAATGCCAAAGTCGAAGAACTGGGTGTTTCCGAGGAAACTCTGAAAATCTTTGGAGCCGTATCCGAAGAAACTGCTACGGAAATGGCTGAAGGAGTTATGAAGAAAACAGGAAGTGATATCTGTGTTTCTGTAACTGGAATTGCAGGACCGGATGGAGGCACGGACAAAAAACCTGTTGGACTTATTTATATAGGAATTTGCTACAAGAGTAAAACAGGAAACAAAACACAGGTAAAAGAGCTTTTAACGCGTCGTCCCGATAGGAATAAGAACAGGAAAATCTCTGTTTCGGTAATGCTCGATTGCGTAAATAAGGCAATTGATGAGATTGTCGGATAACTATATGAATGCGCTTAGCAACAAAACAATTTATGTTTTAAGCGCATTTTTTAATTGACATTTTTTTACATATTTGATATTATAAAGCCAATAAGAAAGATAAAATAACACTTGACGGACATATATTTATGATGTATCCTGATCAAAAGAACATATGTTCATTGTAGTTGAACGGAGGTATTGAATTGAGTACAGATATTAATAAACAAAACAAAGAAAAAGCGCTTGAAGCGGCTATGCAACAGATACAAAAGCAATTTGGAAAAGGATCAATAATGATGCTCGGCGATGAAAACGCAAGACTAAATATAGAGGCCATTCCAACAGGGTCGGTAAGTCTTGATATTGCTACCGGAATAGGCGGTATACCAAGAGGCAGGATTATAGAAATCTTTGGTCCCGAATCCTCAGGAAAAACGACATTGGCATTACATATTATAGCTGAAGCTCAGAAGCTGGACGGAAAAGCAGCCTTCATCGATGCTGAGCATGCATTGGATCCAGAATATGCAAAAAATCTAGGCGTTAAGATTGATGAACTGATAGTGTCACAGCCGGATACGGGAGAACAAGGTCTTGAGATCTGCGAGATGCTGGTTCGCTCCGGAGCTATAGACATAGTTGTCGTGGATTCCGTTGCTGCACTTGTTCCAAAATCGGAGATTCAAGGAGAAATGGGAGATGTTCACGTCGGTCTTCAAGCAAGATTAATGTCCCAAGCTCTCAGAAAGCTCGCGGGAGCCATCAATAAGTCAAATTCCTCCGTAGTATTTATTAACCAGCTTAGAGAAAAAATCGGAATTATGTTCGGAAACCCAGAAACAACTACAGGGGGGCGTGCATTAAAATTCTATTCAAGTATGAGGATAGACGTCAGGAGAATCGAGACTATTAAGGTAGGAGACGCAATGATCGGAAACAGAACAAGAGCTAAAATTGTAAAAAATAAAGTTGCGCCGCCGTTTAAGCAAGCCGAATTCGATATAATGTATGGTAAAGGCATATCAAAAGAAGGAGATCTTCTGGATTCTGCCGTAGAACTGAAAATTGTTGAAAAATCGGGTTCTTGGTACAGCTTTGACAATGAAAGAATCGGACAGGGAAGAGAAAATGTGAAAATGTTCATTGCCTCAAATCCCGAGATGATGAGTAAAATCGAAAGCATGGTTATGAGCACTTTAAAAAATAATAAACAAGAGGATCTAAATGTAGATGAAGATGGCGTCATTATTGAATAAAATGTTTGACATGGCATGTATTTTATAGTATCATACTAATGTTGAGCCGCTCAGAACGGGTTTTTAAAGTGCCAAAAATATGGACACCCACGATGGCGAGACGGATAGAGGAGGAGAAATAAAATATGTATGCAGTAATTGAAACTGGCGGCAAGCAGTACAGAGTACAAGAAGGCGACAGAATTGTTGTCGAAAAGCTTGGAAAAGAAGCCGGAGAAACAGTTGAATTTGACAAAGTCCTTGTTCACGGTGAAGGTGCCGATATCAAAGTCGGAACTCCTTGTATAGAAGGAATGAAAGTATTCGGAACTGTAGTCGAAACAGGAAAAGGTCAGAAAGTAATTATTTATAAGTACAAATCCAAGAAAGATTACAGGAAGAAGCAAGGTCACAGACAGCCATATACAATGGTAGAAATTACAGGACTTACAGGTGAAAAGCCTGCTGTAAAAAAAGAAGAAACTGTGAAAAATGAAGCTCCGGTTGTACCTTCATTCAAATCAATGAAGAAGGATGAGCTTATTGCCTTTGCAAAGGATAACAACATCGAAATCGCCGAAAAGGCAACAAAACCTGTAATTATTGAAGTTATTGAAGCAGCAATTAAAAATTGATTTTATGCAATTTATATAAAAAGGAGGTGCAAGTCTTATGGCATCAAAGAAAGGTGTAGGTAGTTCTAAGAACGGCCGCGATTCCGCTAGTAAACGCTTAGGAGTTAAAAGAGGCGATGGTCAGCTTGTAAGTGCCGGAAGCATTCTCGTCAGACAGAGAGGCACAAAATTCCATCCCGGTAACAACGTAGGCATCGGTGGAGATGATACTTTATTTGCAAAGATTGAAGGAAATGTCAAATTCGAAAGATATGACAAGAAGAGAAAGCAAGTAAGTGTTTATCCAAAGGAAGCTTAATTCGTATGTTTATTTGCCCCCGGCTTTCCGGGGGCGTTTTTATTTAGGAGTATGATAAAATGTTTGTTGATAGAGCCAAAATAACAATTAAAAGCGGTAAGGGCGGAGATGGAAGCGTTTCGTTTCGTCGCGAGCCTTTTGTGCCAGAAGGAGGCCCTGACGGCGGTGACGGCGGTAAAGGCGGAGATATTATTTTTATGGCTGACGGCAATATGAGGACCTTAATGGATTTTCGCTATAAAAGAAAATATGAAGCCGAGAACGGTCAAAACGGCATGAAGAAAAAAAGATTTGGAAAAAATGGAGAAGATCTTATTATCAGAGTTCCGGCAGGAACTTTAATAATAGATACCGAAACAGGGCACTTAATGAAGGATTTAATAACCCCTGGAGATAGTTTTGTCGCTGCAAAAGGCGGCAAAGGGGGAAAGGGAAACGTAAACTTTAAAAACTCCGTGCGTCAAGCACCTAACTTTGCAGAAGCCGGCGGGGCTGTAAAGGAGAGGGGCGTTACCCTCGAAATGAAGCTTATTGCTGATGTAGGCCTTGTAGGTTTCCCAAATGTGGGAAAATCCACTCTTCTTTCAATTGCTACAAAAGCGAATCCTAAAATTGCCAATTATCATTTCACCACAATTACGCCAAATCTCGGCGTAGTCGAAATATTTGATAACGGGTTTATCATGGCTGATATTGCCGGTATTATCGAGGGAGCATCCGAAGGCGCAGGTCTTGGTCACTTCTTCCTAAAGCATATCGAAAGAACCAAAGTACTGATACATGTCGTTGATGTATCCGGGTCTGAAGGAAGAGATCCAATTGATGATTTTGATAAAATCAATTACGAATTGGAAAAATACAATCCGGAATTGATTAAAAAGCCACAAATAGTAGCTGCAAATAAGATAGACTTGTCAGATGAGGACAGTGAACAATATCTAAAGTTCAAAGAGCATGTCCAATCTAAAGGATATAAGGTGTTCCCTATATCCGCCCCGATAAACGTAGGAGTACGCGAACTTTTAGCGGAGGCAGCTGCAATGTTACAGGCAGTACCGGAAGATTATGAGAATCAAACACGATATGAAATGTTTGATTTTGATACGGAGGCGGCGGACCCTAGCTATAGGGAAGTGCATGTTTCAAAAGAAGGAGCTGTCTTTGTTCTTAAGGGCAGACAACTCAATAAGATATTTAACTCCACGAACTTCAATGACATGGGTTCTGTCAGATATTTATATAAATATATCGAAAAGAGTGGAACAATGGATAAACTTATTGAGATGGGCCTTGAGGAAGGCGATATAATAAAGATTAATGATTATGAGCTTGAATATATTGAAGAGTTATAATTAAATATTTCTTAACAGTAAAAATATCCAAGCAAAATCTAAAAAAATGTTGACATTGCACCTGTTTTGAGATAGCATTTGTAGAACAGATAAATTCTCTTGTGTTAATTTATATAATACAAGAACGATAGAGGTGCGGATATTATAAGTACTGAAAAGCAAAGGCAGGCAAGCCGCTTTACAGGAAAGGAATATTTGCCGAAGCAAAAGGTTTCATTGCCAGGAGACTTATGCTGGGGTTTTGTAGAATATGCAAAACACTGTCACTTAGGTGGAGCGCTATCATTGGGATTTCAATCTAAATATGTGTATGTCAATCGAGATAAACACGTATAACATTTAGAATGATTACCTATGGCGCTTTCAACAAAGTTCCATAGGTTTATTTTTTATTTGTAAGAGTGTATTAAGAAAGGAAGTTTTAAAAATGAAGTCAAAGTTATTAAGCGTACTATTAATCCTAACTCTTGTATTCGCAGTACTGATGACGGGCTGCGGCAATGACGCAACAGAAGAAAGAGATGCTTTAAGCGATGGAGTTCTTACAGTGGCAATGGAGTGCGGATATGCTCCTTATAATTGGACACAGAAGGATGCTTCTAACGGAGCCGTTCCCATCAAAGATAGCCCTGATTATGCTTTCGGTTATGATGTTATGATGGCACAGCACATTGCCGATGAACTCGGTGTCGAGCTTGAAGTAGTTAAGCTTGATTGGGACTCTCTCGTTCCGGCAGTTCAATCTGGTACCGTTGATTGCGTAATAGCAGGACAGTCGATCACATCAAAGAGATTGCAATCAGTAGACTTCTCTGAGCCTTACTACTATGCATCAATCGTCGGCCTTACAAAGGCAGATAGCCCTTATGCAAGCGCAAAAGGAATTTCAGATTTAGCTGGTGCAACATGCACATCACAGATTAACACAGTATGGTATGATGTTTGTTTGCCTCAGTTAGAAAATGCGAATATCCTACCTGCACAAGAATCTGCACCTACAATGCTCGTATCCCTTAATTCAGGTATCTGCGAGCTCGTAGTTACGGACATGCCAACAGCAAAGGCAGCAATAATCGCTTATCCTGATATGGTTATTCTTGATTTCTCTGAAAGCGATGGCAATTTCGAAGTTTCAGAAGAAGAAATCAACATCGGCATCTCAATGCAAAAGGGAAGCGCAACACTCAAAGAAGCTATTGACGGTGTACTCAACAAGCTTACAGTTGATGATTATACAAAAATGATGGACGATGCAATCGCGGTACAGCCACTCAGCAATTAATATGAAAAACACACCTGCCGCCACAAACGGCAGGTTGTCTTTGAACAGTGAAAGGAGCACAATCAGATGACTACATTCCCTACAGATTATTTGGGACGTGTATTCTATTTATTTGAAAATTTCGGCGAATCCTTTATCAGAGGCGCGGGAGTTACCCTTGCGATAGCCGTAATATCAACAATTATAGGATGTATAATAGGTTTTGCGGTTGGAATCGTACAAACCGTTCCGACAGATAAATCAGAAAATAAGATTAAGTGGTTTTTCATGTGCATAGTGAGATTCTTTTTGAATGCATATGTTGAGCTTTTCCGAGGTACGCCGATGATGGCACAAGCGATGTTTATCTATTTTGGAGCTGCTCAAGTATTTAATATCCATATGAATATGTGGCAGGTAGCTATATTTATCGTGTCGATTAATACAGGGGCATATATGGCTGAAACCGTCAGAGGTGGTATTCTCTCAATAGATCTCGGTCAAACAGAGGGCGCAAAAGCAATCGGTATGACACATGTTCAACTGATGCTCTATGTTATACTGCCGCAAGCTTTCAGAAATATAATTCCTCAGATAGGAAACAATCTTATCATCAACATCAAGGATACATGTGTGCTCTCAGTAATAGGAGTAGTTGAGCTTTTCTTTACCACGAAGGGAATCGCGGGAGCTTACTATACTTATTTCGAATCGTTTACAATAGCCCTCATCATATATTTTATAATGACATTTACCTGCTCCAAGATACTTCGTCGTATTGAAGATAAGTTGGACGGCAATGACAATTACGATCTCGCAACTACAGATACGCTGGCTCATACAAGTGGTTTGTATAAATACAGAGAAAAAAATCCAAACACAGTGGGAAATTTAAATCTTGATACAAGAGACGGAGGACGATAGAATGGGTGAAACAATATTGCAAATAAAGCATTTGAGCAAATCATTCGGAAGCCATGCCGTTCTTAAGGATATCGACTTCTCTGTAAACAAAGGTGATGTGACATGCATCATAGGAGCCTCCGGCTCCGGTAAATCTACATTGCTCCGATGTATAAATCTTCTGGAAAAACCGACGAGCGGAGAAATTGTTTTTCACGGAGATAATATTCTTGCCGGAAAAATAGATCCGGCTTCATATCGCTCAAAAGTCGGTATGGTATTCCAAAGCTTTAATCTTTTTAATAATTTGACAGTTCTCAAGAACTGCATGATAGGACTTACGAAGGTGCTTAAAAAGTCACAAGCTGAGGCGGAGCAAGCCGCTTTATTCTACCTCAACAAAGTAGAAATGGGGCCTTTTATAAACGCAAAGCCAAAGCAATTATCAGGAGGGCAAAAGCAGCGCGTCGCTATAGCCAGAGCCTTGGCTCTTGAACCTGAAGTTCTATTATTTGATGAACCAACCTCAGCGCTAGATCCTCAAATGGTAGGAGAAGTTTTGACTGTAATGAGAAACCTCGCAACAGAAGGATTAACAATGATTGTTGTTACCCATGAAATGGCATTTGCAAGAGATGTCTCAAACCGTGTCGTGTTTATGTCCGATGGCGTAATCTGCGAAGAAGGATCACCTGAAGAATTATTTAATAACCCAAAAAACGACAGAACCGTAGAGTTCTTGTCCCGATTCAGACAAAAATAAAAAGAAGCGGTGTATCAAAAGATACGCCGCTTTTCTATTTTTTGCTATAAATCCACTCTGAATGAAATGACCTTGCCTATATAGTTCAATTCTTCAATAGTGCCTGTAATATATATATCGCTTGTTCTGTCGTCGGGCAAAAGTAGGATCTTGTTTTTTTCAAAATATACTCTACGAAGCACTGCTTGTCTTTTGCCATAGGGATAAAATGCTATTATATCGCGATTTTTAATAAGTTCGGGCTTCGTTGGCATTATTGAGATGTACGAATGTATTGGAATAAAAGGACTCATCGAAGAATCTCCAAGAAATATATTGATGATTTCCCCATCATATGCCGCGCCGCCGCTTCCGAGCGTTATCTCCTTTACCAAATCTTCTTTAAAATCAATTTTGCCGTCTTTTATGTATTTGCTTGACATTTCTATAGTGGATAGAATATCCATGTTATTAAGATATTCCTTGGCCTCTTCAGCCATTTTACTGTCGTTGTGCTCTTTGTAAAGCGACTCCAGCATAATTTTATTTAGCTGTGAGGACGCCAGCATATATTCTTTAATTACCTCAGGCGCCTTTTCAAGATATCCCTGAAATACGAGTTTTGAAGCTTCCTTTGAATTACATGCCTTAGCCAAAGCTAAAGAAACCTCAGGTGAAGGAGGGGGTAATTTACCGTTCTTCAGCTGAGAAATATATGAAGGTGTAATACTCAAATCGAGGTCTGCACATCTTTTAGTAATTTGCCTCAGAGAAAGTTCACTTTTTATTATCATTGCATCGAGCATTGCTGCATAGTTCAAAACATTCATCTCCCCTATATATAGTGCGTTTTTTGTTAAATATCTACTTTACTATACCATTAACAGTAGTATCAGTCAATCTACTTTAATATAAAAACACATAAAAAGCTTTATCCAACATATCATTTATCTAAAAGAAAGGAGGGGAAGACAGATGAAGAAAATAGTAATCCAAGCAATAATTTGTATGCTATTAGTGGCAGGTTACAATGCGGCAACAGGTTCAGAGATTGACAGCATAAAAAATGCCGCCCAAGCAGTTTCTGCACAAATGAACAAGGAATACACCACAAATGACATAAAAGCAGGGAAAAATGCTGCCGTGCAGGTGTTTACAAACCTTCCCGCCAAAATATCAACTGTATTCGAAGACCGGGAATACGGGGAGCCTATAGATGAGGCATTTAGCGGAAAAAGTACTCTGGTGTATGCCGTTGCAGGCGGAACGGTGACGACTGTAAGCAAAAATGATACTATTGGAAATTATATTGTAATTTCACACGGAGGTGAAAGCGAAAGTATTTACGGCAATTTATCTCAAATAAAAGTCAAGTCAATGCAAAAAATTAAGAAGGGCCAAATTATCGCTTCATTTGAAAAAAATGGCGAAAGTGACTTTTTTTATTCAATAACAGAAAAATAAATTCCAGGTGAGAAATATCAATGAATTGAAAAAAACTGCCAGTATGTTATAATAGTTGCAATATATATTTTTATACCATAATACTGAAAGAGAGACTTACATATGAAAACGGACAAGCATCCATCATTCTCCGAATGTATGGAGCTTCTTGAGAAATACAACACACCCGCTCATGTCAAAAGGCATTGCATTGCCGTAACGGATGTATCAATGGCATTTGCTCGTGCCTTAAATGAAAAAGGATTTGATTTTAACATACCGCTCATTCGTTCTGCCGGCCTGCTACATGATATAGCCCGCGTTGAAGACGAGCATTGGAATAAAGGTGCGGATTTGGCTTTTGAGCGTGGATTCCAAAAGGAAGCCGAAATTATACGTGCACATATGTTTTACTCGTTTAAAAGCGAGCTTAATGAGCTCAGTGAGGTAGATATGGTCTGCCTAGGGGATCGCCTTGTTAAAGAAGACGAATATGTAGGCCTTGATGAAAGAATGGCATATATTTTAAAAAAAGCCGAATATAACAACATAAATGCACAACAAATTATACAAGAAAAGATTGAGCTGACCAGAGATATTCTAAAGAAGATTGAAGATTTTGTTGGATTTCCAACTAACGAAATAGTTAAAGTATTTGGGAATAATTTACAAATACGCTATTGACATATTATCCCTTATTATGTAAAATATTTACATAATAAGGGAGGTATACTATGTCGGAAAAATTACAAAATATAAAAGAAGAAATTATACTCTACATAAAAAAAAATAAGACTCAAGCAATTAAAGCGGCTATATTAGTAATTCTATTTATTATTGCCGCTTGTTTGTTTTTCGCTGGCGGAAGTGACGATAACTCGGATACAATAATGGTAGACGAAAGCATGCAAGGTGACGCATTTGAAGAGACGGAGCTTGAGGCACCTTCGGATATTTACGTGGATGTAGGTGGTGCCGTCAATATGCCCGGCGTTGTATCATTACCGGCAGGAAGCCGAGTATTTGAAGCAATATCTGCCGTTGGGGGCGTCTCAAAGGAAGGTGATACTTCTAATCTAAACCTTGCATCAATTCTTTCTGATGGAGATAAGCTTTATATTTCAAAAATCGACGAGATTAATGAAACGCCTCAAAGCGAAGGTTCATTTTACTCAAGTACGACGAGCAATACAAAACCCGGTAAAGTTAATTTGAATAGGGCAACCTCAGAACAGCTTCAATTATTGCAAGGCGTCGGCCCCGCAATGGCTCAACGCATAATAGAATATAGAAATAATGCCGGCATGTTCAAAGCCACAAAGGAACTTATGAATGTAAGCGGCATAGGAGAAAAAACATTTAAAAAGCTCGAACCTAATATTGAGATATAACAAAGCCACAATATTTAGTCCACCTCATTGTAATCCTCTAAGTAAGTAAAAATCCGCAAATTGAATTTTTTATGCTTAATCGCTCTAACTATTTTGTATTATTTGCCACACAAATGTCAATAATAACGACGAGGTGGTATTATGAGAAGTCAAAATATATTTACTCCAAAACGAAAGATGAGTTATTTAAAAGGCTTCAGTATGTTTGGAGTCCTGATTCTCCTTCTCTTGCTCGGGCTTTTTATGAATCAACCAGGAGGTCCCATTGTTGATTCTGATATAAAAATAAATGCAAATGCGCCAGCAGATGACACAGGAGATCCGAAACAACAAAAAAATAATGTGTTAATGAACGACGGTAAAGCATATTATCTCTTGAAAGAAGAAGAAGGCAGGGTTGAACTTTATTATTTCGATGAAGAAGGTGAGAAGAACCTAATACGTACTACAGATATCCCTTTTACCCTTATATCGGAGCAAGACCAGATACAGTTTAGTAACGGTATAAAAATCGAAAATGAAGTAGACCTTGATAATATTCTTCAGGATTTTGAGAGCTAGGAGGAAGTTGATGAAAAACATCAACAATATATTAAAAGCAGGCATTACTTTTGTATGCCTTGTCTTATTGATTGCGGCAATAGGCTTCTTTGCCTTGCCAGAAAAAATTGACGAAGTGAGTACTCCCCTAATAAGCGAACGTACCTTAATACCTGGTGGAAACAGCGTGGGTGTTAAGATGGACGTTAAAGGAGTTCTCATTGTTGGTCTGGAAGAAATTAAAAACGAAAAAAAGCAATTCGTCAACCCCGGGCTTGAGGCGGGCCTTGAAATAGGCGATACAATCCTTGAAATAAACGGCATTAAGGTCTATAGAGCTCAAGAAGTAATAAATACAGTAAACGAAATAAGGGGAGACTTAAAGCTTAAAGTCAAGAGGAAAGACAGGACAATTAACCTGAAATTGACACCCGTAAAATCAGCATATGACGGAACATATAAACTGGGTGTATGGGTAAAGGACAAAACGGCAGGAATTGGAACCTTGACATTTTATAATCCCGAGACAGGGAAGTTCGGGGCGCTCGGACATGGAATCACAGATGTCGAAACCGGAGAGATACTCAGCGTTGCAGAAGGTGAACTCGTAAATTCGCGAGTAGAGTCAATTAAAGAGGGAAAAGCAGGTAATCCGGGGGAAATAAGGGGGATATTTTACGAAGCAGAAGCTCCGATCGGATATCTTGAGAAAAATACGGAATATGGTATTTTCGGCAGCGCATATGAGGATATACAAAATAGCGTATATACGAAGCCGCTTGTCGTTGCCACAAGAGACCAAGTTCGCAAGGGTCCTGCAGAAATCCTTACAACAATAAACGGAAATAAAGTAGAAAAGTTTGAAATACAAATAGAGAAAGTTAATTATCAGGAAACTGCCGATACAAGGAGTCTGGTTATACGCGTTACCGACGAAAGGCTTTTAAAGGAAACAGGCGGAATCGTTCAGGGAATGAGCGGAAGCCCGATTATTCAAAATGGTCGTTTAGTAGGGGCTGTTACACATGTATTTATTAATAATCCAGGAAAAGGGTACGGTATATTTATAGATTGGATGCTTCAAGAAGGCGACACCGAGTAAAATCGTGTCGCTTTTTGTTAATATTTCTGTTCATTTATGTACTATATAATAATTGTCAGATAATATACAATATTGTTACAATGCTGCATGTGTTGTTAAACGATAAGGGGGGAATTCTGATGAATAAGATCAAAATTGGTATTGCAGATGACAATAAAGATTTTTGTAATATCTTAAACAAGCACTTCAGTGCACAGCAAAACATCCAAATTTTATTTACAGTACATAATGGTCGAGAAGCATTAGACGCAGTAATAAGCACTACACCCGATGTACTATTGTTAGATATGATTATGCCTCATATGGATGGATTGGATGTGCTTGAAGCAATGCAAGAGGATAACTTTGAAAATATGCCTAAAACAATCATGCTCTCGGCAATAGGTCAAGAAAGCATAACAAACAAGGCCCTTGCCCTGGGCGCTGAATACTATCTTGTAAAGCCTTGTAATCTTGAATTGCTTACAAAGAGAATAAATCAAATGTCAGGCAATACAACCCGTTTCTGCAGCCCCGGAGTATATACAGTCAATAGTAAAAAGAAAAGCATATTTACAAAACAAGGTGACTTGGAAGTGGATATAACAAACATAATACATGAAGTTGGAGTACCGGCACACATTAAGGGTTACCAATATCTACGCGATGCAATAGGCATTGTGGTTGAAGATATGGACATGCTGTCTGCGGTAACAAAGGAGCTCTATCCTCAAATAGCAAAATTAAACAACACCACTCCTAGTAGAGTTGAAAGGGCGATACGTCATGCTATAGAGGTATCTTGGAACAGAGGTAAAATAGAGACACTAAACAATTTATTCGGATATACTGTTGCGAATGACAAGGGTAAACCTACAAATAGCGAATTCATCGCAATTATTGCGGATAAACTGCGCTTGGAAAGAAAGGCAAGCTGATATGTGCATAGAATAGTCCCTGCATTCAGCAATTCAAATTATAAATGTTTCAAATTAATTGCATTAAATCCAAAACTATAGTAAACTTATTAGACATAATAAGCATAGTGAAAGGAGTAAAGAAACGGATGACACCATATGAAATTAGAAACGAAAAATTTGGTCCTCGTGTTGTTGAAGCATTAAAAAGAAGGCACTTCGATGCATATTATTGTTCAACAAAAGAAGACGCTTTGAAACAAGCGCTCCAGTTAATCCCCGAAGGAGTAACGGTATCTTGGGGAGGGTCTTCAAGTATAGAAGAAATCGGTTTGAAGGATGCTGTTAAAAACGGCAACTATGAAGCAATGGACAGAGATGCTACCCAGACGCCTGAAGAACGTTGGGAATTGATGAGACAAGCATTACTATGTCATACATATATAACGGGTACAAATGCTTTATCCGAAGACGGTCAGCTTGTAAATATTGATGGGAACGGAAATCGCGTTGCTGCGATGACATTTGGACCTCAAAATGTAATAGTCATAGCTGGCATAAACAAAATCGCAAAAACAGTAGATGATGCGGCCAGCAGAGCTAGGAACACAGCTGCTCCTATTAATGTTCAGCGCTTTGGGGATTTAAAAACGCCTTGCACGATGCATGGATATTGTGGTGACTGCATTACTGCAAACTGCGCTTGTGCGTATTTCGTTACAACAAGAATCTCCCGTCCGCCAGGGAAAATTAAAGTTATTATTGTAGGCGAACCTCTTGGTTTCTAAAAAGGAGTTCTTTGTATGCTGCCGAAAGAAAAAATAGACAGAATAAATTATTTAGCTCGTAAGAAAAAAACATCATTTCTTACCGAAGAAGAATGCATAGAGCAAGGGGCATTGAGGGAAGAATATCTTGTAAGCTTTAGAAAATCCTTTAAGGCTCAACTTGAGCAAATTGAAATCGTCGACGATAAGGAAGTCGAAAATTGACTGAATAAAAACATCTGAGAAGGCGAAAAATTACAAGTTTCTCGCCTTTTTTAATGTAAAATCTCCTGGAAGGGAGGTGTTATGATGAATTCATTGAGGAGCTATCATAATTGGCTTGCATTACCAGCCTTAATAATAATAGTGTTTTGTTTTTTTTCCGGATTTTCAAGTGATACCAAGCCTCAATCAATTGAAGATCAATTGTTGCAAAGGACGAAAATAATGCAAGAATGCATGGAGGGAATAGCAAGCTATAGCGAAACAGAGAAAAAACTCATTCGCCTAGAGACTCAACCGTTGCTTTCCGAAGATGTGAAAAATTTAAAAAACAGTGAAAACAGCAGTTTTGACAAAGTTCATAAAATGAATATAGTTTCCGTTGAAAATAAGCGCAATATTTTAGGCAACAGCACTTATGAAATAAAAATAAAATGGAATATGGAGGGGCCTGAAGGCAAATATACGACAGAAGGAAATTACTCTGTTATAACACAAAAGGTAGGGGAAGAATATTTAATATCAAAATTCGACCCTATTTTATAAAAATATGTTTGAATCTCGGGTTTTTTTGGTATAATATAAGTTGAAATTTTATTACACTTTAATATATAAACAAAGGAGCAAATCATGCGACAAGTATATTTGGATTATTCCGCAACCACACCTGTGAAAAAGGAAGTCCTCGATGTAATGCTTCCGTATTTTTCTGAAAAATACGGCAATCCATCAAGCCTTTATACACTGGGGCAAGAATCAAAAGATGCTATTACAAAGGCTAGGGGACAAGTTGCTTCGCTTATCAATGCAGATCCCGCCGAGGTATTTTTTACTGCGGGCGGAACGGAAAGCGATAACTGGGCATTGTTCGGCGCTGTAGATGCACTTAAGAAAAAAGGTAACCATATCATTACTACAAAAATTGAGCACCATGCCATACTTCATTCATGCGAGTTTTTGGAAAAACACGGATGCGATGTGACGTATCTCGACATAGACTGTGAAGGAAGAGTTAATGTTGAGGATCTGGAAGCTGCAATCACCGACAAAACAATTCTAATCAGCGTAATGTTTTTGAATAACGAAATCGGCACAGTTCAGCCGATTAAGGAAATAGGAGAGATTGCAAAGAAACACGGTATATTATTTCACACAGATGGTGTACAAGCCCTCGGAAATATACCTATAGATTTAAAATCCCTTAACGTAGATCTTTTGTCGATGTCTTCACATAAAATCTATGGTCCAAAAGGCGTAGGAGCACTGTATGTCAAAAAAGGTGTAAAGATCTCAAATTACATCCACGGGGGAGCACAAGAAATCAAACGTAGAGCCGGTACAGAAAACCTTCCGGGAATCGTAGGCTTCGGCAAAGCTGCGGAACTTGCAAAAGAAAACTTTGATTCACATGTAAAACATTGTAGTGATTTAAGAAATTATTTTGTCGATAAAGTACTTAACAATATACCTAATACTTATCTTAATGCCACTATGGACGGAAGACACCCCGGCAATGCCAACATTACATTTGAATTCGTGGAAGGTGAGGCAATGCTATTGAGTCTTGATATGCAAGGTATCTCGGTATCAACAGGCTCGGCATGTTCATCAGCATCACTTGTTCCTTCTCACGTATTAACTGCCTTAGGAATTCCAGTAGAAAAAATTCATGGAACACTGCGTTTTACTTTTGGAGATTTCACAACAAAGGAAGACGTTGATTATACTTTGGAAGCACTTACAAATATAGTAAATAAACTTAGACAAATTTCACCTGTATCTTCAGAGAAAGGTTGGTAAAAACAATATGGCAATTTATAATGAAAAAGTAATGGATCACTTCATGAATCCTAGAAACATGGGGGAAATCGAAAACGCTGACGGAAAAGGCACATACGGGAGCCCTGTTTGCGGTGATATGATGCAGATTACAATAAAAGTAGAAAATGACGTGATCGTCGATGCAAAATTCAAGACATTTGGATGTGGTAGTGCAATTGCATCTTCAAGTATTGCTACAGTTCTTATGGTTGGAAAGACAATAGACGAAGCTCTTGCCATCACAAATAAGCAGATTGTAGAAGAGCTTGGAGGCTTACCTAATGTCAAAATTCACTGTTCAGTACTCGCCGATAATGCTATAAAAGCTGCAATTTACGATTACGCACAGAAATCGGGCAAAACATATGCCGGTCTTGAAGGTTTTGATCCTAATGCTGAAGAAGATCATCATGATGTCGCCTGCGACGAAGAAGCCTGCGGCGGTTCATGCGAAAAAATAAAGTAATGAAGAACGGCGGGTTAGATAATAACAAAATATTACTAGGTATTAGCGGCGGAGTGGATAGCACCGTCGCTGCTTTGTTAATGCTGGAAAAAGGTTTTGACGTATACGGTTTGTATTTTGATATTACCGGTACCGGAAACATGAGGGATTCAGCCAGAGACAGCCTGAAAGAAGCTTATGAAAGATGTAACAAAACATTTGTTCCCGAAGAAAAGTTTATTTATATCGATGCAAAAGACGATTTTGAGGGTGTTGTAATAAAGGATTTCTGCGAAGCATATAGCAAAGGAAGAACTCCAAACCCGTGCATATGCTGCAATCCCAATATAAAATTCAAATACCTTATCAGGGAAGCCAACCGCATCGGAGCTTATCATATCGGTACCGGACATTACGCTTCCACATATTATGATTTGGATTCGGGGATATGGTATATTAAAAAATCACCAAGCATTAAGGATCAATCATATATGCTATGCAGGCTGGGTCAAGAAGAAATATCCAGGCTTATATTTCCGCTGGAGTTGATTGAGAGAAAAGAAACTACCAGACAAATTGCGAGTGAAGCGGGCTTTTTAAATGCTGATTTGAAGGATAGCCTAGAGCTCTGTTTTGTTCAGAACGACCAAAATTATATAGATTTCTTGAAAGAAAGAGTGGAATCACCAAGTGGCAATTTTATAGATGCCGAAGGTAACGTTCTGGCACAGCACAGCGGTATTATCAATTATACTATCGGGAAGCGTAAGGGGCTTGGCGTTACATTTGGAAAGCCTATGTTCGTTACGGCAATAAACGCTGAAGATAACACCGTTACTCTAGGAAGTAACGATGATCTATTTACGGACACCGTGACGGCTTCGGCGGCGTATTTCCCGGGGGCTTTAAATAGAGCTGAGCCTACCCAAATAGGAGCGGGAAATCGCATCCCAGAGGAACTCAGGGGGATTTGCCTTCAAGTCAAATTGAGATATACGGTAAATCCAGCCGAAGCGGTCATCACACAGCTTGAAGACGGTAGAATAATGGCTAAATTTAAAGAAAAGCAAAGAGCTGCAACACCGGGCCAGTCACTCGTCATTTACAAGGACGAAATAATCGTTGGATGCGGTTTTATCGATTAAATGCGGAACTTTTGTGCGACTTATGATATTTTGAGGGTTTGTCAAACATATGTTACACCGTCAACCAAAAAATTAAATAAAGTTTCCTTAGGAGAAATCCATCCCAAAGGTCTCATAGGGAAATTATTGTAGCGAGTGTTATGCTTCTTTAGTTG
>JAQWFH010000056.1 GCA_028704515.1 Eubacteriales bacterium
AAAAAGTGAAACTTAACATAAAAAGTGCTTGCAATATTTCCTGTTATATGTTAATGTCTAATGAATATATAAATGCAATTAATGATAGAGGCGCATCGTGTAAATAGTAGTACCTGCCAAAATAGAGTTTCGCAAACTCAGGCAGATATGAAAGGTGCCGGTGCCGAAGGAAGTCAAGGCGAACGACTGTCCTGGGTGAGCAAAGAATATTTGCTTAACTGTCGCAAATGCGGAGTGCTATCTTAATTATGAAAAACACTGTTTGTTCGATACGACCTTGATTTGTGTTTTGAGTAGTTTTGATAGCCGATAATGTCGGCTATTTTTTATTGCATCAAATTTAAGAAAAAGGAGTGTTTTTTATGAAAACTAATTCGATTTTTAAAGGTGCTGCTACTGCACTTGTTACCCCTATGGATGATAACGGAGTAAACTATGAGCAAATGAGAGATCTGATCAATTGGCAGATAAATGAGGGCATAGATGCTCTTGTAATTTGCGGAACTACGGGGGAAACCTCCACGCTTAGTGACGAAGAGCACCGTGAGGTTCTTAGATTTTCGGCGGAGGTTATTGACGGAAGAGTTCCAATGATAGCGGGAACAGGCTCAAATGATACTGCATATGCCATAAGCTTGACAAAGTATGCTTGCGAAATCGGCGCAGATGCAATGCTCGTAGTAACACCTTATTACAATAAGACGACTCAAAAGGGTCTTATAAAAATGTTTTATGCAATCGCGGATGCGAGCACAAAGCCTATAATATTATATAATGTGCCTTCAAGGACCGGCGTTAATATAGAACCGTGCACATATGTTGAGCTTGCCAAGCACCCTATGATTGCGGCAATTAAGGAAGCAAACAATGACATTTCAAAAATTGTTGAGACGATGTCATTGGTCGGCGATCAGTTGGATTTATATTCCGGCAATGACGATCAGATACTTCCGCTTCTCTCACTTGGCGGTGCGGGAGTAATATCCGTTCTGTCAAATATATTACCGAAGAAGACACATGAGCTTTGTGCGCGTTACTTTGAAGGTGATGCAGCGGCAAGCACTAAAATTCAGTACGATGTTTACCCTCTCGTAAAGGCAATTTTCTCAGAAGTGAATCCTATTCCGATAAAGGCGGCCGTTGCAAAAATGGGTTTCTGTAGCAACTATGTGCGATTACCTCTCGTTCAAATGGATGAGCAAAAAGCAGAGGTCATGTTCAGGCTGATGGCTGAGCAAGGAATAGAATTATAAGGGAGGGATTTAATTGAGACTGATTATAAACGGATCGAACGGAAGGATGGGGCATGAGCTTATTTCCCTTGCAAACGCGGGCTATAGAGGCGCTGAGCTTGCCGCAGCTGTAGATATTAACAATGAGGGAAGCGGATATAAGAATTTATACGATTTTAAGGGGGAAGCCGACTGCATTATCGACTTCACAAATCATTCGTTAACACGAGAGCTGACGCAATATGCGGTTAAAAATAAATTACCGCTTGTTATCGCCACAACAGGCCAGACAGAAGAAGAACTCCAAATGATCGATGAGGCGGCAAAGGAAATTCCTATATTCCGTTCCGCGAACATGTCTGTAGGTGTGGCACTTCTAACGGAGCTCGCGAAAACAGTATCAAGAATGATGCCCGAAGCAGATATTGAAATAATAGAGAAGCATCATAATCGCAAGCTGGACGCACCTAGCGGCACTGCATTGATGCTGGCTGACGCCATAAAGGAGGTCCGCCATAATGCCGAATATGTAAAGGGAAGGTCCGGAAATGCAAAGCGGACGAAAGCCGAAATAGGAATTCATGCCGTTAGATTGGGAAATATAGTGGGTGAGCATGAAGTTATAATAGGAACGGATACTCAGACGATAACAGTGAAACACGAGGCGCACAGCAGGGCATTATTTGCGGAAGGAGCTGTTGACGCAGCCGCATTCCTTGTAAATTGTAAAGCCGGACTATATAATATGCAGGACATAATGAAAAAGGGAGAATAGAATATGAAAATCGCAATATACGGGTATGGGAATCTTGGCAGAGGAGTTGAATGCGCTATAATGCAAAACCCGGATATGGAACTTGCATGTGTATTTACAAGAAGAAAACCGGGGGAGGTCAAAATACTTACAGATGGAGTAAAGGTATATTCCGCCGGCGATATATTGAGCATGAAGGAAAATATAGATGTCTTGATAATTTGTGGCGGCAGTGCCACCGATCTCCCAATAATGACACCGGAGCTTGCAAAAAATTTCAATGTGATAGACAGCTTTGACAATCATTCAAATATACCAATGCACTTTGAAAATGTAAACACAGCGGCAGAGGTAGGAAACAATATCGCAATAATTTCAGTGGGATGGGATCCCGGAATGTTTTCTGTAAACAGACTTTACGGAGGGGCCCTTCTTCCTGTTGGAAATGATTATACGTTCTGGGGCCCGGGAGTAAGCCAAGGGCATTCCGATGCAGTACGCAAAATTCCAAGGGTATTGGATGCAAGACAATATACGATACCGGTTGAGGCGGCACTCGAATCTGTAAGAGCCGGAAACACCCCGGAGCTTGCGGTTCGTCAAAAGCATAAAAGGCAGTGCTTTGTTGTTGCAGAAGACAACGCCGATAAGGCGGAAATAGAGCGTTCCATTGTAACGATGCCGGCATATTTTGCAGATTATGACACTACTGTGAATTTTATAACCGCGGAAGAGATGGAGCGCAATCACTCTAGGATACCACACGGAGGTGTTGTAATAAGGAGTGGGGCTACAGGTCCTAACCTAGAGAATAACCATATTATAGAATATAACCTTAAGCTTGGTTCAAATCCTGAATTCACATCAAGCGTACTCGTCGCATATGCGAGGGCGGCATATAAAATGAGGAGCCGCGGAATTACAGGCTGCAAGACCGTATTTGATGTTGCACCTGCAGATCTATCAATACTTACACCCGAAGAGATTAGAGCACGCCTGCTCTAATATATAATTGGAGAACATATATAAATGACATTAAAAGTTTTAAAATTTGGAGGTAGCTCGCTTGCCGACGCGGAGCACTATCAAAAGGTTGCAAATATAATAAAAAGTGAAGAGGCACGAAGGTATATCGTTGCCTCGGCTCCCGGTAAAAGGTATTCGGGGGATGAAAAAGTTACAGATTTACTGTACAAAAGCTTTAAGCTTGCATCTGAGAATGCGGGAGTTGGCGATGTATTTGAAAAGATAGAGAATAGGTATAATAAAATCATTGAAGACCTTGGCATTACATTTAATCTCGAGGAGAAAATCGAAGAGATAGCGGCAAATGTATCCAGCCAAAAAACCGCTGACTATTTATTAAGTCGAGGAGAGTATTTGAACGCAATGATTTTGGCAAAATATTTAGATTTTGAATTTATCGACGCAAGAGAAGGTATATTTTTCTTTCAAGACGGCACCTTAGATGTAGAGAAAACAAATTTAAGGCTTAGAGAAATCCTCGCAAATCACCGGAGGGCAGTAATTCCGGGATTTTACGGAGCGTTACCGGATGGAACAATCAAGACATTTTCGCGTGGCGGATCCGATATCACAGGTGCAATAGTTGCGCGCGCAGTAAATGCGGATATTTACGAAAACTGGACTGATGTATCGGGATTAATGGTGGCGGATCCGAGATATGTGGATAATCCAAAACCAATTGATAAAATTACATATAAGGAGCTAAGAGAATTATCTTATATGGGTGCAACGGTTCTGCATGAGGATGCTCTTTTCCCTGTTAAGAAAACAAGAATACCTGTAAATATCAAGAATACAAATGAGCCTGCCGCAAAAGGAACTATGATTGTTTCCGAAATAGCCGAGGATAACGCAGAGCACATCATAACGGGCATTGCCGGCAAAGTTGGCTTTTCATCTATAAATATAGAGAAGGATATGATGAATTCGGAAATCGGCTTCGGTATGAAGGTGCTTGAGGTTTTGAGAAAATATGGAATATCGTTTGAGCATATTCCGACCGGAATCGATACAATGTCAGTTGTTGTAAACACTTCCTCAATCATTGAATGCAAGGAGGCCGTCATAGCCGATTTGAACGATGCCGTAAGACCGGATCACATTGAAATCGAGGATGGAATTGCGATGATTGCAATCGTAGGGCGTTCTATGATCAAAAGCAAAAGCATTGCTGCCAGGATATTCAGAGCTTTAGCAGCACCCGGCATAAATATTAAATTAATAGATCAAGGCTCTAGCAGGCTCAATATTATTATAGGAATTGATGAAAACGACTATATTCTTGCATTGAAATCAATTTATGGCGAATTAATAGAAAAGGAGCAGTAATATGATTTGCGAAAACCTATCAATCAACGAAAAAGGGCATTTGACATTCGCGGGTGTAGATACTGTAGATATGGCAAAGAAATATGGAACACCTCTATATTTAATGGACGAAGATAGAATACGTTACAAATGCAATGAATACAAGAATGCAATGAAGGAATTTTTCGGGGATAACGCCCTTCCTTTATATGCAAGCAAGGCTGCATCCTTTAAAAGAATCTATCAGGTTATGAAGGATGAGGCAATGGGGATAGATGTTGTTTCATCGGGAGAAATATATACAGTACTAAAGGCCGGTGCAACACTTGAAAATGCGTATTTTCATAGCAATAACAAGACTGATCAGGATATTGAATATGCGATGGATAACGGTATCGGATATTTTGTTGTAGACAATATAGAAGAATTATGCGCTATAGAAGAAGAAGCGTCAAAGCGTGGAATTAAGCAATCCATACTGCTCAGAATAACACCGGGAATAGATCCGCATACAAACGAAGCAATTTCAACGGGAAAGGTAGATTCCAAATTCGGAAGTGCCATAGAAACAGGACAAGCCGAGGAAATGGTAATAGAATCAATAGGCAAGCCCCATATCGACCTGTGCGGTTTTCATTGCCACATAGGCTCGCAGGTTTTCGATGCGGAAAACTATCTTCTTAGTACCGATGTAATGATGAATTTCATAGCTGACATGAAGGCTAAGCTTGGGTATGAGGCGAAACAGCTCAATATCGGCGGAGGTTTTGGCGTTAAGTCGACCGAATACGACCCGGAGCTGAATATCAGAACAGAGATACAGAGAATAGGAACGTTTATCCATAAAAAAGCAGAGGACCTTTGCGTAACGCTTCCGAAAATATTGATGGAGCCGGGTAGAAGCATAGTGGCTGATGCAGGGATAACTATATATACCGTCGGAACGATAAAAACCATTCCGGGCTACAAGAATTATGTATCAGTTGACGGAGGAATGACGGACAACCCTAGATTTGCTCTTTACCAGGCACCTTATACAATTTATGTGGCAAACAGGATGAACGAAAAAAGAGATTTTATTGCTGATGTTGTGGGAAGATGCTGTGAAAGCGGGGATATTATTCAGAAAGGCGTGGAGCTTGCGGAGACGATGCATAACGATACTCTTGCAGTGCTTATCACCGGTGCGTATAACTATTCTATGGCCTCAAACTACAACAGACTTCCGCGACCACCTGTAGTAATGATTGAAAACGGAAGGGACTATGTTGCGGTAAAAAGGGAATCCCTAGAGGATTTAGTCAGAAATGATATATAAGACAGCAATAAAAAAAGACGTGATTATTACAAATGCAATTAATATAAACGAAAGGTAGGCACCTATGTTAATGGGCCTACCCTTTTGTTCCGCTATGTATATTTGTGTGGCTAAATGTATTCACTTTTAGCTTTATGCCTGCGCAGCTTTTACCATTATTGCGCATTCAATTCTCTTTTTAAAGAGCTCGCAGCCGTATTCATATATGCCCCCTATATCGCCGACAGAGTGGTATGCGTTTGCGGCGCAGCCTCCTGAGCAATAGAGCCTTGCCCAGCAATCATCGCATTCCTTTCTTGAATAGACATTGCATGCCTTGAACTTTTCCTTGATTTCCTGATTTAAAACGCCTTCAAACACGTTTCCCATCTTGTAGCCTTCATCGCCTACGAATTGATGACAAGGGTATAGGTCTCCCGAAGGAGTCACTGCAAAATATTCCGTTCCCGACCCGCAGCCCGCGATTCTTTTGTATATACAAGGACCGTGTGACAAATCTAACATGTAATGATAGAATGTAAAGCCGCATCCTTCTTCTTCCCTTTTTATCATTTCATTCGCAAGGATTTCGTACTGCTCCTTCAGGACAGGGAGATCCTCTTTTGTCAACGCATAAGGGGTTCCCTCGGGGGAAACCACGGGCTCTATGCTGAGTTGTGTAAATCCGAGGTTTGCCATATGAAGGATATCCTCCGTAAAATCTATGTTGCCGTGCGTAAATGTGCCACGCATATAATAGCCTTGATTGTTTCGTGCATCAACGAGCTTACGAAATTTCGGGACGATGGTATCATAGCTTCCGTTCCCGCTGTAATCCGGTCTTCGTGCATCGTGTATTTCCTTGCGTCCGTCTAGGCTGAGCACAACGTTGTAAAATTCCTTGTTTGAGAATTCAATAACATCATCATCAATAAGCATACCATTTGTAGTCAAAGTAAATCGAAAGTTTTTGTTGTGCTCCTTCTCGATGCTTCTTGCATAAGCAACGAGTTGCTTAACGACATCCCAATTCAGCAGAGGCTCACCTCCGAAAAAATCGACCTCAATATTGCGCCTTTTGCCGGAGTTTTCGACAAGAAAATCAAGTGCCCGTTTGCCTACTTCAAAGCTCATCAGAGCGCTTTCGCCTTTGTAATGTCCCTGGCTTGCGAAGCAGTATTCGCAGTTGAGATTGCAATTATGTGCGACATGAAGGCATAACGCCTTTATATCATCGTGTCCCCCTTTGAATCCAGAGGCCTTGTCTTTGAAGATATCGTCTGTAAAAAGTTTTTTTTCGCGTATTAGTGTATCAACATCATTGATGCATTCCTCGATTTCGGCGATAGATATGTCATCGCGGTTCGCATATTTTTTCATTACAGAAGAAATAATTTCTTCGCGCGGTGTATGGGAATACATATCGATAACGTCGTAGGCAACATCATCGACTACGTGTATCGACCCGCTGAAAACATCGATCACTATGTTGTAGCTATTTAGTTTATATTGGTGTATCATTTATTTTTCTCCTAAAAATATCGCTTGCGGCGCGTATGGCAGCTAAGCGATATTCTTAACAATGTAATAGGTTACTATTTTTCCTCTTTTTCGCAAGGCTGGTTTGCAACTCCGCAAGAAGTCTTGCATGCCGATTGACAAGATGTCTGGCATTCTCCGCATCCGCCATTTTGGATGCTCTTCGCAAGGTCGCGAGTTTGGAGAGTTTTAATCCTTTTCATTTTTTATCGCTCCTTTCATGGATATTGCTTAAATTAGTGTATAACAATCAGCATATAAAAGTCAATATATTTCAGCATTACTTATGCTTAACAACTACAATATTGCCATCAAAAGCTTTGCCGTTATGCTTTAATGCAGTGCCGTTTACGCTGGATTCGGAAATGAATTTTATCAAATCACCGTTTATTATTTCACCGGGGATAAGGAAAGGGGCGCCTGGCGGATATGCCCACATATATCGTGCGATGATACGACCTTCAGCCTGCTCAAGTCTTACCGGTTCTGTCGATGCGAGCCTTGCTTCTTCAATAGGAATTGCGCAGTACGGCATATCGCTAAATATTAATGAGGGTGAATTATTTACTGCACTTTTGCAGCTTGCATCTATTTCAATCAAAGCCTCGGCAAGACGCTCCAGGTGACAAGCCGTTGTTCCCATACCGGTCATCATCGTCACACAGCTTCCAAGGCTCATCTCATGCTCTATTCGATACTTATTAAGCAAATTTGATGCGAGCGTTGCCCCATTGAGGCTTGTTCCGTTCGTTGAAATAATAATCTTACTTTTGTCGAATTTATAAATAGCTGGGTGAGTGCCGGCAGTGTCAGAAGCGTATTTGAGTATGCGCAAATGCTTGAGGTTTTTAGTCATTTGCTCAAATTTCTCGAGATTGCTAAGCCATTTTTCAAAGGCATTTTCCTTATTGTACTTTATATAGTCTATACATCCGTCGAGTGAGGCCATAAGAAGGTATGAGGGGCTCGTCGTCTGAAATACCGACAACTGCCATTCGAGCTCATCTACATCTATCAGGTTTCCGTTTGCATGCACAAGAGCTGTCTGAGTCAAGGAAGATAAAGTTTTGTGTGCGCTATGCACTACGATATCCGCTCCGCATGAGATTGCATTTTCTATACTTTTATCGAGAAATCCCAAGTGAGCGCCATGCGCTTCGTCGATTATTACAGGAATATTGTTTATGTGCGCTTCATCACATATTGCACGGATATCGCTGATGATTCCCTCATATGTAGGACTGGTTATTACGATAAGAGCCGCTTTGGGATATTGCTTTATAGAATTTTTTACATCATCGGGGGAGATAGCACCGTATATTTTAAAAGGATTATAGCGCTGCGGCATTATAAAATGAGGGCTAAGTCCGCAGAGCTCTATGGCGTTGTAGACCGATTTGTGGCAATTGCGTGCGACAATGATGTCATCGCCCCGTTTTGTTGCCGCCCTTATACCTGCTAATATACCAGCGCTGCTGCCGTTGACCGAGAAAAAGGTTCGTTCGCTTTGGTATATTTCTGAGGCACGGATCATAGCGTCCTTCAATATCCCGTTTGCCCCGTGAAGGTTGTCAAAGCCTTCAATCTCGGTTAAATCGCAACGGTATGAGATTTTTTCAAGGTAGTCGTAAGTACCGGAAGTCCGCTTGTGGCCAGGGGTATGGAAAGGAGCAATATCTAATTTTACATAATCGATCAGATGATCTATCAATCTTTTGGACATGGTACATGTTCTCCTTAAAATAAAATTTTTGGAATATATGAAATCACCAAGAAAAGAATTCATCACACAAATGAACTATTTAAATTTAAAGAAAATTTAAAAGAAGGTTTACTCTTCTTAAGAATAATTCTATAATAGATATAGACAAAAAACAATGAGAATTGACAAATCTACATATACCCTAAATTTGTGTAATCACTTCTCAAAAATAAAATGGGCGATTTATAAAAATAAATCACCCATTTTTCTTTTTTCTTACTTTCTAAAAGACATACAATCGGTACATTCTTCTTGTGTAGGACTTTTTTCGTGCGTTCCAACTGTTATGCGTTCTAGGGAACAATAATCTTTACTTCCGCAATGATGTGTGCATGATGAAACATTGCACTGAATGCTGTGATTTGGTGTAGAATTCATTTTATACCTCCTTAATGTTTCTTGCATAGTTATTGTTTCCTAATTGAAGTATTTTATAATTGAAATTTCATCAAAATATCACAAACAAATCAAACCACAGTACATTGAAGTCTTGTGTTAAGATGAGAAAAATGGTACAATATACGTGCATATTCGGGGGAATAGTTTAACTGTCTTGTATTTTGCATTTTGCATTGTAAAATAGAGGACATGAAATGAATATTAAAAAAATTACAAAAGAAGAAAGACCGCGAGAAAGACTTCTACGAAAGGGTGCTGCATCGCTTTCGGACAGAGAGCTTCTTGCGATAATCATACGGACTGGGACAAATAAAATGTCCGTAATGCAACTTGCAGATGAAATAATTTCAATAGACACATCTGGTATATTATTCCTTGAAAATTGTGTTGCGGAAGAGCTCAGCCGAATCCCTGGAATCGGGCCAGCCAAAGCATGTCAAATCGCGGCGGCAACCGAGCTTGGCAAGCGTATAGTAACCAGGAAGAAGAGTAATAAATATGTCATAGAATATGCGGACCAGGCAGCTGCGATGCTCATGAAGGAGCTTTCCGGACTTTCACATGAAGCGCTTAAGGTGATTCTCATGGATACAAAGGGCGGAGTTGTTTCAGTTGAAAACATAGCGGAGGGTGGTCTAAATATAGTCAATGCAGTACCACGCGAAATTTTTCATATGGCAGTCAGGCGAAATGCATTTGCGATAGTTATGGGGCACAATCATCCGAGCGGAGATCCTTCTCCAAGCAAGGCTGACATCGACCTTACCACGAAAATGCAGAAAGCAGGGGAAATAATAGGGATACATATTGCCGACCACATAATAATAGGTGGCGGGACATATTACAGCTTTAAAGAAAACAAAATAATTTGATAAGTAAAACGATAGTGTCTACTAACCTATGAAAAAACATAGCAAGCACCTTGAGAGCTGAATAACGAAGATAGGAACAAAAAAGAAGGGACTAGAAGCATTTATCCCACGGTCCGCTTGACAGTGAGCCTCCTCA
>JAQWFH010000019.1 GCA_028704515.1 Eubacteriales bacterium
CCCAGAACCGGACTGAGTTTTGAAGTTGCTATGTATAAGCAGTACAGACAGGTACGCTATGAAGTAGCGATTGCTTGGGGCTGCAAGGCCGTTAAAGAAGAGCACATTGCTATTCTTGCTGGTGCGTAATTTTAACAATATGACGGTCTGAAATATGGCCGTCATATATCAGGAGAAGTCATGTCAGAAAGAGAAGTGATAAAGATAAAAAGCGACAATCCGGCGCACCCGCATGGGTATTATATCCAATTTAGGGACTGCATGAAGCCAGGTGACGTTGAATATATCGAGGGGCAGATCGGAACGCGCCCCGACAATTCTGAGCCGGGGACTTGCGTTGATTCCCATGGTCTTAAACCCATCAAGCATAGAAAAGGGGGAAAATGAAAATGAAGAAGTTGTTTTCAGTAATGTTTTTTGCAATGCTGGTAATATTATTTGCACTACCTGCTTTTGCGGAAACGGTAAGTGCTGGTAATTCATACACGACAATACTACCCGCCGGGAAAATCTTAACCGTTGCCGCGCCTTCCGGCACGACAGGCTCAGTCATCCGGCTTGGAAGATTACCTGGCGGGGCCAAACAAAGCACGACAGCAGTTACAGGAAGCGGTTTAATTTTTGGCCCTTACGAGCAATCGGAACGATTTACGATAATTGCTTCAGCGGGTACGATAACCGTATCAACCGCAGCCAGTGATTTGCGTCCCAAAATTGTGACTATCGCCATGTCTGCCGTTGATTACGTTCTGTCTGTTTCTGAGGCTCTTTGTAAATACCTCATTGTGACTGGAAGTGCCAGTGGTCAAGCAATAATTGCACCTCTGGTCGATGAAAGCGGAATTTCAAGGGAATATGTCGTTCGTAATACCAGCGACGATTCAGCAAGTGTTTACATAAAACAATCTGGCGGGACTGGCGCTGTTATAGCCACAGGGAAGACAGCGGAAGTATTCTACAATGGTTCTGATTATGTAAAAAAGACATCGGATGCCACGAATTAATGACAAATTAGCAATCTTCGGATTGGTTGCAGTTTCATTGACAGCCTGGGGGCAAAACCTCTATAGCTCCCAGGCATTTGTGATGGAATGTTTTGGACTCATGGCTTTATCTGTTTTGACAAAAGATAAAATTCTTATTCTTTTCGGATTCTTTTTGGCGGCATGGGGCACTTTTATTCAAGCGGAAGTATCGAGAGGTTTTATGATAATCGGTGCATTAATTCAGGCCGCAGATTCATTCATGCTCATAATGGCTGGATATGCTCTTTATATTATTATTAAGTTCGGAAAAATATCAAAAACTACATGGATGAACGCAATTTGCAGTTTATCTATTTTATTATCAATTATTGGCATTATTCAATATTTTATGGTTGGTTCAGCAGCGGCAACGCTCGGCTGTATTAATTTTCTTGCGGCATTTCTCGCAATATCTGCAATCTTTTTTTATCGCCGGAAATGGTGGATCGCTCTTCCGGTTGTCCTTTGGGCATTGTTCTTAACCCACACGAGTACGGCCATTCTTGCCTTATCTGTGGGGACTGGATTTTTTTTATGGCAATGGAAAGGGGCTATAATTGGTCTTATTCCCAGCATAGCATATTTTCTGATATTTAAAACACCTACATCATTAATGTCGCGCATTGATTATTGGCTGGATGCCATCCAAAAGCTCTCAAATCATTGGTATACGCTTCTATTCGGAGTGGGGCCGGGGATTCTTTGGCGCACAGATAATATGCTTCATAGCGAGCCCGTTTATTTACTCTGGAATTTTGGAATAATTGGTTTGTTGCTTGCGGGGGCTTATGTTGTAAAAATCTTCACCAGAGTACCCGATAGATATTTATATCCAGCCTTGATTGTAATTGTTATTGATTCATTAGGAAATCATTTATTTCATGTTCCAACAACTGCCTATTTATCAGTTGTTATTTTTGCCTTATTTGCACGGGAGGAAGCAGAATGTCTTTAATCGCTGAGGATGGAACAGGATTAAGCACAGCAGAAAGTTATATAAGCGTGGCCGATGCCTCGACATATTTCACCAATCGGGGAGTGACTGCTTGGGCGGCGATTGCAACCGATGCATTAAGGGAAGCCGCATTGCGGAAAGCGACCGAGTACATGACATCAATTTATCGTGACCGCTGGCAGGGAGTGCGTACAACTCCGACGGTTCAGGCTCTTTGTTGGCCGCGTTCTGAGGTAGTTGTTGAGAGAGTTTATATTGAGAATGATGTTGTCCCGGAAATAATTAAGAGGGCTTGTGCGGAATTGGCCTTGAAAGCTTCAGCGGGTGATTTACTGGCCGATCTTGAACAGGGTGTTATCTCTGAGACAGTCGGGCCTATATCAGTTACTTATGACCGTTTTTCTCCACAGAGAAAGCGTTACCCGGCCATAGACGCAATGTTGGCACCGTATTTAAAGGCTGGCGGGGGTTGCTCGGTGGGATTGGTGAGAACATGAGCTTTTACACTCGATTACAGGCAACCGCGAATAAGTTCTTAAGGGGGAAAGGCCAAAGCCTGACCCTGACCCACATTACCCCCGGAACATACAATCCAGCAACTGGAGGCGTGACCAATATAACTAGCACACAAGCAGCCTATGGTGCTATAATTGAATGGACAACAAAACACATTGACGGAAATTTAATCAAAGCGACAGATAAACGGCTTTTGCTTTCTCCCTATAAAACAGATGGAACAGCTTTAATCGCGCCTGTTTTAGGCGATACAGTGACCGACGCGGCAAGCGTAACCTATACATTGGTTGAGCCATTAAAGACAATTTCACCAGCGGGAACAGTTGTTTTATTTGATATAAATTTGAGGGCGTAATGGCTACTTTAATTTATCCACTTTTTCGACATAATAAGGGCCGGAAAACTCTTCAAAAGGCTTGTACGCGCCCTGTTGTGGGTACTTCTTCTCAAATTCGGCGCGGTATTTGTCCCATTCTATGCGGTTTAGGCGTTCCGCTTCCAATAGGGCTTTGTCTTCGTCTATTGAATACCCTTCAGGCTCATCGGCGTGAGATTTCCGCAATAAATAGATCATTTATCAACCTCCTTAAGCGAGATTCTATAGTACTGTGTATTTTTTGTCAAGGAGAGTGTAGAAATGAAGCTTTATAAAGCATGGTGGGGGATCGAACTTCACGCGGAGAACGAGACAGACAAAAAAATTATTAATGATCTTTGTTCTGTTATCCCTGAAGACAGCGGGGTTGATACTACGGGATATGAAACATGCAGTTGTGAGGTAGTTGAGAAATCGGAAATAATACTTCCGGGAAATGATAATAATGGATGGAAAAACATAACTCCCCATAGCGATATTTTAATGGTGCAAATATCATAATAGTCATAATTGATTGCAGTGAGGGCGGAATTAATGTTTAATCATCTTCGGAATCGTGACCACAGCAAGGACAATGGGTATCAGGGGGAGGTTCAAAAATTGACAGATCAACATTGCGATAAATTGAATATAAGCGGTCAATATGTTCAATCGTCCCCTGCGCTACTTTCTGGTCAATTCGCCATTCATGGATTAAAGGCAGGGAAAGAATGATATCTCGAACTTTTAATAATTCTTGTAGCGTTCGTTCTTTGCGGTTGAGGTTATCCTCGTGTTCTTGGCATTCATCCATAATTGCGTTCCTTCGTTCTGGTAGTTATAGCTATTTATATTCTATCACAAATATTGAGGTATGCAAGTGACTTTTGCTCTGGACATTAAAAATTTTGTTGAAAAGTGCGGAAAGAACGCGGATCAAGTCGTGGATAGAGTCGTTAAGGACGTTATGGAATCAATTATGGAAATGTCCCCGGTTGGCAATCCATCAATTTGGGAAGGTTGGAATAAAGGCGGAGTAAGCTCCAATCAAGATCATTGGCTCGTCAATGCTGGTTTCGTTGGCGAAGGATATGTTGGTGGTCATTTCCGGGCAAACTGGCAATTAGGAATAGGTTCACTGCCTACCGGAATGATTGAAGGAATAGACAAAGAAGGGAAGATAACGCTTTCCAAGGCATATGCCATCATACCACCACATGCGGCTGGGCTGGTTTATTATTTTGGCAATAATCTTCCTTACGCGATTCCACTGGAAGAAGGACATAGCAAAACCGCTCCAAATGGGATGGTAGGTTTGACAGCGTTGAGGTTTAACGATTTTATTAACAAAGCAGTAGCGGAGTTGAAATGAGCATCATATCGGTCAGAGCAGCCCTTGAGGGCAAACTAAACGGAATCACACCCGCATTGAGTACAGCATGGGAAAATGTCCCGTTTACTCCTGTTTCCGGCACTGCTTACCAAGCTGCGTATGTTCTCCCGGCTGATCCAGCAAACCCGACAATGGGTACTGGACATTACAGAGAGCAGGGATTATTTCAGGTATCGCTTTTTTACCCGCTTCAAGTTGGAACTTCAACAGCGGCAACGAGGGCGGAGGCAATCAGAACAGCCTTTAAACGCGGAACCACAATGACCAGTGGCAGCATTAAGGTAATAGTAACCGACACGCCGCATATCGGACAAGGCAGGGTTGACGGGGATCGGTGGATGGTTCCGGTCGGGATAAAATGGAAAGCGGAGGTTTTTGTATGACCGAAGCAGAAAAGAAAGAATTAATCGAAGCGTTGAAAACATTGGAGGCACTTAAGAGAAAACTTCTGGAACTATTGAAAAAATAGTTCCTTAAAATAGCGGCTTAATTCTCAGGCAGTAAACGAGAGCAAAGGCAGATTCCTTAATGGGTGTCTGCCTTTTTTATTTTAACGAACTTTAAAAAGGAGAAAATAAGATGACTATAGCAAATTCAGTAAATAAAAACGTAATTGTCGGGGTGCAGTCGGCTAAGGGTACGGTGTGCGCGGCTGATTTAGCCACGGCGCAGACCATGAGATTTACCAAGTTTACCCAAAATCAAACCAATGAGACGTATACTTCCAATGAAATGCGGCCTGATAAGCAGGTGGGCGACGTTAATCTCGGCCCTCAGTCAATGGATGGTTCATGCTCTGGCGAACTATCGCCGGCCACTTATAAAACATTCATGGCCGCTCTTTTGCGTAAAGCTTGGGTTGCAGGTGAAGTATCCGGCCCGGAATCTGATTTTACGATTGCAGTAACATCGGGGGCAGCATTCACCCTGACATCGGCGGCTAACGCTACATTCATTACCGACGGCCTCAAAGTGGGGGACGTGGTAAGGTTTACCGGTTTTGTCGTTACCGGAACGGATGCACGTGCAAACAACGATCACAATGCCCTTATCACAGCACTAACTGAAACCGTCCTGACCGGTGTTTTCTTGGACGGAGTTGCAGCGGTAGCCAAGGCCGAGACGGAAGCTGTAACCGTGACCGTCGTCGGTAAAAAACTCTGGATTCCGCCATCATCCCATACAGAAGACTGGTTGTCAATAGAGCATAATTATTCCGATGTTGATCTTTCGGAAGTATTCAAGGACTGCAAGATTTCATCAATGGCTATCAAAGCACCGGCAACAGGAATCCCTACGGTTGACTTCAATATTCTTGGCCTTGATGGTAATTTCCTGCTTTCTGCGGCTTCTCCCTACTTCTCCGCAGCCCTGCCTATCACAACCACGGAGGCGGTACTATCCGGCAAAGCACTTATTCTTGTAGGCGGAACGGTGAAAACTCTGGCAACAAGTCTTGACCTTGATATTTCCGGGAATAATCAGGCAATGGCGGCGGTTATAGGAACCAATGTTAAGCCCGGAATTAGCGATGGCCGAATTGAGGTAAAAGGGACTATTTCAATTTATTTCGAGAATGCCACAGAACGCGACTTGTTCAGAAATGGCACTGAGGTAGCGATATACGCCGTTTTCCCTGTTTCCGACGAGCCTGACGCCGATTTCATATCAATCAGTATGCCCACCGCGAAACTGACAAGCGCAACAAAGGACGGAGACAAGGAAATCATCCAGTCTATACCGTTCCAAGCGAAGTTCAACAGCGCGGGTGATGATGGGGCAACGTGTACCGTCAACACATTGGCAACGACAATTAGCATTCAAGACTCAGCAGCATAACATAAAAATCAGGAGGATTTAAAATTCATGAATATTGATTTAGCATCGTTAGACACAGTACAGGGAAGCAACGCAGGGTTTGAAGTATCAATTTATAACCCGGCAACCAATGAAGACTTAGGCGTATTCATCACGGTTCTTGGCAAGGATTCTGACGAATTTCAGAAGGTGAGCCGGGCGCAGCAGAAAAAGCGAATGGCGAAGATGAGTAAGGGCGGATTCCGTTCCAATAATATGACCTTATCGCCGGAAGAAATAGAGGCAGAAGGAATTTCATTGCTTGCCGCTGTGTCAAAGAAGTGGAGAACCGCAGCCGTAAAAGAAGGCGAAGTTATCACCGAACCGGAAAAGGACACAATTTTGATTGACGGCAAAGAACTTCCTTTCTCTATTGCCAATGCGGAAATGATTTATAAACGATTCCCCTGGATTAAGGAGCAGGTGGATACAGCGGTTGGTGATCGCGCAAATTTTATCAAGACCTGATTGAGTTGCTGCTTGAGTATGCCGGGCATGAGTTCTTGCTCAACTCCCGGCAAAAAGACGGCGCGACGCTCAGGGATCATTTGCAAAAGGTTTACCTGCAAAAAGGGAAGATACCAAAACAGTTAGAACCGGTGGAAATGCCTTATGAGCTTTTTTATCTTTGGGAATGGTTTTGTGAATTATCACCGGGGCGCGGATATAGCGGGAATGTACCGGCCCCGCTTACTTACAACGAAATTCAGGCGTGGGCGAATTTAACCAAAAGCGAACCGACAGCGTGGGAAGTTGAAGCAATCAAATTGATTGACAGAAAATTTCTTGAAGAGGCAATGAAAAAGTGAGTGATTTAGCCAGTTTATACATAAAGGTTGATTCTACCGGAGTCGTTACCGCCTCGCGTGACCTCTCTAATTTTGAAGGTGTAGCCCAAAAAACAGAAGGTGCAACGCGCAAAGTTGAGACGGCCACACAATCGGCAAATTCGCAGTTTACGCAAATGGCTAATATAGTTAAGGCCGTTGCTGCCTCTTATGCCGTTTTGAAAATGGCTCAGTATATTCAAGATGCGACGATGCTGGCCGCCCGATATGAAACACTTGGCGTTGTAATGCGGACGGTCGGCAATAATTCCGGTTATACTTCCGCCGAAATGGAAAAATTTGCTAAAGGTCTGGAAAAGACCGGAATTTCAATGGTTGCGGCCAGAGAAACCATAGTAAAAATGACACAGGCGCATCTTGACCTTACCAAATCCGAACAGTTGGCGCGTGTTGCTCAGGATGCGGCTGTTATCGGTAATATTAACAGCTCTGAAGCGTTCCAGCGTATGATCTACGGTATCCAATCAGGTCAGATCGAAGTCCTCCGCACAATAGGAATCAATGTTAATTTTGAAAACAGCTATAAAAAAGTTGCCGCGTCCCTGGGGAAAACCGCCGATCAATTAACCGAAACCGAAAAGACGCAAATCCGCATGAATGTTGTTATGGATGCGGGGAAGACTATTGCCGGCACATATGAGTCGGCAATGGAAACAGCAGGGAAACAGGTTCTTTCTCTTGATCGTCATCTTGAAAACTTGAAGGTTATGTTTGGTCAGGCTTTCACACCAGCTTTGGCCGTGCTTATTGGAAGCATAACAGATGCAGTGACCGGATTAAATGGAGAGTTAAGCGGTGAAGGAAGAGCGGCCATAACAGCATGGGGTAAGGAGTTCGCATCAAATGTATCAACTGTCATATCAGCAATTAAATCAATGTCCGCCCCCGTTGTTGCGGTAATAGAAACTTTATGGAAGCTCAGGGATGTTTTAATTGCCATAGGTATTGCATTCGCTGCTGTAAAAATTGATGCTTTTATCACCGGCTTGAGTGTCATGAGTCCTGCGTTGACTTCATTAATTACCACTCTTGCGTTAGCGCGGGTTGCCGTGCAAGCGTTTTTATTATCACTTGGCCCGATTGGATTGGTTCTTGCTGGTGTTGGAGTCGCATTAACGGCAGCTTACTCCGCATACGAATTATTCGGAAACGGCAATGACGATGCTGTAAGAAAAATGACGGCATTTGAACAAAAAGCAAAGGAAATGGATTTAACTAATGTCGAAAGTCAAATTGACTGGTTATCTCTAAAATTAAAAAACTTTGCCAAAGATAAAGAAGGATTTTTTGGAATTAATATATTCGGGTCAACGCCGAAGGATGAGTATTCTGAAGATCAACTCAAAAACATGATCCGGTATTTACAAGATCAAAGAGAAATTTTAGTTACTGAAAAAAATCTTGCCACAATCAGAAAAGAGCATGGCGAAATTAATGCCAAAAATGCAGCGGATGAAGCAAAAGCCGCAGAATCCGCAAAGAAATCAGCATCCGAAAGATTATCCGCCGAAAAATCTATTGTCGAAGCCACAAGAAAGGCCCAGATTGAAATAGATGGATATGGTCAAAGCACTTACGAAAAAGACCTTGTACGCATAGCGTCAGAGGAACAAAAATGGCGTGACGCAAAAGCTTCCGATGTAAAAATAGCGCAATGGAAAGCCGCTGAAATCACGCTGGCCGAACAGAAAATGAATGAGGAGACAACTAAAGAAGCGCAAAAAGATTTTGATGATTACTTAAAGCGCGAAAAGGAAAAAGTTGACAAAGCAAAAAGTACAGTCGCCGAGAGGTTAAAAGCCGAGCGCGATCTTTATAAGGACTTAAGGGGATATGAGGGCTATTTTTATGAAGAATCGATCACATTAATAAATGCCCAAGCTGAAACATGGAGGAAAATATTAGTAAATAAGGCAAGTACAGCAGAAGAAGCAGCAAAGCATGAGGCCGCCATAGCTGCGTGGGTAGCTGAAGAAACAAGAAAGCAAGAAATAAAAAAACTGGAATACTCTAATAAGTTCTTCGACGGCGTTAAGGCTGGATATCTTAAGATGGAGAAAGATGCCTTAACCTTCGCTAAGGCGGGAGAAAAAATATTTGAGTCATTTAATAAAGAATCTCAAAAGTTATTTTCCGATGGGCTATTTGACGCAATAAAAACGGGAACGGTTGACTCATCTAAATTATTTACTAATTTCAGCGATGCAATGCTCAGAAAATTTACTGATATTGTGGCTCAGATGGTCGTAGAAGCCGCAACAAAGTCTATTGTTATGTCATTTAGCGCATCGTGGACGGATGCAGCCACCGCAGTTTTGGGAGTTATTGGCAAACTGCTCGGTTATGCGTCAGACTGGTTTAGTACAGGGACATCAAGTTCTAGCGCGTTAAATCTTGGAGCATCAACGTCAACTATTTCCGGCAATTCTACAGGTACTTATTTTACATCATCTTATGCCCAAGGTGGTCAACATTCCGGTGGGTGGCGTATCGTTGGCGAAGAAGGCCCAGAACTGGAATATACCGGCCCAAGCCAGATATTCACTAATTCAAACACAAGCAAGATTCTTGCCGCTATTGCAGCACAAGGTCAAAATGGTGATACCATGCTGGCTCATGTTAACCCGGCAGAGGCGCGGCTATTGCGATCTATGGGCGGAGCGGGAACGATCAACGAACGAACCGGCCTCCGCCAATTCTTCAATACGTGGGATGAAATAGGTCACGGATGGAAATCTACAGCTACTGAAACAGAAAAACAACTATACAGAATACAATACGGCAGCGGCGATGACGGAAAAAGTTGGGAAATAGTACACCCAGATACTCGCTACGCTCCACCGTGGGCAATAACTAATCAAAATTATTTGGGAGTTGGTATTAAGGAAATTTGGTCAGATAACAATAATCCCTACACTGGTAATATCGGATATTGGGGATGGGACGATTTAACGGACGCATACTATAAGCCGGGCGATCCATTTAACTTCTTCAGGCATCTTAGGCCTGGGGAAATACGCGAGGATAGCGATGGTAATTTTTTTGATACAATAACCAATACTGTATCAGATTTTATAAACTCAATAAATGAATCGATAGGCCCAATGGTTCCCGGTGCAATTATGGGAGCCTTGACGTATTATGCTGGTGGTGTCGGTGCTCTTGCCGCAGGGTTGAGTGCTGGAACGTCTGCTGCTGTAGCGGGTGGTATTGGTGGAGCGTTTTCCAATGTTCCCGCAGCGGGTAGAAGCGGAAGTCTTTTACCAATTTTAATTGGAGCTGGAACAGGCGCGGCGACATCTGGAATATCGTCATATCTAGGAGTTAATCAATTCGCTAATACACTTGAAGCTGGACAGATAACGGCTGACATGCAAGCACAGGCAGCATTGAATGAGGCAATAACAAGCGGTGCGACGGACGCAACAGCACAATCAATTTATTCATCGGTATATTCCGCTGCGATGGATGCGGTATATGAGCAAGCTGCAATCAATATAGTTTCATCAATCGGAACCGGATTGGCAAAGAGTTGGGCAATGGATCAAGTAATGAGACTGATGAGTCCATCTTATAAATCGGGACAATTACAAATTGGATTAGAGGGATTTTCTGGCGGTGGTGACTTAGCGTCAATGCTTAAATCTTTTCCAAGTAATATGTCGGGTAGTGTTGCTTTTTCAGCAGCCGACGGCGGCGTATTCTCCGGCCCGGAAACAGGATATTCGGGATTATTGCATGGCACCGAGGCCGTAATACCCCTTGAAGATGGTCGGTCTGTACCGGTGACAATCAATTCAGATAGTTCAGAACTGCTTACCGAAATAAAAGGGCTTCGGGCAGACATTAAAGCCGTGGGGCTAGCGGAAGTCAAGAACACGGGTAAAATGGCGAAGATACTTAATTTGATAACCAGCGGTAGTATTGACGCTGACGGATACCCTGCAATGAGGACGGCGACAGCATGAAAATAATCAAACCGATCACAATAACCGAGGCAATGCTCACGTCAACCGATGTTCCCGAAAATGATTATACTGCATACAATGCGGGGACAACATACACAAAAGGCGACAGGTGCATTTCGGGTCATAAAATATATGAGTCATTGCCTCTATCGGATATCGAGCTTTTAACTCTGGATGTGGCGCCAGCAATTCCCTGGTTGCCGGACTGGACTTTGACTGGTCAGACAAGTCTTTCGACCTGCAAGGTTGTGCAGTACTTAACATCAACAACTTATTATGTCAAAAGCAGATCGGGCGCGTTCACCCTTGGGGAAATTATAGGAGTTACCGGGACGGCCTCACTTTTAGCCGATCAAGGGGCGGCAAATCCTACTTTTACGTCGGCCCCGAACGTCGGGCATGACCCAGCGACTGATCTTGCCCTTGAGACTCCTATCTGGTGGAAAGAAGTATCAGCCACGAACCGCTGGAAGCCGTTTGATGCAAAAGTAGGCAGTCAAGTGTCACAGGCAACCTCACTAACCTACAAGATCACACCGGGAGAACTATTTGACAGTATCGCGTTTATTAATGTGGACGCGGTGACTATTCAAGTCACCAGTACCGATCCCGTGGCCGGGGTAGTTTATGATGAAATACTGGACTTGTTAAATGCCATCGCAGATGAATTGTCGGGAGTTTATGACTGGTATTCCTATTTTTTCGCTGATTATTTTAGGATTGCCGACATAGCGGTTTTCAATATACCCCCATACCTAAATACCGTTCTGGATATCACCATCACCTACACGGGAGGAACAGTTCTATGCGGAGGTATCGTCTTGGGGCTGGCGAAAACATTGGGAGGTACTGAATATGGGGCTTCCATAGGAATAACTGATTATTCAGTCAAAACGACTGATGATTATGGTGTAACCTCCATTGATGAGCGCGATTATTCCAAAAAAATGAATTTTGATATTGAAGTTAAGAGTGGGGCTACAGCTAATTTATTCCGCCTGCTTGCTTCGTATAGAGCAACTGCTCTTGTCTGGATTGGAGAAGCAGAAGCATTATTTGCGTATGGATATGCAAAAGATTGGACTGTTTCAATCGCTTATCCAGATTATGACATTATCACCATAGAAATAGAGGGGCTGACATGAAATTTATCAATGTTAATACCCTGGAATATCCCACAATTTATGATGATAGCACTATTCCATTGGAGACATTGAGGCGCGCTGGATATGCTCCCCTTATTGATTCCATTGAGCCGGTTCCGGGTGAATACCAAAAGGTTGTCGCCGGAACTCCCGAACCGCTTGGGAATGGTCAATGGATAAAAAAGTGGGATATTGTAAATTTTACACAAGCCGAAATTTCCGCTACAAGGGCGGAAGAAGATTATAAAAATATGATTAGACGAAAAGCGGCGGAGTTGGAAGGCGGTACTACTGAACAAAAATATGAGGCATTAATTTTATTGAAAGGGATAGGTGATTAAAGAACATGGCTAAAAAATATTACAATAATCCAGTGTGTGTAGGCGGTACAATCGTTGCTGATTTTGCCGTAAAAGCGCGGGAGTTGCGAGACATTGCAGAGAGAGTTCAAGCGCTATTTGTCGCGACAACAAACGACATGAATAATATGGATTACATAACGAACACAGGCGGGGAAACTCCGACAATCGGGGTAAATTGGCCGTTTTACAATGTCGCCGCAGGTGCAGACTCAGGAGCGAATTTTCATTCGGCTGTCATGGCCGTGGCAAACCACGTCCTTGCTATTACAGAGGCAGAACTTGCCGACATTGACATGGGTTAAGGGGGTAAAATTATGCCAGCAATGACAACACCGCCAACCCCTCCAAGCAGAAGCACTCCCAGCACGTTTTCGACGCTTGCCGATGCCTTTATAGCCTGGTGGACTGGAACATTTACAACAGAACTAAATGCAGTTATTGCCGCTCTAAACTGGAACTCTCTGGATTCTACAAGCACGACCAGTTTAACAATCGGGACAGGGTCACAATCATTAACCGTTGAAGCATCTAAAAGCTATCTTCCGGGACATAGCGTCAAGATTGCCCGTACAGCTTCACCGTCAAACTGGATGCACGGGGATGTAACGTCATACGATTCTGGCACTGGTGCGCTGGTTGTCAATGTATTGGATGTTTTAGGCAGCGGAACTTATACTGATTGGACAATTACGTTTTCTGCGCCGATAAACAACCTCAATCAGATTCAAAACCTGAAGCTCGTTGTCAATGCTGCCGTCAACAAGTTGGATATTTTTGCACAGTCAAACGGTGCAGCACCTGATTCTTCAAATCCTATCGGTGTTCAAATTCCTGATGGAAACGGGAACATCTATAGAACAAGAGCGGCCACTGTTCTTGGTGGATCAACTCAATTCATTCTCGCTGATGCAACGGCTTATTGGGGCGCAGTAAGTGGAACGGGGAAGATCAAACTGCACACTTACGAAATATGGGACGCAGCTAATTCTGTTATGGTTCCAGCATTAAGCCGTTTTTCTGGCTTCCTGAATGTGCCGACCACGACCACAGCAACAGATGACGACTACTTTTTATTGCCGGACGGTTGCACATATACGAGAGCAGCAACAGACTTCTGCGTTTGCACTGGTTCTATTTGGGCAAATTACAATACCGCCAATACCCCAGACTGGACGATTTACCAAGCGTCCGATGGTGCTGCTCTTGCCCCACAAATCATATGGAATCCGAAAAGCGATTATGGATACCAGAAGAACTTAGCTACAACCGTTACCGTATCAAACTCGGATATTGCCGAATATTCCGCTATTTCTGTTGTTGTCAAACAGGCAGGACGATACGGCGCGGAAATGCAATCGCAGGGGCAAGGAAATAATGGAGTGATAGCAACGGCTCTGGTAAAGACTGGTAGCTCGACGTATGCTAGCGCAGTCCAAAAAGGATATGGTCAAAATAATTCGTCTTGGGCAAATAGCGCAAGTTATGTTTCAGCGTCCGCAAAAATGCGCGGAGTTTATCTAAATGCAGGAGATACCATTCATGGAGGGGCTGCTGTTGCGCGGCTCAACGATGCCAGTACAACAACATTACAGGGCGATAGCACTATAGTTGGCGCAACAACTCTATCATTTTGGCGGGAGGACTAATCGATGAATATGATTACATTCAAATGGTTGGTTGGCAAGTATTGAGGCGCAAATTGCCGCACTGAGGGAAAAGTTATAAAACACGACAGCGGAGGATTAAAAATGGGAAATGGCATCTCAAAAGAAACTTTTGAAAAAATGGACGCGGACTCTAAATTGAACGTCCTTTTTGATTATGTCCACGAAATTTATAGGAAACAAAGGCCAATAGCGGATAAATTAATGACATTACTGGGTGGTGCCATTGGCGGGTTTATTGCTACTCTGGGAATGAAATTTATTAAATAATGCTAATATTGAGGTAAAATATGACCATAAAAGAACTTTTAATTAAACATGAGGGGAAGAGTAGGAAACCTTATCCTGATAATGCAATTCCTCCCCGTAAAACCATCGGAATCGGTTATAATTTCACTGACAACCCCTTGCCGGAGGATATCGCCGCTTATTTAAAAAAGAACGGACAAATAACCGACGAAATGATTGACCGGCTTCTTTTTATTTCTATTGGCGCAGCAACAATGGACTGCCATAAACTGTTCCCGGACTTTGACAAATTTTCGGAAAATAGGCGCATGGCTCTTGTTGATTTTCTCTTTAATTTGGGTTTTAAGAGGGCTTCTGGATTTAGACATATGATTGCGGCGGTGAACACCGGAAGATGGCACGAAGCGGCAAAAGAAATGAAAAATAGCGCATGGGCAACGCAGGTACAGAAGTCCCGCGTTGATGATTTAACCGAAATGATAGAGGAGGGTTGACCACGAAATTCAGAAAGAAGCCAGTAATTGTCGATGCTGAACAATTCACCGAAGAAAATAAAAATCGCTGCCTTAATTTTGTCCGTTGCAATAGCACTGCTGATTTTGAAGACGGGAAACCAATATTAAAGATACAGACAATTCACGGAGATATAGCAATTGTAAGATTAGGGGATTGGGTAGTTAAAGAACAAGATTGCCCAGGACATTTTTACCCGGTAAATCCCAATGTATTTAAAAATACCTATGAACCTGAGAAGGGTTAATTATGAAATCTTGTAATTGTACTTTAGAGAGAGAAACCAACTTGTAAGAAATACTTACAAGTTCAAAAATTAACGAAAGGGAGAAATTTATTATGGAAAAAATTACAACAAACTGGAAAACATCGGTATGCGGTATTATTGCATTTGCCCCGCAAATGCTACAGGTATTTGGGGCTAGTATTCCCGAACCTGTAAGCAATTTGATACTCGCAGTATTTGGGGCATTAGGTTTTTTTCTGGCAAAGGACAACAACGTTACAGGTGGAACAGTAAAACAATAAAATTAATATGCAATCATCCAGGGGAGCCGCAAGGCTCCTAGGGAGGCATTATGAACCTTTGGAATTTATATTTCTGGGGAATCTACATTAACTGGTTCAGGTCAGTTCAGCGTGATTTTATGCGCTGGTCGGTAATTTCATGCCCTGGAAGGAAATACCCGGTGAAGGTGATTATTAAGAAACCAATTTTATAATCATCCCTTAATAACAGCCAACGGTCTTAATTTTACTATTGATTCAACTAAATCTGATTGTTCCTCCATAACAACATCAATTGGCTTATATGCTCCAGTGGCCTCGTCAAGATCACTTATATTTCTTACTGCGTGGATTATTCCAAGATCATCTAGTTTTCTCTGTTCATCTTTTAAGTTAAGCGTTCTTTGCGCCTCTTTTCTACCCATCTTCCGTCCGGCACCATGAGAACAGCTTTGAAAACTATCGGGATTTCCAAGACCCTTGACGATGTGGCTTGCCGTTCCCTGCGATCCAGGTATTATCCCTATTTCATCTTCTTTAGCGGACGTTGCCCCTTTTCTGTGGACTAAAACATTTCGGCTAAAATGGTTTTCCATTCGGGCGTAATTATGGGCGATGTTAATCATCGGTTCAAACGAAGCACTTGTGTAGGCCTCAAATACATTAAGAATCCTATCCATTATTAATTTACGATTGGATAAGGCGAAATCAACACAATATTGCATTTCCCGTAAATATGTTTGGCCTAAATCGCTATCTATCGGAAGAAAAGCAAGTTCCCATTCTTTTGGTACTTTGCTAAAATATTTTTCATTTATCTCAACCGCTTTTTTGTTGTAAAAATCAGCTACTTGCTTGCCGATATTTCGGCTACCAGAGTGAATCATTATCCAGATATTACCATCATCTCCTTTTTGTATTTCAATAAAATGATTGCCTCCGCCGAGAGTTCCAAGTTGATAACGGGCTTTCTCATATTCGCGAGAAACAACAGGTAAATCGCCACCCATTGAAAAGTCAGGGAAGGGCATCAAAACATGGTCACACTGTTTTTGCTGATGATTAAAACCAACTGGAACGACCTTTATGATTTCACCTAAAATATTTTTGAGAATATCAATGCTTATATCGGTTAAAGAAGTTTTTACCGCACACATGCCGCAGCCAATATCAACGCCAACAAAATTCGGGCAAACGTAGCCGATAAGACCAGCAACCATTCCAATAGGAGAACCATAGCCAACATGTGCATCTGGCATTACGGCACCGTGCTTAAAGATGAATGGCAGTGATGCAATATGCTTTGCTTGCTCCAATGCCCCGGTTTCTAAGGCTTCCAACCCTGCCCAAATCTTCAAAGGGACATTCATTCCTTCTTCGTATATTACTTTCATTTTTTATGCTCCTTGCACCATTCCACGGCCTTCCGTAGAAGTTTGTCGGAATCTAGTATGTACATTAAGTTTACTAAGAAATTTCCAAGCACATGAACTTTTTCTATAGTGCCTGGATTTTTTGCATAATACTCGTTCGAGCCTATTACCAATGTAATCCATTTAACTCACAAAATTCCCTGCAAAGTTATTCCTTGTTCATGTGCGCTCCTTCCGTGTCCAGATTAACAGGTCAATGAGTGCGTCGGTGGGGTTGATAGATTTATTCACACTTCCACAAATTGCTTGATCGTCTCCATGTTAGTCCAGCGTTGCTCTACGCCTCTCGGCTTATCAAGGCTTACCCACGTAGCATTTAGATGTCTTTTTCCAATCTTTCAATAATCAAGGACAATCCCTTTAGTAACAATTTTTGCATATCGGCAATTTCTAGGTCATTGAATAGCATATCGTTAATTATAGTCTTAGCAATTCTTGCCTTAGTTAAGTTTGTTGCGTTTACGTAATCTTTTTCTTTCATTCAGTGGTCTCCTTGGATTGCTGATAATTTAACCAGATTAATTTTATCTTATTATAGTTATCCGACCGCCCTATCTTTTCCATCGCTTCAATAGCCTTCCTGCCTTGAGATAAGATGAAATCAAGTAGCTGTTCGTCACTTAGCTTTTGCATCTTTCACCTCCAGCCATTTGCTCATCAACTCAAAGAAACGATCAGGTTGCATGAGCCACGGGATAAGCTGTTGATTGTATTCTGTTTGCATATATGATAATACTACTTTACGTTCAAAATCTCCCCATTCGCAGTTTTCCACAATCTTATTCATAGCAGCGACCATGTCATTGCCGTCAAGAGTATGTCTGCATTCCAATCTATCGTAATTAGTACAAGTAGGCTGAATATCACATGTTTCACACCATCCACAGTAATCAAATATCAACTTTTTCTGTTCAGGTGTCATTTTCCGTTCTCCTTCCAAAATTCAGCAATCAGTATATCTTATGCCAACTTCCCGCCATGCTTATATTCCCGCTTCTCGTTATATTTCATCTTAATTTTAATAACTTCTTCGATATTAATACCATATTGAGCGCAAGTGTCTAAGATGCGTATAATCGTGTCGGCCAACTCTACAGGAATACCTTCAGGTTTTCCGTTATCAAAATAAATTTCGCCTATAGCATGTCCGTTGCGATATTCTTCCCATGCTTCCGAAATCTCAGAGTGAAAATCAGCAATCTGATCTCCAAAGGAGCGCGGGATGATAGTATCTGTATAGGCCATTCTATTATCCCAAAATCCTTTGTCCAATGCGTTTAAGTGAATTTTTTTCGCTAATTTATTAATATTCATACTTTCCTCTCTATGATAAGAAATCATAATCTGGTAAAATTAAACTTAACCCACCGCACTTTCAATGAAACAAAATAATTAAGAAAAAATATCGAAAGAAAGGCGAACCCAAAAGTATTACACTTATAAATACCAAACACAGGAGCTGGCAAAATAAATATTTGTAATTTAGCCTTATATTTTCTTGTTTCCCTGATCCCATATTCTGGAATTATTCTAATTTGCATTTATTTCCTATTCTCCTTCCAAAGCTAAGTGGCTTAACTCCTTACCCATGCCTACCATCCTCCATTGATAGGCATGATAAAAATTTAAGCGATGATCTTAATTTCCGGCAATTTCTCTTTCAGCCATGATTTGATACTCTGAATGGCTGTGAGTCGCCACATCCTGCCGTCGGCTTCAAATAAAGCACATGACGGCGTCTGTCCTTTGCCACCCTGCATCCGAAAGACAAACGTGCTAGCTGGCTGTTCTATTTCCATAAACGTGCGGTACGGGCGGAGCGTAACCGGATTAGGAACCGGGACATCACTTACAAGAGATATACCGGTCTTTGCTTTAACCTGCTGCGTTACTCCATCATCACAGTAATTTGACACGCCTTCATCTTTGACATTGCCGACAAGCTTCAAAATAAGCGCTGTAGTTTCGTCCTGCACAAACATGGACTGCAATGAGATGATGAAGTCCTCAACGCTGTAAAACTGGCCAAATCTGAAAACGGGCGATTCGTGAAGGGCGGTTAAAAAAGTTGATCGGGTAAGCCAATTTTCATTATCAAAATCTTTCCCGATTAAACGCACCTCTTTGTGATTTACAACATGAATCATGGTGTTGTCAGATGGGACAAAATCAATAATCCCGGTCAGTGTATTAATGGCTATAGTTTCCGCTATTGGCGGCAAAATCGGGATAAACCCTTTAGGCCCGTTTTGGTATTTTCTCCCGGAGCTTTCTACTTCTACCGTCTTCCCAAGTGAAAGAATCTTATTAATTGTTTCTTCTGTCAAATCCATTATTGCGCCACCTCCTTTTTGATAACATATGGTGTTGATGATTCCGTTTCGGGAATTTCAGTCTGATTAGAAACATACTCTGAAGCATACCCCTTGCCGTGTTTGTCGCGTCCCAAGAACACACGGACATCAAACGGAGCAATCGGGGCCAGCTTAGCTACCACATCCACTTGGATGTTTCCTACTTCTCTGTCTTCGGCGGGCTTTATTGTGCATTTTAATGTCACCGTTCTGGCTTTCTTTGGGTCTGTGTTCGGGTCTTGAATGTTATCAAGCACCTCTTGCAGAGCCAAATTAAACCGTTCAATTGCCGCCCCTTGATTCAATGTATCAAGGGAAACATTTTCTTCACTTCGTGGCATAATACCTCCTTTATTTTTTATTTATTTTTGGTCTCTGTTGATGGATTTGAACCATCTCGTTTGGCAGTGGGATAACAACTTCATATTCTACCAATGCCCATCTTCTAATAGTTTCCAGATACTCTTCAAATTCCGCTGTATTTAATTTTGTGGTGCTCTTAACCGTTTCAAGGTCACATGCTCCAGTTCGCAGGAATTTCATTTTTAATGCTTCGTGCATTTCTTCGGTATTATATCCAAAATAATCACCTAGTATTTTGCACACTACACCAAAATAATAATTGTTTTGGTTGTTCGAGCGTTTGCTTTTTTCTTTCCGTAAAACAAGCTCAATTCGCTTCCCTTCAAGACTTTTATAGTACTGGCTATATCTGGCAGGGTTATCAAGCTGAACCGCACCTTGCTCAATTATACCGCCGAATATGGGGTTCATTGCATTGCCTTTATGCGTTCGACAAGTGTTAGTAGCTCCGTGTTGAATGCGTCCAGTTCTTCAGTGAGTCTCTTTTGGAAAGCTTCATCCCGGTGGCATTCGATAATCAGCGGAGGAAGACCGATATAGTGGCTCATAAACCACCATGTTTCACGCTCAGTTACGTACAGGCTCATTTGTATTTGACCGAAGTAATCTATAGGCAACTTTTTGCCCATAAGATATTTGATGTGTGTTTTCATCATAGGATTTTTTACTTCAAACCCTGCGTTTTTACCGATTAAACCGTCTGGCGAACAATGGGATAATTTGTGTTCATCCTTATAAACAATACCAACTTGCTGTACTTCCACACCGTGTATCATTTCAAATAATGCTCGTGCCGCCGCTTCTCTTTCAATTCCGTTCTGCATTGCTTTTGACTGGAATGTCTCTTCGCACGTTCCGGTTATCTTCTCGCCAGCTAATTGCATCATGTATGACTCGCGGGACTTTGATCTTGCGCCAGTTGTCGTAATGATATTGTCAATAGAGCTAGCCCCTGGGCTTCCTGCCTTTGCTGAAAACCATTCAGGACTTCCCTGCTCGATGTTATTAAGTATTATTGGAGGCATGTGATTTTCCTTTCGCTAATCGCAAGGCTTTCATGGCCTTATCAAAATCGACCTCTTTGATCTTGTCGATATCATCAACTCCCATATATTTCAGAAATGGAGTCTCATCTATTTCCTTATGGTTAATCATGTCAACGATAGTGCTTTTTTGTTTATCGGAAATATAAGACGTCGCTCCGTTTCCATCGTCATCTGCGTCGTTTTCACTTGAGGCAATACCTGTAATAGCCTCAAATGTTGCCTTGCGTAGGTAAGTTGTCGTTGATTTTATTTGCTGAAGTGGGTTTTTTGACCCCGAACCGTCGGCGGCACCTGACAGCGACACTGATTCGCGATGCCCTTCGGCGTGCGTTATGTAGCATGTGACTTTGATAACTCCGTTACTTTGGTCAAAGTCAAAACTGGCGCTTAATCCGTGTTTACTCAACTCAGGGTTGATGGTGTTTAACAATGCGTCTTCGGATGCGTATTTTGATTTATATTGAAGATTTGTTTTGTCTTTTACGACTGTGGGCAAATTTGCCTTAAAATTTGACATTGCAATATTATAGGCCTTGCGCGCCTGATTTGCTTCCCACCTAGTTTGAAGCTCCATCAGCTTTTCCAGCCGGTCAAGATCGGCACCCTGATTTATAGCTATATTCAAAAGAGTTGCCGGTGTCGCCTCCCGCCCAACTTCTGGCACAATTATTTCGTTTTCCATTACAATTCCCTCGCGTCTTTGCGTATTTTATTGGAGATTGCCGCCAATGCCTTTTTTGCCGCGTGGATGATGTTTTGTGCTGATTCTGCGCTCAAGTCCGGGAAGCGGAGGAAGTCAATGGAATCAGCGAAGGCCATGAGCTTATCCTTGTCCGGCTTAAGCATTTCTTGACGCGCTTCCTCTTCTTTTTCTCTCTGTTCCCTTTCCTCTTTTTCGGCCTGTTCACGGGATGCTTTCTCTTCGGCATCTTTTATCGCTCTTTCAGCCGCTTCTTTTTTTGCCTTTTCCAGTTCTTCTACTCGTTTTTTCTCGTCTTCAATACGCTGTTGCTCTCTGGCGGCGGCGGCCACACGCTCGTTTTCTTCGTCAATCAGCCGTTGCTTTTCTTTCTCGATCTTCTCTTCGGCTTCTTTGATCTTGCGCTCTTTCTCAGCCTGTTTTTCAGCAATTGCTGCGAGACGCTTTGATTCAGATTCCTGTTCTTCCTTGATTTTAGCGAGGCGTTCCTCTTCTGCGATTTTAGCCGCCTTCTCATCTTCAACGCGCTTATTTTCGGTATCTACAAGCTTTTGAAACTCGCCGTAAATTACCTCAAACTGTTCGTCATTACACGCTTTTGCCAATGGGGAAGGGACAGTATATCCGGCTGGAGCAAAGGGCAATAAGTAATTTTGACCATTGAAACTACAACCGAGAGCAAAAAGACGATCAATGCGTGTTTGAATCCGCGCCGCTTCTATTGCTTCAGCCTCGGCCTTGATTCTGGCTATTTCATTGGCGACAATTTCTTCTTGCTCTGTCAAATATCGTTCTATGGGTGTTATTATAGCTGTTAGACGTTTTGCCTCGGCGTCAACATCACGTCCATATTTAAGAGCCTTTTCTTTGTATTTCTTTCTTTCCGCCTCAATTGCTGTTCGGTGTTTAACAACATCCAGCCGGGCTTTGCGGATAATTTCATAGTTCTCTTTATCGTTGACTCCTAATACCTTCAACTTCGAGTATTCAATTGCCAGTTGTGTTAATTCTACCTCATTTACATCATACTTAATTATGTCATACGTCTTATCGTCCATCATTGCTCCCCTTCCTTTTTCTGTTTCCAACCATTACACCACTCATCCTTATGTGGTCTCCTGTTTTCCTGCTTAAGCACACAGCAGGTGGGCTCTCCGCGCTTTCGGCAATTCCCGCAATTACATTCGGCCATTTTCTTTTTCATTTCATTGGCTCTAAAAATTGAACATTTAACGGCAAGCATTCTATGATCTGGCCGTTTTCGTCCTCTATAAGCGCAACTGTGTAATTACCCGGCCCGGATTCAAATTCTTCATATTGCGGTGCCCATTGATGAAAATGTCCGGTAATTTCTATTAGGTGGCTTGTCATTCTATCGTAATATTTCGCCTTAACTTTTCTCATCACACGCACCTTTCATTAATGAGTTCTTTTAAGTATTCCGCCTGTGACCTGGCTTTGATAAAGCTCTCAGGTGTGCCAATGGTCAAAAAGCGGTTAATCTCGTCCATTGTATCCTTTATATCTTCCCGAAATGACTGTTCTCGGTCAGCTTCTTCCATATCCCGGTCATGCCGGGCTAAGTCTCTGGCTAGGCTCATTTCATATTCCTCAAACTTTCTTTGCTCAAAAAAATATGAGCTGTTGACTTATATTGTAGTCTTACCCGTTGAACATGAGTAGGGCTACAACCAACAAGTCGTGCAACAGTTACGGTATTTGGGCACCATGACATTGACATAATATCCTTGACCTTGTCTGTTTCAGCATGCACTTTGTTTTTTATTCTTGTTGCCCAATTCATTATCGGTTATATTCCTTAACATCTTTTTCTTCTTCTGCCATTATTGCGTCTCGTTCTGCTCTTTCGTAAGATAATCTTAATTCTAAGGACAATATTTTTTGATTAGACAGATTTAACGCATAGGACTTTGCTGCAAGAAAAGTTGGAAAATAACTTTCATAAGATGATATTTTATTTACTCGTCCTCTCATCTGTAAAATCACCCGCCGGGAAATACAATGTTTTATTGTGACACAAATTTAAGTTGCTTATGTCATATTGATCCACGTCTGTAGGTTCACCAAAATGAGGACACCAATCACCGCAATGGACATCTATTTGGTCAGTATTGGTAAATGGGCAATACTGAGGCTTCATAAGACCGCCTCTTATTAAGAATAAATTACCGCTTTTATTTATTTTACCTTCCATTTTCTCTCCTCCATACATCCCTAATCACCGGAACAATTATCCTCATGTAACAAGTGATTATTCCGCCAACTAAAACACCAAAAATAAACATTTCTAAAATCATTTTGTTTCCCTTTCAAGGAGGCGGTGCGCCCCGTGAAGAGCGCACCCTTTCGTGGATGAACCACACTATGAACGCTATACCGTATGGCCGGTATCACGCCTTATCTGGTAGCCGTGGCCGGATTTGATACCGGCTTGTAACCTTTCGACGTCCGTCCAGTTGGGCTTTCGCTCGTCAGTGGCTACAGCACTCGTCTGCCGCGTGTTCTTCCACGCCGCACGGCCATAATATTTATTTAACCTTTGCCTTTTCAATTGCTGCACGTCCAATTATTTGCGCCTTATTTGTGTCATCATAAAGATTGCCATTTTGTGTAGATACGATTGATAACAATATTTCACACGCTGCCAGAAGTTCATCATGAACATTACACATGGAAACTATTGCCTGTGCCGTCTTATAATCGTCCTCGCCCAATGCCTTGTTGATTGTAGCAAGAGTTTTCCCGTTCGCATCGCAAATGCGAACCGTCGTATCACTTCCCTTTATCTGTAGTGGCGTGTTCATTCTGTCTCCTTTGCCCGGCCAGCTCCGGGCTGCGTCATTTCGGTAATTGTTAATAGTTCCCATTATGTCGCTGGTACACAATGGCTTCTCCGCGTAGACTTTATTGTTTCACAATGGCTTGCACCCGGCCTTTTCCCTACAGTATGCAACTGGTGTCGTTGTTGCATCGTCCTTTGCGCTCAATGTTTAAATGGCAGCCGCTTTGACTTTTCATCCCGCTGGGAACCAAAACATTTATGAGCAAGGAACTTCGGGGTGTTGCTTAATTTCGGCTACAGCTTACAAAAATATATTTCATTTGTCAAGAACTTTTTTCGTTTGAGAAAAATATTTATTTCTCATGCGAAAATTTTACTTGCAATTTGTCTTAAAATAAATTATTATTTACCCATGAATCGAAAAAAACTATTAACTAAATTGCGTAAAGAGGCCAAAAAGCAAACATATCAAGAACTTTCCAAAAAAATAGGCGTCTATTATGTCACTCTATGGAGGGTGATGAATGGGAAGTCAGAGGGAAGTATCGCTTTTTGGGAAAAAATTATAAAATATTTTTCCAAAAGAGCATAGTACACCTATGGCTGACTCTAATCATAAAGTTGCGTCTCGCTGCTCATGGTGCGGTGAATCATTTCATCAAGTGGAAGATAGATATTCCATGCACCCCTGTGCAATATACACGGATTATCAAGAGCGCCAATTTGATTCTTGGTATTGCTTAAAAATGTTAAATGACAACGAAAAAGAGGATGAAAATGGCAGAAGAAATAACAATAAAACCACCATATACACCTCTGCGGCAAGGAAATAAAACCTATTCCTTTTGGATTCGGTTATATTTGGGTGTGCTGCGGGGTTGTCGTGAAAAATAAGGGAAAAGATGAGTAACATCCAGATAATCAACCAAGATTGTATGGAAGGTTTTTAGATGGGAATGCGAAAGGGTTACAAACAGACCCAGGAACACAAAGACAAAAAGGCTTCAGGAAGAAAACGTGGCAGTTTCTTTAATTGCGAAATTTGCGGAAATAAATTTTGGAGAATGCCTTCTGAGATTAAGAAAGGAAATTGCAGATTTTGTTCAAGAGAGTGCTATCAAAAATGGCAAACGGCAAGACCAAAGAGTGATAAATGGAAACAAAAAAGAATAGCAAACAATAAAAACAGAGCGAAGAGTTATCCACTGAGAAGGCTATATAAGTACATAAGAGAAAGTAATGAATATAAAGACTGGAGAAAGAGCGTATTTCAGAGGGATGGATATACCTGCCATAAATGCGGCAATAAAAGCACAAAAGGTAAATATGTATATATTCAAGCACACCATAAAAAGCCTTTTGCATTATTCCCAGAAGAACGCTTTGCAATAGATAATGGAATTACTCTTTGCAAGCCATGTCACGACAATGAGCCAAAAGGTAGGGAAATTTGTAATGCCAAATATTAATATTATTCACGGTGACTGTATGCAGTTCATGAAAGAAATGCCGGATAATGCGTACCAACTCGCCATTTGCGATCCGCCGTATGGAATTGGCGTAAGCAATCATAAAGAAATCGGATACCGTGGATTTAATGTTTTCACTCCTAAAAAGTGGGACAACAAGACACCTGATAATGAATATTTTAGTGAATTATTCCGCGTAACAACTAATCAAATTATTTTTGGCGGTAATTACTTTCCCCTTCGCCCGACACGCTGCTATTTAATTTGGGACAAAGGAGAGGGTTTTAAGGGGCGAAGCTATGCGGAAGCAGAGCTTGCATGGACTTCTTTTAATGATAATACGCGCATTTACAAACGCGATCCACTTGCAAAAGGTGATTATCGCGGAAAGATTCACATAAATCAAAAGCCCGTGGCCCTTTACCAATGGCTCCTCAAAAACTACGCCAAACCCGGCGACAAGATTTTAGATACTCACGGCGGATCGTGCAGCCTTGCTATTGCTTGCGATATTATGGGCTTTGATTGCACGATATACGAAATCGACAAAGATTATTACAATGCCGCAGTTGATCGGTTCAGCCGGCACAAGCAGCAATTAAAACTAGATTTGGGGTTTAGATGAAAATTATCAGAGTTTTTCCACGAAGAACAGCATGGACACCAACCGATGAATTGGCATTTGTTGGCGATCCTCCGTTATTTAGACCAGATAATTTACCAGTTAAAATATCGGTAACTTTTTCATGGGATATCAAAGAAGGTCAGAGATTATATCGGGCGTGGTCAGAATATTATTCTAATGTCCGAATTGGCGGCCCTGCCTTTGGTGATTCAGGTAATGATTTTACTCCTGGTATGTTCCTAAAGGAGGGTGTTATATTTACCTCAAGGGGATGCATCAGAAATTGTCCATGGTGTTTAGTTCCATTGTGGGAAGGGAACATAAGAGAGTTGGCTATAATACATAAGAGTTGGATAATCCAAGATAATAACTTTCTAGCATGTTCTCGTGATCATCAGACTTTAGTTTTCAATATGCTTCAATCTCAAAATAAGCCGGTAACTTTCAGCGGCGGACTTGATGCGCGTTTACTAAAAAAACGCCACATAGAGTGGTTTAAGAATATTAAAATAAAAGAATTATGGTTTGCGTGTGATTCTAATTCATCATTGAAATATCTCAAAAAAGCAGCAGATTTATTAACTGATTTTCCAATAAATAAAAAGCGCTGTTATGTAATGATCGGCTACGAAGAGACACTTATGGAAGCTGAATACCGTTTAAGATCAGTTTATAAAATGGGTTTCTTACCTTTCTCACAATTATATCAACCTATAAACAAAATTGAATATAACCAGGAGTGGCGTGATCTTAATCGTTTTTGGTCACGTCCGGCAAATACAGATCAGGGATAATTAAATGAAACAGCCAAAAACATATACATTCTCAGATGTAAATGATTTTGTTCATTCTATGGATACGGAGTTTGAGGATTTGCAGTGTGCTTGTTTGGGCATGGCTGCGGAGATTGAGAGACTGAAGAAGGAAGAAAAGCTGCTGGATTGGTTGGAATATAAACATACTAACACAGGAGTTATATTCACTGCCCAAATACTGTTTAAAATAAAAAAACAATAATAATTTTAAGGGCGGATATTGATGAGGCTATGAATGAAAAAAGTGAAAGTTAAAAAAACAAGGACGGTTTCTGATACTGCCTTATTGCAACTTTGGGCAAAGGTGGTAAAGGCAAGAGCCGGGAATAAATGTGAATACCCCGGGTGTACAGTAAGGGCAACACAGCTACACCCACACCACTTCTACTCGCGCAGACATATTAACACAAGATACGATCCCCGTAATGGGATTTGTCTTTGCGCTGTACACCATGTTTTCGGGGTAAACTCCGCCCATTCAGACCCTAATTTCAAGGATATAATCATCAATTCCGGTGTTCGGTCAATCGAGTGGTTCCATGACATTACAGAACGCAAAAATGTAATACAAAAAAATAACCAATTTCATCGGCAAAACTGGAAAATTTCTCTCAAGTGTATGCTTGAGAAATATTAAAGTTTTACCTTAAGTAATGATGGAAATATTATTAATAAAAAGGATTAATATGACAAAAGATAATGCAATAAATTTTGCAATAGATTTAATATTTACAGAATTAAGAAAAGCAGAAGAAAAACACCCTGAATGGCCTCCAGATGTAATACATGGAGTGGCTATTATGATAGGGGAAGCCGGAGAATCAATGCAAGCGGCCATTGATTGCCATTACTCTGGAACTGGCACAGAAAAACTTATGATTGAATTGGCTCAAACTGGGGCTATGGCTATTAGAAATTTAATACATCTTTGTGAAAAGTAAGGGGATATAATATTTCATATTGGTAAAATTAACTCACATTGATCTGTTTTCTGGTATTGGCGGTTTTGCTCTATCCGCACGTTGGGCAGGAATCAAAACGGTTCAATTTGTAGAAATAGACCCTTTTTGCCACAAGGTTTTAAATAAGAATTTCCCAGGAGTACCGATTCACAATGACATCAAAACTTTCCAATACAGCGGAGCAAGTCCCTTTATTCTCACCGGAGGATTCCCCTGCCAAGACATTTCTCTTGCTGGAAAAGGTGCGGGGTTAAGTGGTGAACGGTCAGGATTATGGTCAGAATATGAAAGAATTATTAGCGAGCTTAGACCAAGATACATCATTGTGGAAAACAGCACAGGTCTACTTGTTCGAGGATTCGACAGAGTTTTGTGTGACCTTTCCAAGAACGGGTACGATGCAGAATGGCAAGTTATTCGCGCTTCGGATGCCGGCGCACCACACAAGAGAGAAAGGTTGTATGTTGTTGCCTACCCCCACGGCATCAATGGGGAAAAGGGGATGGGGATTGTCGAGAACGGGAAGGGAAAGATATTCCCACTCGATTTGCGAGAACGCTTTCCGATTTGGCTACAAACCTCCGATCAATTTATTGGAATGGCTGATGGGATACCCACAAGACTATACGAAGATAGAGGGAGATCAATAGGTAATGCAATTGTCCCGCAAATCGCTTTCCAGATTATGAAAGCAATTTTAGAGGTAGAGAATGAAGCCACAATGCCCTAAATGCGATGAAACTGTAATGGTTGAGACTCATGGTGACTGTAATCATTGCCATAAATGCGGCAAAGAATGGGGCGACTTTATCCCGTACACAGGAGTTACTTTTACCGAGGAAGAGAAGAAAGAAATATTAAACTTCCAAAAGCGCAAAGGGCCATGTTCTGTTTGCTCAAAGGTGCGTAATTACTCAAATATAAAAAAACGTCTATGTTGGGTATGCGCCAAAAAAGATAGATTGAGTAGGGGGTAGAAATGAAAGGTGACTGGGTATTTGTCTCAAACGGAAAGAAAAAGCACTTTTTGCCAGTTGGAAGCAATAATACATTGTGCACAATTTCTGGTTTCTTCTCAGATGCAAATTGGCCCTGTTATGCATCACGATGTAAAACGTGTGAAAAAATACTTTTAAAAAAACTGCAAAAAAAAACTTGAGTGGTACTGGTAATTGTGTATAATGGAAATGCTTTGGAGAGCAAAAATGATAAATCAAAAAGGAAAAACCCAATATTTAAACCCACCGGGAGGCTTCGGCAATCATGCCAGCTCTCCAAGCCCGGTGGGTTTTTTATTGGGTCAAAATAAATAATGGCCCGGATTAGGACGATAAAACCAGAGTTTTTTAGGCATGAAGGACTACAGGATTTAGAGACCGCCAACACCGGAAAGCACCCGATGTTGGTTTTTGCCGGTCTATGGACTCTTTCTGATAAATCAGGGCGGTTTGAGTGGAAGCCACGGCAGATAAAACTTGATGTTCTTCCATTTATTAATTTTGATATGGAAAAAACTTTAAAAATTTTGCAAGAAGCAGGGTTTATAGAAAAATACGAAAGTAATGGAAAATATTACGGATTAATACCATCATTTACTGAACACCAGAGAATAACAGGGAAGGAATTACAAGCACCAGAAAGATACCCGGCACCACCAGAGAAACAAGAGGGAAGCACAAGGGAAACATCCGAGAAACAACCGGAATCACAGGAAAAGGAAAAGGAAAAGGAAAAGGAAAAGGAAAAGGAAAAGGAAAAGGAAAATAATAGCGCTGACGCTTCTGTTTTTCCTTTGTGGCTTCCAAAAAAAACATTTCAAGAATATTTATCATCCCGGAAAAAGAAATTAAAGAAAGAATCGTATGAGCGATTTTTTAAAAAGCTTGGAAAATTATCAGGGAACAATAAAGAGAAAGCGGAAGAAATACTTGATAGGTCAATCGTAAACGGATGGGAGGGAATATTTGAGTTACCAAATAAAGAAAATAAATCACACTCACCACCAAGTACAGACCCATTTCAAGCGTGTTCAGAATGTGGAACGCGACGGATGAAAGATGACTTACATAATGGAATTTGCGTAATATGCGAAAATAAGAAGGTAAGACAATATGATAGAGAGAATTCCGCCTCACAATAAAGAAGCTGAAAGGGCTGTTTTGGGGTCAATGATTCTTGATAATTCGATGATAGAAAAAATTGACGGTATAATTACACAAGATGATTTTTACCTTGAATCGAGCCGGAGAATATTTAATAGTATTTTGATCGCAAAAAAAACCGGAATCGCTGATATAATAACCGTGTGTAATATTTTACGTGATGCCGGCCAACTTGACCATGTTGGTGGGATGTTGTTTATATCAGATCTTGTTGATAACATCCCATCCGCTGCTAATATTGTTTATTATGCCAATATAGTTAAAGAAAATTCAATCAGGAGAAACTTATTAAATTCTGCGTATGAAATTACAAACATGGCTTTTTCAACTCAAGAACCAATATCGGAAATTATAGAAAAATCCCAAAAAAACATCATGTCAATAAACCCCATAACTGGACGTAGTAATATTTTACCTGCGCGTGAATTAGTAAAGAAAACATTTCAAGAAATTGAATTTAGGAACAAAAAAGGCGGCATGATTGGAATATCAACGGGGTTAAGAGACCTTGATGAGGCCACTGGTGGGCTACACAAAGGTGAATTGACGATCATAGCGGGAAGGCCAAGCATGGGTAAGTCGGCCCTAGCTGTAAATATAGCAGACACAGCGGGGCAACGCGGGGATTGCTCTTTGATTTGCTCAATAGAAATGCCAAACGAAACCATCATGGTGCGTATGTTTTCAAGGATGACCGAAATAGAATCACGGAATATCCGCCGTGGGTATATCGGTGATGTGGATTGGCCTAGATTGACGTATGCAGCGGGGAAATTAAGCGAAAGCAAGGTATATTTCGATGATTCTCCAGAAGTTACCCCTGCCGAATTAAGAAGAATTGCGCGGAAAGCAAAATCTGACTATGGGATAGAACTTCTTGTGCTTGATTATATGCAGCTTATGCAACCATCGACGAAAACAACGTCCAGAGAGCAAGAGGTAGCGGAAATAAGCAGAACACTCAAGGGGATAGCTAGGGAGTTGAATATAGCGGTGATCGGCGTTTCTCAACTCAACCGCAATGTTGACCAGCGACCGAACAAAAGACCCATGTTAAGCGATTTGAGAGAATCGGGGGCTATTGAACAAGATGCCGATCTTATTCTTTTTGTTTACCGGGATGAAGTATATAACAAATCAGAAGACAACCCGGAAAAAGGAATTGCGGAAATTATTATTGGAAAACAGAGAAATGGTGACATACCAATAATAAAAACAGTATTTCAGGCGAAATATCAACGATTTGTAGATATGCAACGTGAAGATGATAAACCTTGGAGAAAAAAAACATGAATAAATATAAATGCACATTCAACCGTTCCGGGGAAGTGATTGTTATGGAAACAGAGGCTATGACGCACAACCAAGCAACGCTCAATTGTTTGGCGATCATGGCGAAGCGTTATGGAGTAAAAAAAGATTCTTTAATTCGGTATTTTAAACCTGAAAAGCTGAACAATTCAGTGGAGCTAATACAATGAACCGAATAATAGTAATAATATTACTAGCTGTATGTTTGATTTGGGGAGTAAGTCAAGATATAATTTACAATCCTAAGTTCTGGGAAAGTTGGGATTATTTGACAAATTTTATTGGAGGGTAAAATATGGAAATAGCAGCAGTGAGAGAAGCTATAAAAGAAGCAGAGAGGTTTATTCAAAAGGCCAAGAAAGTTAAACAAATGACATTTTCTAACGGTGAAAAATCAACAGTATATACAGAATATGGCTCAGAATCAGCAGCCTGTAAAAGAGCCAGTATGGATTTGACGAAGGCACTGGCGAAGATGAGGAAGAGCTAAACACAATAAACGGATAATATAAAAGGGAATTTATGCCTTTACCAGAAAAATCATACTATAGACCGGATGAAGTATATAAATACTTTGGTATCCCAAAGAGTACCTTTTACAAGCGTATGCGGAATGGGAAAATTAAATATATTCTGGTGGGTGGAATAGATCGCAGGATTCCCCGTGAGGAAGTTGAGCGGATGAAAGTTGATCCGTTTGAATAATGCTCCATTTCCTCATATTATTGCGCGTTTACAATATTTCCTTGTATCCATTTTTGTCTTTAACCACTGGTGCGCTGCATGGTGCTTTTGTGTCTTTATCCAACCAATGAGCCATTTTCTTAAATCCGTATTGCCGTTCAAGACTGGCCGGAGTGTTTTTGATTTTTGCTTCAATAATTTCACCGTTAAGCATTTTAACAGTTGTTTTCGGTCTTCCACCTTTCTTCCCATTTTCCCGGCTGGATGCGGCTTGTGCTGTTGTATTCCTGCTTCTGCCAATTTTACCTAATTCCACGGCATGTTTATTTTTCTCCATCATAAATTCCTCCATTGTTTTGTTTCGTTTTTTTACATTACAGGAATGGCAAAGTGGTTGAAGGTTGTCTATTGACTGTCCACCGCCACGCGAAAGAGGTATAATATGATCTATTACCATTTTCCCAATTTTCCCACAAATAGCGCATGTATATTTGCATTCATCGAGCTTCTTTCCCCATTCGACATAAGGGAAAAAACTTTCATACCTCGGATCGTAAAAATCAGTAATGTTATTTATTTTTCTGTATCTTATATGCTGCTTATCTCCCGCGTAACAATCGGCGCATGAAGCAATCTTATTTCTAGATCCATCTTTATTCTTCACACCCGTGAAAATTGTTCGTGATTCTATTAATTTTCTTCCGCATTTGCAAATAGCCATTTGGTAAACTCCATTGTTTATTTGATAGTAATATAATCCCGAGCGCTCAGGATGTCAAGAAATATTTTTAGTTATTTTTAAAAAAATAGTCCATATAGTCCATACAGTCCGCGCAAGAAAATAAAAATCATGCCATAATGTAGCCAAATGAAAAATAAACCTGAAAAAAAAAGACAGGAAAACAGAAGCGGGGGCGCAAGCCAGCCGTTTTTGATTACAAAAAGATAGAAAAAGCCGCCGCAATGGGGCTGACAAAAGATGATATCGCTCGTGTACTCGGTTATGAGAAGACAAGTTTTTATAAGGCAAAGGCCAAAGATGACGAGATCGAAGCGGCAATTCGGCGAGGGCGATCAAAGTTTAAGGTCATTGTTTCCCAAAGTCTCGTCAACCAGATGAAAGCCGGTAATGTCACAGCGGCAATCTGGTTGGATAAGACTAGGTGCGGATCGAGGGAAGATGGGGTGCCGGATGATGACAAGTTAAATGCACAGCCGGTGCAAGTGGTGATAAAGGTCGAAGATGCTTCAAATCGAAGTGACAGCGAATAGACCACAGGGGCATTTTTTAGCGATGCCCAACAAGTTTCGGGCATTTGTAGCGGGTTACGGGAGCGGGAAGACATATGTTGGCAGCATGGCAATGTGTTCGCATTACTGGCAGCATCCGGGGGTTAATCAAGGTTATTTTGGCGTAACCTACCCGCAAATAAGAGACGTTTTTTATCCGACAATTGACGAAGTGGCTTTTAGTTTTCATTTGGACACAAAGATAAACCAGGGGAATAAAGAAGTGCATTTCTACTCAGGAAGACAGTACAGAGGAACAACGATATGCCGCTCAATGGATTCTCCCGGCACAATCATTGGATTTAAAATTGGTCATGCCCTTGTTGACGAGCTTGACACATTGCCGATAGATAAAGCACAAATGGCATGGCGTAAGATCATTGCCCGTATGCGCTACAATACCCCCGGCCTGAAGAACGGAATTGATGTAACGACCACACCTGAAGGATTCCGCTTCACTCACAAGATGTTTGTGCAAATGGTACAGGAAAATCCTGAACTTGCAAACAATTATGGTCTTATTCAGGCCAGCACAAGAGATAATGAAAAAAATCTGCCAGCCGATTACATTGACTCTCTTATTCAGACATACCCGAAAGAACTGGTGGACGCCTACATAGATGGGCTTTTTGTAAACTTAACGTCAGGGACTGTTTACAGATCATATGACCGCGTCCGCTGCAACTCCAATGAGACAATTCAGGAGAAAGAACCGCTGTTTATTTCTTGCGATTTTAATGTGCAAAAAATGTGTGCTGTTATTTATGTGCAACACCCCGATGGTTATCATGCCGTTGCAGAATTAAAAGACATATTTGATACACCTGATATGGTAAAGGCTATCAACGAAAAGTGGCGGGATGCCGGGCATAGAATAATAATTTATCCTGATGCCAGTGGTGGAAGTCGAAAAACAGTAGATGCGTCAAAGTCAGACATAGCCCTCTTGCAACAAGCTGGCTATGCGGTGCGGTCACATGCGGCAAACCCGGCCATTAAAGATCGTGTCCTTGCCGCGAATAAGGCATTCGAAACGGGCAAGGTAAAGATAAATGCCAAATCCTGCCCAACCGTTGCCCGGTGCTTAGAACAACAATCGTATGACCATAATGGCCTCCCTGATAAATCGTCTGGTTTCGACCATATGAACGATGCGGCAACCTACATGATTGCATATGAAATGCCAATCATAAAGCCTATGTCAAGAATTAGATTAGCTGGCATGTAAAGTGAAATAAATATATAATTTTATTGAATTATTTATTGTTTTGTGGTAGTAAAATGAGCATGAAAAACATAGATAAAACGTGCGAAAAATGCGGCTCTACCGACTTTATGAATGATGGCAGATGTAGGCCATGTAGACAAGCATATATGATTAAATTTCGTGCAGAAAATGCCGGGAAGATTAAAGAGCAAAAAAATAAATGGAATACTTTAAATGCTGAAAAGATAAAAGTTCAAAACTCTGAACGTTGCAAAAAATGGAGAGAGTTAAATCCAGAAAAAACAAAGCTTCATGCTGATGAATGGGCGAAGGAAAATCCTGAAAAAGTAAAGGCCATTAAAAAGAGATGGCTCGAAGCGAACAGAGAAAAGCATTACGCAACCTGTTCAAGGTGGGCAAAGAACAATCGACCGGCACGGCGCGTTCAATGGCAGAATTATAAAGCCAGAAAACTTGCAAATGGTGGAACATTTACAAAACAAGATGTTGCCCAGCTAATGAAACAACAAAAGGGAAAATGCGTGGTGTGTAAATGCGATATTTTAGAATTGTATCATATAGACCATATCATGCCCTTATCGCTCGGTGGCTCAAATGGGCCTGCGAATATACAACTTTTATGCCCTACTTGCAATTTAATGAAATGGAATAAACACCCCATAGATTTCATGCAGTCGAGAGGCTTTTTATTATAATGGCAACTGTAAACAAAACTCATCCTGATTATGATTCAATGGCCGACACCTGGAAGTCATGCCGCGATTGTGTAGTTGGGCAAAGGGCAGTTCATGCCGCCGGAACCCGCTATCTGCCGCAGCTTACAGATCAAACTGATGCAGATTATAAGGCTTACGTTACACGGACTCTTTTCTACAATGCCACATGGCGCACGATTTCCTCTTTGTCCGGTATGCTTTTCCGCAAAGAGCCGGTCATTGAGGTATCCGATTCAATCAAACCAATGCTTGAAGATGTCACCATGTCCGGCAAGTCTTTTTATGTGCTGGCCAAAGAATCATCCGTTGAAGTTTTGACCTCTGGCCGTATGGGAATACTTGTTGATTACCCGCAGGAATCAGTGGAAGGCAAGACCGTTGCTGAAGTTCAGGCAATGGGAATGCGGCCTTCTATGCAGTTATATCCGGCAGAATCAATAATTAATTGGAAGACTTCAAGAATAGGTAATTCAACCGTTCTTTCGATGCTGGTATTAACGGAAAGCGTAGCACTGGAAGGCGATAGCGAGTTTGAACATAATTCCGAAATCCGTTACCGGGTTCTTGATCTCGCGCCCCGCGCCACGTTGGACGGAGGTCTTGGCGGTACTATATCAATGGCCTACCGCGTCCGGGTTTTCCGCGTTAATAACAAAGACGAAGACGAACAGATCGGGCCTGAAATATTCCCGGTGATGAACAATAAACCGCTTAATTTTATCCCGTTCTTTTTTCTGGGTGTTGATTCAACAACCCCGGAACTGGATGAACCGCCATTAATCGACCTTGTAGATGCTAACCTTGCCCACTATCGACTTGATGCCGACCATAAGCACGGACTGCATTTCACTGGATTACCAACGCCGGTTGTCAGTGGCTACACAAAAGAAAACGACAATGAAAAGCTCTATGTTGGTTCCTCTTCCGCATGGGTGTTTCCGAATCCAGAAGCGAGGGCATCATACTTGGAATATACCGGCCAAGGTTTAGCGGCCATCGCCTCCGAAAAAGAAAAGCTGGAACAATACATGGCGGTTTTAGGTGCTCGTTTGTTGGCCTCCGAGAAAAAGGACACGGAAACAGCGCAAACCGCTCAAATTCATAGAGCGGGTGAAAGCTCTATCTTATCGTCAATCGCTATTACCATAAACAAGGGATTGACTCAGGCGTTGCAGGTGTTTTCGGCATGGGCGGGAGTTGAGGACAAAGAAGCCAAAGTTGAATTGAATCAAGAGTTCTTGCCTCCGGGAATCACACCGCAAGAGCTTACGGCTTTATTGCAGGGCTGGCAGATGGGTGCGCCGGGGCTCAGTGACCAAGGTTTATTTGATATTTTGCAAAAGCGTGAAGTTGTAGCCCCGGATGTGACACTGGAAGATGAGCAAGAACGGATAAGCAGTAAGCCGATACCGAAACCGGGAGTTAATGAATGAAAAATTCCGACCTTCAAATCGCCGACCAGATCATTTCAAACCAGATAAACCTGGAGCGGTTTACTGCTGGCGAAAAGAAGCGTGTTATTGAAATTCTCTTCCAGATGCAAAAAGAGTTGAAGGTCAAGTTAAGCGGCGATCTTACTGATTATGGCAAGGCACGAGTGACTAAGCTTTTAAAGGAATGCACGGCGGTCATCAACGAATACTATTCCGGCATTCAACAAGAGCTTGATTTAACCGGGCTGGCAAAACAACAGGCGGAAGTGACCCAACGTGCCATTGCCTCAATAGGGCTGGATGTTTCCCTACCTTCTGCTTCCGTTTTAAAAGCAATGGTTTCAGATACTCTTCTACAGGGTGCTCCGTTGGCCGATTGGTGGGCAAAACAGGCGGATGATACCGCTTTTAAATTTGCCGCTCAGGTGCGTCAAGGCGTTGCTCAGAGCGAAACAATGCAAGAGATAATCACTCGTATAGCTGGGAGTAAAAAACACGGCACAACGGGAATTATGGAAGTTTCCCGGCGCAATGCTTCGGCGCTTGTACACGACTCCATTATGAAGATAAGCGGTGATGCGAACATGGCAGTATATCAAGATAATATAGACATCATGAAGGGTTATAGATGGCTATCAACCCTTGATTCTATCACCTGTATCAAATGTGTTGCCCGTAGTGGTCTGCAATGGGATTTAAAGTTAAATCCTATCGGTCATTCAATCCCATTTGTGCGACAGGGAGACCTACATACAAATTGCCGTTGCCCTATTGTACCGATTTTAAAAAGCTACCGTGAACTAGGCATCAACATTGACGAAATGAAGCCGGGAACGAGGTCAAGTGATTTAGGCCAGGTTCCCGCTGATATGTCCTTTGATGCCTTTCTGAAGAGGCACGATGCTAATTATGTTGATGAACTTCTCGGCAAAGGTAAGGCCCAACTTTGGCGGGATGGAAAAATAACCCTGAGTCAGTTAATTTCACAGGAAGGCAGACCGTTGACGTTAAATGAATTGAAGGCAGCGTAATAGCCCGGTCAGAGGCCGGGGAAATGGGCAGACCCTAAACTATTCCTAGAGGAAATAACACATGGCAGATTTGAATGATCCCGAAGTAAAAGCGGCAATTAAGGCGGCAGTTGATGAAGCAACTGAGGCATTGGCAGCGAATAACAAAAAACTTTTGGCAGAACTGAAAGAAGCCCGTAAAGGCAAAGAAATTGATCCGGCTGAATTTAATGCGCTTCAAGAAGAAAAAGAGGCTCTCGAAGGCAAACTGACTGAAGCGTTGAAGACGACCAAGGCGGCTGTCAAAGAAGCGGAAACGGCAAAGAAGGCACTTGAAGAAGAAGCCGGATTTGTTTCAAAGCTTCTTGTGGACAATGGTCTGACCGATGCCCTTTTGAAGGCGAATGTCAAGCCGGAACTTTCTAAAGCAGTGAAGGCAATGCTGGCATCTCAGGTGCAACTCAAGGCTGAAGGATCGGAACGAATTGCCATGATCGGCGATAAGAAACTGAATGATTTTATATCTGAATGGGCCAAATCGGATGAAGGCAAGCACTTTGTCGCCGCTCCCAACAATCAGGGCGGCGGTGCAAATGGCGGCTCTTCCGGTGGAGGTGAAATAAAAACAATGACGCGATCCGCTTTTGAAGCACTTGACCCGATAAAAAAGGTTGAGTTCAGTAAGTCCGGCGGGACACTCACAAACACATAAAGGAGTTTAAAAAATGGGTTACGAAGACGCATCAACAGGAAATACCTTAACAAATCTTATCCCTGATTTGTATTTAGCATTGGACACGGTGTCCAGAGAATTAACGGGCATGATTCCGTCAGTAATGATTGACCCACGTGTGGCACGTGCCGCAATCGGTCAGACTATCCATAGCCCGGTGGCTCCGGCTGGAACCGCTGGAGATGTTGCCCCGGCTCCCGTACCCCCGGATGACGGAGAACAGGCAATCGGTAACATTTCATTGGCAATTACCAAGTCCCGTTATGTCCCGGTAAGATGGCAGGGTGAAGAAAGCCTACAGATAAATAACGGCGGCGTAGGTGTGGGAACTATCCGGTCACAGCAGTTTGCACAGGCAATGAGAACACTCGTCAATGAGATTGAAAGCGACCTTTGCGGACTTTATGTAAACGCTTCCCGTGCCGTTGTTCCGAATGATACGACCCTGTTTAAGACAAACCTCGCTGACGTGGCAAATGTAAGAAAGATTCTCGTCGATAATGGCGCACCTACTTCTGACCTGCAATGCGTTATTGACACCGCAGCGGGGGCCGCTCTGAGAACTCAGGCGAATCTTACGACCGTTCCAGCCTCCGGCCAGAGCATGTTGGATCAGGGCGTTTTAATCAGTCCTTACGGCGTAAAAGTACGCGAGTCCGCACAGATCAAGACACCGGCTGCTGGAACCGCCGACAGCGCGACACTCGATACAACTGATTATGCCGTTGGTGATACAGCTATGACATTGGCCGCTGCTGGAACCGGCACTATACTTGCTGGCGACCTTGTTACGATTGCCAATACCGGCGACACAACTACACAGTACGTCAATAAGACGTTGATTTCCGCTGTTAGTGGTTCGGCATTTACAATCAACGCTCCCGGCCTGAGAAAGGCGATCACAGCCAACAACTGCGCTATTGCAGTGCGGGCTTCTGGAAGCCGCTGTCTGGCCTTTGACCGTTCGGCAATTATTCTTGCTACTCGTATGCCCGCTCTTCCCGAAGAGGGAGACATGGCGGCAGATCGTACAACTATTACCGACCCCAGAACCGGACTGAGTTTTGAAGTTGCTATGTACAAGCAGTACCGTCAAGTTCGCTATGAAGTAGCGATTGCCTGGGGCGTGAAGGCAGTGAAAGAAGAGCACATTGCTATTCTCGCCGGTGCGTAATTTTAACAATATGACGGTCTGAAATATGGCCGTCATATCAGGAGAAGTCATGTCAGAAAGAGAAGTGATAAAGATAAAAAGCGACAATCCGGCGCACCCGCATGGTTATTATATCCAATTTAGGGACTGCATGAAGCCAGGTGACGTTGAATATATCGAGGGGCATGTTGGAACGCGTCCAGACAATTCTGAGCCGGGGACTTGCGTTGATTCCCAGGGTCTTAAACCCATCAAGCATAGAAAAGGGGGAAAATGAAAATGAAGAAGTTGTTTTCAGTAATGTTTTTTGCAATGCTGGTAATATTATTTGCACTACCTGCTTTTGCGGAAACGGTAAGTGCTGG
>JAQWFH010000020.1 GCA_028704515.1 Eubacteriales bacterium
TTTCCGCTCTTCTTTTCGTTTTGCTACACCGTCATATTCTCGGGCTTTTGATTTAGCTAGCTTTGGGATGCATATTCCGGCATCAGGTATGGTCTTTCAAATAGAACCTTGTATTGCTCGTGCTGTTTCTTTAGCGTCTCTATTCCCAGCTCTATTTTCGGTATGTTGAGCTGCATTTCTTGAAGCTCCGCTTTTGTAATCATGCCAAGGTCGTATTGAAGCCATAGAGCATTTACTGCGCGCTTCGTTTCAGTAAGATCAGTCTCAAGATTTGCTATATTTTCCTCTAAGGTAAGAAGCGTATTGTATCTTGTTCTTATCGTCGTCTCTAAGCTATTTTCCATATCTTTAAGGCTCCTTTTGGCTTCTGTTAGATCAAGCTGTGTCATCAGATAGCTCTGACCGCCCAAAATGTTGTATTCATATGTAAGGAGCTTGAATTCCTTAGAAGCTGCTGATTCCTTTGCAAGCCAGATATATGGATCTGAGCCCAAATTATCCTTAACCTTCCTATCAAGGTCAACCGCCCCGACAGGAGAATAAGAAGTGCTGTATTCAAAATCAAGGATTTGCTCAGAAGGGGAACCCAGAGCATTGTTCAGTTTGGCCCGCTCTCCTATAATTTCTTGGTTTAAGATATTAAGTGCAATCTTTTCTTTAGAAAATGATGCTTCAGCTTTATCTAATTGCACCTTGCTGATTAGCCCTGCACTGTACTTCAAGTTTTCAAGCCGCAATTTATATTCCAAGAATGTGATGTTCTCTTGCAAAAGGTCACGTTCTTTCAGTTTTAATGTAAGAGAGTCCATCATATTTTTTATATTGTTGCCTGTAGCATCGGCAATGAGAGGAAGCTGCATCTCAGTCCATTTCTCTTGCAGATTTAAATCCTTCTTTGCTTGCAGCATTGCAAAACTATAGCTACCTTGCGTATAAGGGAAGTCATCGTTTGCTTCCTTCGCCCTAACACCGCCAAGAACAGCGCTGTTGTATGCCGAACTTTTTTGAATGCCTTTTTTCATCGCTTCATCATACGATAAAAATGTATCTTCATTCCCTTGCGCTTTATCTGAAACAGTGCCAGCGTTTGCGCCTTTATTTGCCTCTATGCTGACAGTTCTGCTTGAGCTGTCCCATTTTACCTTTGCGCCAAAAGCCTCGCTTACAAAGCGCACAGGCACCATTGTAGTGCCATCTTGGATATATGGTGCAGCCAGCAGCGTTTTCATGCTGTTATTGACAAAGGCATTGACAGAGCCTATTTTAATAAGCATGGAGTCCCCATTTGCTTCCGCTTTGATTTCTTTTCTTTCGGCCGACCATTCAACCTCTGCCCCCAGAGTTTCACAAATATCCCGCATCGGAACGAATACCGTTCCGTTTATATTCTCAGGTGCCGTACCGTAGCTTTGAAGCTCCCCGTTAACCAGAAGTTTAATCGGGGCAGTCTCGAAAGAGCTGGCGTAACTGCCTACCGACAGACAAGCAACCAGCAGTGCAGTCATTACCCCTCTTTTTATATATTTCTTTATCATTTTCCCCTGCTTTCTTTGTCCTTGTTAGAGTGCGATATCAAAGCTTACCGTCTCACTCTTGTCTGTTCCTTGTGTAATAAAGGTAAGCTCAATTTGCATCTTTTCAGGATCTTTTATAGCTGTCGGCAGCAGAATGAAGCCTTGTACTTCGTTGTCTTTCCTGAGGTCGTTGTACCACCTTTTGTCAAAGTCTATTGCTCGCTTTGAATCCATGCTGTATTCCTTGCCGTCCGCTGTAATCTTTGTTGCCATCTGGTTAAGCTGGATAGGTGCATCCGTCTTATTCTTTACGGTAAACCAAATGCGGTCACCTTTGCTGTCTTCACCGTACATATCCGCTGTAACCTTTAAGTCTGAGTTCTCCTTGAAAAGAGGCAATGCTTTGTATATTGTCTTATCTACATCCTCTGGTTTCTGTGGGATTTCTTGCTTTGCGGAAGTGAGTGCAATGATTTTAGTCTCATCATTCCAATCAACGGTGGCACCTAGATTTTCCGCAATAAATCTTACGGGAACATAGGATCTGTCTTTATATACAAGAACTTCGTATTCACTTGGAAGCTCTTTCTTTTCTCCGTCAAATGTAAAGGTCATATCACTGTTTGTATATGCTTCTATCTTTGCAATAGCGGCAGATGCAAGCATCGGACCGCCTGACATTGCGAGCATACCAATTATGATGCCTATTACCAAGCTTCTATTTCTTTTCACTTTTTTCTCCCCCTTTATTTTGATGCCAAATACATAATTTTGCAATCTGGCGTATATTGAGCACAAGCTGCTTTCTTAATATATTTTTCAAAAAACGGGCTCCGATAGGAAGCCCGTTTTCATTACAACATGTTATTGCTGCATTACTATTTTACAGTATAAATTGAAACTGTCTTTGTAGCAGCATCCCAATCAACGTTTGCACCAAGTGCTGTGGAAACGTATCTTGCAGGAACATAAATTCTTCCGTTAAGATTTACGGCAACAGTGTCCATAGCGATTGCGGTTCCGCCAGCGATAATCTTAGCATCGCCAACAGTGATTGAAACTACCTGCTTACCAACAATTGTTGCAGTTGCGGAAGCCTGGTTCCAGATGATCTGGCTTTCGTTGATGCCAAGAGCGTCAGCAACGAATCTGATTGGAACCATTGTTCTGCCAGCAGTATCAATGTACGCTTCTGCATCCATAGTCTTGGTTACGCTGTTTACAACATAATCCTTGCTGCCGATGACGAACTTAGCGTTTACTGCCTGATCTGCAGCTGTAACGATTGTTATATAATCTGCTTTTACAGAATGTGCTGTGAAGTCACCGTTATTGTATCCATTCGCAGCAGCAGATGGCTTAGTACCTGAAGGAACAGTACCATTGTTATCAACTAAAGCAGTTCCGCCTACTCTTACTGCATACTTTCCTTCAGGAAGAGTTCTGTCAAGAGTAATTTCGATATCGGATATTGTGATTTCAGCGGCAGTCTTTATAGAGGATTTATCCACTGTAATATTTATGATACCTGCATTAGTAACATCGACTTTCTTTATTTCAAGATCGCCTGCGGTTACTTTTGCTTTTGCATCTTTAAAGCCCATTGTACTGAAATTAAGTCCTAAATCTTCAATACTTACTGAAATTATATTTTTACTAGCTTCGTCTCTGATAGCACCCGCTTCTGTTTCTTTAATGACAATTTCTCCGCCAGCCTGCTTCTGCACGCCTGTCTTTAAATCTGTCAATTTAGCTTCTGCAGTAACTGGGTTCACTACTTTTGCAACTACTAAAGTAGTATCGTCAAGACCTGCTTTTGCTCCTGTTACTTTAACTTCAAGATCACCAGAGTGTCCTGCTTCTACTGTTACAGGGATAATAAATTCAAACTTGTCTTTTGTTCCAACATTAAGCCCGGTTACTGCCCACTCAAAGCTTGAAGTGTCATCGCCTTTGTATCCTACAATACCTGTAGGAGCTGCAGGTGCGCTATTTATTTTTACGTCAACACTACCAGGAGTAGTATTGACATCTGTGAGCTGTACCCATTCAGGGAATTCAAAGTCAATAAATTTTCCAGCAATCAAAGAACCGTCTGTAGTCTCTTCTACGATTACTTTAACTTCATAGTCTTTGCTTCCATCTTGTTCGTAACCTGCGTAAATTGTAGGAATATCTTTTTCTTTAACTGTTGTAACTGTTACGCCTTCTTCGACATATTCAGCTATAACGAGACCGGATGCATTTTCGATGTCACCGTCAGCTCTGATTTGAACGCTGATTTCACCAAGCCTTGCATCTTTGCCGATGTCAATAATCGGTTTTACAATCAATACTTGTCTTAAATTCGAATTAGCCGCAGGAGTTAAAGTAAAGGTTAAATCTCTTGAGCCGGCAGCCGAGATTGCAGAAACTGCGCCCAAGTTACCACTAAATTCAGTGGCTGTCATTGTTCCCCAAGTAACTCCTTTAGGCAGAGTAAGTTTGATATCTGAAGTTGCAGGGGTCCCATCAACTGTGTTTACTGCCGTTTCTCTGATTTCAATATTAGCAGTTGCTACTGCAGCAGCTCTTGAAGTTTTTACTACTTTATCCTGTACAGTCGCAACTGTTTTACCACCGGCAACCACGCCAACAGTATATGTTCCGCTTGTAAACTGTGAGTCGATGCTTTCTACTTTAACTTTTACATCGCCTGCATCCGAACCAGACTTAATTCCCAAATTAAAAGAGATATATGAGCCTTTTGCAAACGCTGTGGCTACATACAGTTCAACTTCAATCCAGTTATCACCTATAGCAATAACTTTGGAGTTAGTAGCCGTAGCTCCAACCGCTCCTAAAGTACCAGCGCCAGCTCCTGCGGGTATTGCATAGATTACAGGCTCAGTATTGACACCGGTAGGTGCCGTACCTACGACTGGACCGGCAATATCTAGTGGAGTTGTAGTTAAATCACTTGCTGTTCTTGCCCACTCACCATTCTCAACAGTGAATTTTACAACTTGGCTGCCTACCGGAAGGCCGGCCGCATCATCAATAACTGTGGTTAAATTAACCCACGGCATATTTGCATCTTCCGCAACCGCAGGAACTTTAGCAACTGAATTATCTGTCGCTGCAAAAGCACTTGCAGGCACAAGTGTCAGTATCATGATCAATGCTAACACAAATGCAAAACCTTTTCTTGTTCTCATTTTTTATATCCTCCTATATTTTTCTTCTGAAGGGGCTTCAATTTTTTAGGTGCAAATTACCTTCCCCTTCCGAAGATAATTTGACATTATGATAGGTTCGTACAAAAGGATATTGCACGGACATTATCACATTAGATTATAACCTCGCAACGCGACGACAGTCAATTCTTTGGGGCGATATGTAATATAACTGTAACAGAATCGCAGCCCTTAGGGCGCCTGAAGCCTCGTTGTTCCTATGACCTTATTATAGAAAAAGCAAAGCAAAAAGTCCATTACAAGGATATTACATGAGTGTTACCGTTTGGAGTAAGGGCTGATATGTCCCGTATATATATTATAAGGAAGATATATATAATAGAAGTTTATTTTTGTATAAGCTTTTTGTTGTTCTGCTTCGAAATATGCTTTTGCAGGGCCGGGCGTCGAGAGCGTATAAGCAAATAAAGTACATTCGAATAACAAGGTTGATTTATCGAAATAGTCGATTTATTCCGTTTTTGTATTTTGTCCACAATAAAATATGGCAATGTTGGTTTTTGTGATAAATTCACAAAAAGTTCAGACAATTCGGTCTATTTTTTGTATTTTTCCATTGACAAATTTGCGGTTCAACTGTAAAATGAAGTCAGTAAATTAACTTAAACAAAGGAGTGATAAACAGTATTTGCATTATTCTTTATAATTTTTTATTAAATTTCGATTGGCTTAAATGTCAATTTCGAAAGGAGAAATAATGTAATGGCTAATTTAACAAGAAAAATTTCCGTAGAAGAAATTTTTAAACAGCAAGAAAACTCACAACTTAAGAGAGTACTTGGCACATTCGAGCTCATGATGCTCGGCGTTGGAGTTATCGTAGGTACTGGTATATTTGTAATCACCGGTACAGCTGCCGCAGACTATGCAGGCCCCGCACTTATGCTTTCATTCGCTTTTTCCGGCACAGTTTGTCTTTTAGCAGCTCTTTGCTACGCTGAACTCGCAGCAGCAATCCCAACAGCAGGTTCCGCTTTCACATTTACTTATGTTGGTCTCGGAGAAATCTGGGCGTGGATAGTTGCTTGGTGTCTCGTTCTGGAGCTTACAGTTGCTGCGGCAGCTATCGCAACAGGATGGGGTGCATATGCAGTTAACTTACTCTCAATCGCAGGTATTAACTTGCCTAAGGCAATCATAACAGACCCATTGAGCGGTGGTATCATCAACCTTCCTTCCGTTATTCTTATTGCAGCTGTTATCTGGCTTCTTAAGAGAGGAACTAAGGAATCCGCAAGAGTTAACAACATCCTCGTAATCATAAAGGTTTCTGCAGTAATACTCTTCATCATATTGGGAGTAACTCACATTGATGCAGCTAACTACAATCCGTTCATGCCTTACGGCGTTGGCGGAATATTCGCAGGATCTGCTATCGTATTCTTCTGCTATGTAGGCTTTGACATCATCGCTAACTCTGCAGAAGAAGTTAAGAATCCTGCAAGAGACCTTCCAAGAGGTATCATCGGCTGCTTAGTAATAGTAACATTACTTTACATCATAGTAACCGCTGTACTCGTTGGTGTTCAGCCTTATGATGTATACCGTGGACAAGCTGCTCCTGTAGCATTCGCGCTTGCTCAGATTGGTATCAACTGGGGTTCTGCTCTTATCTCTGTATCAGCTATCATCGGACTTATCGCAGGTGTACTTACTACAATGTACTCCGCAACAAGACTTTGCTTCGCTCTTGCAAGAGACGGACTTCTTCCTCGTAGATTCTCAAATGTTAACGAGAAATCCGGAGTTCCTGATTTGGCAACAAACCTCGTATGGATATTCGTATCCATCCTGACAGGCTTCTTCCCAATAGGAATTATCGCTGAGCTCGTAAACATCGGTACATTGATGGCATTCGTATTCGTATCTCTTTCCGTAATGGTTATGAGAAAGACTCATCCGGATATGGAAAGACCTTTCAGAATGCCGGGTGGATCATGGCTTCCATTAGTTTCCGCAGTTGCTTGTGCTTTCCTTATCACTCAGCTTCAGCCTCTCACTTGGCTCGTATTCGCTTTGTGGACTGTAATCGGTCTCTTCATATACTTCGGTTATGGAGTAAAGAACAGCTTGGCAGGCAAAGAAGAAACTGCCGCTGCAGGAAAATAAGAACAGGAATGCAATTTATTCAAATCGCAAATATTGTTTAATTAGTAAATTGGTTAAGTTAATTACGAAGGGCGTTTTTCGAAACGCCCTTTTTTACATTTTTTGGGTGAAAATGTTACAATTTTGTTTCCCATGATTTCATCACTCGTCATTTAGTCGAAATATTAAGAAAATTCTATTTTTCAGTTGACAATTAATATATTAAATCATAAACTCATATACATAGGGTATATGTTAGATTTGAAAAAAAGGAGTGATTACACAAATCAATATTTGCATTCATTTTAACTGACGATTTTAAAACAGAACAGTCTAAGATTGTTCCGCATTATAAAATTTCGAAAGGAGAAATAATGCAATGGCAAACAATGGTATAACAAGAAAACTATCTTTAGAAGAAATGATGCGCCAGAAGGATGCTTCTCAACTAAAGAGAGTACTCGGTACATTTGAGCTCATGATGCTCGGTATTGGAGTTATCGTAGGTACAGGTATATTCGTAATTACCGGTACTGCTGCTGCTGACTATGCAGGACCCGCACTTATGCTTTCATTCGCTTTCGCCGGTATAGTTTGTGGCTTGGCCGCTCTCTGCTATGCAGAACTCGCGGCTGCTATTCCAACAGCAGGTTCCGCCTTTACTTTTACTTATATAGGCCTTGGCGAAATCTGGGCATGGATCGTAGCATGGTGCCTCATACTCGAGCTTACAGTTGCTGCTGCTGCCATCTCAACAGGTTGGGGTGCATACGTAGTTAACTTGCTCCAGGTTATGGGAGTTCATCTTCCACAATCAATTACAACCGACCCACTCAGTGGCGGTATCATCAACTTACCTTCCCTCATCGTAGTTGCCGCAGTTGTATGGCTACTTAAGAGAGGAACTAAAGAGTCCGCAAAAGTTAACAACATACTCGTAATCATAAAGGTTTCTGCAGTATTACTTTTCATCGTACTCGGTATAACTCATATTGATGCTGCAAACTACAATCCATTCCTGCCTTACGGCATGAGCGGAGTATTCTCAGGCGCTGCGATCGTATTCTTTGCCTATGTTGGCTTTGACATCATCGCTAACTCTGCAGAAGAAGTTAAGAACCCTGAAAAAGACCTCCCAAGAGGTATCATCGGTTGTTTAGCTATCGTAACGATACTCTACATAGTAGTAACCGCAGTTCTCGTCGGCGTTCAGCCTTATGACGTATATCACGGTCAAGCTGCTCCTGTAGCGTTCGCTCTTGCTCAGATTGGTATCAACTGGGGTTCGGCTCTTATCTCTGTATCCGCGATCATCGGTCTCATCGCAGGTGTACTTACTTGTACATTCTCCGCATCAAGACTTTGCTTCGCTCTTGCAAGAGACGGCCTTCTTCCTAAGAGATTCTCCCACGTTAACGAGAAATCGGGCGTTCCTGATTTAGCTATAAACTTAGTATGGTTAGTAGCTTCTATACTTACAGGTTTCTTCCCGCTCGGCATTATCGCAGAGCTCGTAAACATGGGTACATTGATGGCATTCGTATTCGTATCACTCACTGTAGTGGTTATGAGAAGATCTCATCCTGATATGGATAGACCTTTCAGAATGCCGGGTGGATCATGGCTACCGTTCATATCCGCACTCGCTTGTGCTTTCCTTATCTCACAGCTGGCGCCGCTCACTTGGCTCTTCTTCGGCATTTGGACTATAATCGGTTTAGCTATATACTTCGGATACGGGAAAACAAACAGTGTTATGAATCAAGAACACACAGGCTGAAAAGTCTAACACACAATTTACTTAAACCGCAAATATTGATTAACAACTCTATCAAAACTAACATAGAAAATCCGGGTGGCAAATGCTACCCGGATTTTTGTTGTATTTATATTGTTGTTTTAATAGCAGAACTCTTATTTTACTACTATGATGTCTGCGGAAGTCTCTTTATCATCGCTTATATCATAGAGGCGAACCTGTGTGTCTTTTCTTATCTGTGATAATCTTCCCGTCTCATATTTGTTGCTGCCGTCAAGATTGTATATGGCTGTGTTTGATTTCAAGATTACCCAAGCCTCTGACAAATCGCTCTTTTTAATCTTGATCGTGTCTCCGTCTTTTTCAAGAACCGTAGCCCATGAAGTTCCGGAAAGCTCCGCAAATTGTTTGCCCAGCTTTGCATCGGTCTTAGCTATATTTATTATAACGCCGTCCTTTGCTTTGAGCTCATAGACGTTTCCTTCACCTACTGCCGTTATCGCGCTCTTATCCAAGCCTTTTTGTCCGAGCCACTTTATATTCTTCATCGCTGTAAATGTGTCTATTACATCTACACTTTCACCCGCTGCATTTACAGCTCTTGCTGAGGTGGCATTTATTACACAGTATATATATCCTGTGAATCCCGCATCATTTGGCACTACTATCTCTGTAATCTTGCCGTTTTCGAGATTGTACCACGCCTGTGTCTTTGCAAGCTTATATTTATCAATCGTCGTTATACGATAGTCGGAAGCCTTTTGAGAAAATTTCATATCTCCGGCGTAATCCTTTTTAAATGCGTATGTGTAGACTATTGCATCCTTAGATATATCTTTGCCTGCGTATTTTGTCATATCGGAACTAAACGATGCGTTTGCGTATACCATAGATGCCGTGTCCGGAATGTCTTTTAATCTATCTTTATCCGTCCCCTGCGGCTGGTCTTCGGCAACGTCCTTTTTAATCTTATCCATTGCGTTGTATATAATCATGGCTGCATTCGCCTTTGTCGCCTGCTGCTTCTGCATTTGCTCAGGCATTTGGGCAGGTGTCTTTGTCTCAGTTACAAAAGCCATATCTGCAGGCTCTGAGAAGAGCTTCATTTCCTCTGCTTTTTTAAGATAATTCTGTGGCCATGTGCCCCCGAGATCCGCATCGCTATATCCGCATGCTCTTACTGCAAACGTTACGAGCTCCGCAACCGTCACATTGCCTGTAGGCTTGAATTTGCCGTCACCGTAGCCAAGCGCAATTCCATTATCTGCCGCATAGCTTATATAAGGCGCCGCCCAGGAAGAACCCGCCATGTCACTGAAGCTTTCCTTAAGAGGTTGCGTCGGTGTACCGTTCAAGGCAATAGGCTCTGCCAGAGTCACTATCATTTTGCACACCTGGGCTCTTGTTAATGTCTGCTCAGGGTGGAAAAGCCCATCTGTATCCCCCGTTATAGCTCCGGCCTCAATTAGACCGGTCACAGCCTGCTGCAGGCCTTTGTCATTACTCTTTTCTACATCGCTCGGCAATGTTACGGCGGCGAAAGCAAAGCTCGTTACCGATAATGTCATTATTAATGCGATTGAAAGAATTTTAGCAATTTGTTTTTTCATCTTTAATCAAATCCCCTTTCATTTTCTTGGCGAGAAAGCCGTAAGGCTATCCCAATTTTTCCCTATATATTCCTGTCCAGGATAAGAGCGATATCACCTCTTTGTGCAAAGGCATTCCAGTCAGAAACCTGAACGGTGCCTGTTCTGTTACCCGTTTTAACGTAATTGATGTAGTTATTTGGCCAAGTTCCCGGCAAATCGCTGTCCTTGACTTGATCTAAAAGTCTTACAATCATTGCCATAGCCTCTGCATATGTCACCTCTCCGCCCGGGTTGAATTTTCCATTTCCGACGCCGTTGATGATGCCGAGAGCAGCCGCAGTATTGATGTACCCCTTCGCCCATGAATGTCCGCCAAGGTCACTGAAGGTGTTATTTTTTTCGTACAACGCCATATTGCCTGTGTTGTTCGTTATAATCAGAAGGATTTTGGCCATTTCTGCTCTGCTGATACTTCTCTCAGGGTGGAACAGACCGTCTTCATATCCTTCGATGGCTTTCTTATCCACCAGCATCTTCACCGCTGTATGATATTTTGTATTTACCGTATCCAAAGGGTAAGTGTGTTTTGAGTCCCAGTCGTTATAGCCGATAGGGCTTGTGCCTGCAAAGGCGCATACCGATCCAGCCATGACGAGGAGCACAACAAGCGCCATGCTTATAATTTTTTTCATAATATGCGTTCCTCCATTTTCCTTTAATTATATCAAACTATGCCGCCATGTGCATTAAACATTTATTACATCTTCGTTACATCACCGGCTGATTTGAGAATTCGAACTCCTTTTGGACTCCTTTTTGACTTCTTACTCGATTATCTAACTCGGTGAAGCTTAAAATCACCGCCGGTATTGTCCAAAATTACCGTAACATTGTGGCTTTCTTCTGTACCGTCCTCATATTGCGCTATGAATTCAAATGTGAGCGGAAGCCCCCTCGCATCCTTCCACAGACTTGCCATTTCTCTATCCCAAATCACGCCTCCGTATGCTTCCTTATCGGCTCCAAGTCCGGCTGTGCCCTTTCGTACAAGCGTTGTTCGGAATCGTTCAAATCCCTTTATGCGTGCCGTTACCTTTGTCGCTCCTCCCTCAACGATTGCGTTTAGAACGAAGCTCTCCCCCGCCCAAAAGTAATTTGCAGGGCGCGTGTTTTGTGGATATCTGCCGTTATGTGTCTGCCTTTTTCCTTCCCATTTATCGGTATGCGATACTTCGCCTTTGATATCGGCGACAATCTCTATTTGAAACCTATACTCCCCTATCCCTGCGCCGGTTAAGTCTCTGACTACGCAAACTACATCGTATGTTCCCTGCTCTGCCCCCTGAACTTTTAGTGCCGTCAACAAAGGATAATTTCCCGCCCAATCCGCATTGATGCCTGTGAGCATATTTTCGCATATCAGCTTGCCTTTTTTATAAAGGCTTGTCTCTAGCTGCAGCTCGTCCTTTTCAAGATCATCGACTGCAACTCTTATGTCAAAAGGTGCCCTCGCTTTTACCTTCGCGGGCATTGTATTGATATATTCTATCCATGGGGCGTTTCCAAGACCTTCGATATAAAACGTAACCTTCGCTACATTAGAAAGCTTATCGTAATTGACCTTGCCCGTACTGTCCTCCTGCCAATGCTCTGCCGTATATTTGCCATCCACATAAAATTTCCTTATGGGCTCGGATAATATTTTGCCCGCATCCGGATGAAGCCCGTCATTGAAAGGTGTATGAATGTAGCGCCAGTATTGCCGTTTAGATGGATCGTTTTCGTAGTCCGAATAAGTAATGCCATAGCTTACGGCCTCACCTTTTTTATATACCATTGGAGGGTCTTCTTTTTCTATATCCTTTGTCGCATTTATAAAATAATCGTATATTGTTGCTTCGATGTCACCTGAGTGCCATTCACCGATAAGAAGTGCGGTTCCTGCTTTTTCAATGGCGGTCAGGCTTCTGCCGCCCATACCGCTTGCATTTGTCAGAAAAAGAGCTGCTTTCTTTTCGTTACTTCTCTCATCTTTCGATGTCATATTTGCAAATATCGTCCTGCCAATCATAGAATCTACGGTTTCAGGAAGAACAGAAACTTTTGCTCCCTGGCCGTTTACCGGCGTATCGTAGCGATATCCGGCGTGTCCCCATGAGTATGCACTTAAGCAGTAATCATCGCTTCTTTTTCCATATTCCGAGATTCTCCCGCCTATTTGTAAGTCGTCATAAGGGCCTCCTCCTTGGCCTCTGCTTGTCGTATTGCGTCCAAAATCAAACACAATTTGCGTAGCGATGCTCCAATTATAATTGCTGTACTCGCTGCCATCACTTATGCTTGTGGCTCTGTCACCCGAGCACAGAACAACCTTATTCCCAAGAGTAATGGCGTATACTGTTCTATTTGCATCCGTACCGTTGCCTGATGTAGCATACTTGCTGACCTGTCGGCGGTCGTAGAATTCCAAGGGGTTTGCTCCCGAAATCGGGTATGCTCTAGCTGTTATGTAGTATGAACGTGTCTTGCTTCCTTTGCTATAGGCATTATTTGCGGTAACGATATATTCGAATCGGCCGCTTCCGTCAAAAGAACAGACGGCATCCCTGCCTCTTTCGTTTTTATCCTCATATATGCCTTTTAAAAAATTCCCGTCTCCATCAAATACAAATATCATCTCCGCAAATTGGCCGTTTTGTTCAAGCGCAAGCTTTCCCTCGCTGTCAAATCCTATGACAGAGCAAGGTGCCATTAGTCTCATATCAGGTATAAGCTCCTGAGAAGTAATCTGCTCTGTTACAGGGTCTAAGGCAACTTTTTTAAGAGTCGAGCCTTTCTTCGTGACGAAGCATATTTTTTTGTTGCAAATCCTGCTGTATCCGGTTTTGTCGCAGTAGCCATTGCTTACACAAATCTCGGCCGAAAAGATTTTCTTTATTTGACCGTTTCTTATATTTATGCTGTATATTCCATCACTTCTCACGGTGTAGATTTTCTTATTTCTTAAATAATTGTCATGCCCTACAGCGATGCCGAGGTTGCACAGAAGCTCTCCCGTAAGTTTATCGTATATTAGAGTTCTTGTTTTATTTGCCAAAAGCAGGAATTCCCCCATGTCATCCTGTGCTAATATACAGTCTGTGCTAAACCCGGATATATCTAAATCTCTAGTTCTAACCTGTTTTCTCCACAACTGACTGCCACTCCTTAAATCATAAGCCGTGAGGTATGCAGGCTGCGCGGGCGAATCAAGATAGGGCGCTTGGGTCTTTGTTGTATTCCAACTCCCTTCTATCGTATAAAATCGTTGGCTATCAGCTATATACCAATCCTTTTCCAGCATTGTATCCTGCCCTTCCCAACCAAAGGTCGATGTTGTAAAGGTATTAATCTTTTTTGGCTCGGTTATTCCGGCTAATGCGGTTTTTATCGGGTTTAGTGATCTTACGGTTATGTCAGCATCGATGCCCTCCTCTATGAGCTGTATCTCTGAATTATTTGCAGCAGCCTTAAATACGGCTTCTTCTTGCGGTGTGCGCGCAATCATAAGTAGTTCCACCTTTTTAGATGAAAGTGGGTATAGAGAAACTTTCGGCGCAATGTTTATAACATCGGTTTCGCCATATGTCTCAGCTGACAAATAATCTTCGGGCGAAATGTATTCTTCAAGCGTTTCCTCTGTCCATCTATCTTTTACAGAAAGCTTGTACAAAACCTTGCCGACACCTTCCTTCTTGTGCTCAAAGGTTTTCATTTTTCCAAAGGAAAGCTCTTCAAAGCCGTTCATATCTTGCGCTTTTTTCCATGTGTTGCCGGCGTCTACACTCACAAGCCATTGACGTTCCGGTTCATCGCCGTCAGTTGTTCCTGTATCGGACACTTCTATATTTGCAAAATTGCTGCCTTCTTCCCTTATGTGCTCATTAGCTAATGTAATGATGGGTTCGGGAGGTAAATCCGACTTTACCGTAAATTGGCTTGAAACCTCGGTATAATTCCCCTCGCTGTCTCTTGCATATATGTAGTAACTGTATTCTTTCTCTTCTTGATTTTTTGTCAGAAACGGCAAACTAATTTCTGTAAAATACGGAGAGGACGAGACGAGTTCAATCGGCCTTGTCTTTATTTCGTCCGAATTTTGCTTTTCGTTGTTTTGCTCATTTCCTATAAGATGCTCCAGGCGCACCTTTTGGCTGCCGTTTTCTGTCTGAAGCTCTGCATAAAGGATAGTTAGCGGTCTTTCCGGATGGGTATGTATTCTTGCATTCAAAACCTGTTTTCTGTTTTGCTTTTGAGTGCCGCCAAGTGATGCTATTATGTCGGGAGTTTTTAATACTTCTATTTCTTTTGTATCTGTCAGCTTAGCTCCGCCTTTTAATGAAACCTCAAGGCGCACCGGGTATGTGCCTCTTTTCGGGAATGTAATGTCAGCTGATGTAGATGAAGTTTTCTTCATTGTCGCATTTGCGGCCGATGAAGGCACAAATTTATTACTTGCAAGCTTTTCTTCATACGCTCGCGTTGCAGAATAAAAAACGCCGTCCACATCAAACATTGATATGTCTCTTGCCTCGACCGTATAGCCTTCGTATGTTGTTTCCGGAAGAAGAAGCGTCGCTTGCCCTTCCAAGTCTCGTTTATCTACAATGTTAATTGTCTTTATTTTCGTTGCTGATTGCCCGCTTGTTGTTTCGGCTGTGATTTCATAATCTATGGTGCATATATCGGGAAAGCTCTGGCTGATATTCTTGCCTGTGTTTTCCCCACTCTTTCCGGTACCCGGCCATGTAATCAAATCCTGCCATTCGCCTTTATCGACTCGATAACGAATATGTGCAGAAGCGATTGTAAGGCTGTCAGCGACAATACTTGCATCTGCCACAGTAAAAGATTCTTCTTGCTTTGCGGATGTAGGAAGATCGAGATCAGCTATCAATTCTCCATCCTCGACAGTTATATATTGTTTATATTCTATAACGGTTGGCATAAAAACAAGGTATAGCTTATTCCCTGCTGCTGTTCCGTTTCTGCCCGCTTCCAATGCTTTTTCGATTGCGTCCTTAACCCTTGGGTCTACGATGTTGTTCTTGCCGCCAAAAAGCTTATATATGTCGTTGTCATATCCGAGTGTTCCGTGTGACACAACCTCAAGTGGAACGGCTGTAGACAAAGAAGCGTTGTATGAAAAATTCACTTTATTGCCGCTGCCGCTAAATCCTGTGATACCCATACTATTTGTAGCGTATTCTTTGTAATATTCTTCGTATGCCGCAGCCCCGCTTCCTAAACTTCTAGGGATATTGTGTGTACCGGCATCAATATTGTACCCACTCCCGGCAAGAGGGTATAGATTTTGCACCTCGATGTCCTGACCAAATGACAGCGTGTAGCTTCCTGATAAGCTGTCTCTTCCGTACACTCGCTTACCCCAATCGCTGCCATCGTTATATGCGAGTTGAACGCCGAGATCAAGATGATAGTATACTTTATCCGACAATACAGCTTTTGCTGCATAGGAGTATTGCGGAGATGAAAAAAGCCCTATTATAATAAGGCTTAAAATAAACATTATCGAAATGCTGTTTCTTGTTGTTCTTTTTTTTGTAATCATTAAGTATAAGACCTCCTTATGGGTTTAATTGTTGCTCTTGTGCACTTTGCATGCTTTATATCTTTTCTTAAATACTATCTTTTGAATGGATTTACTACTACTTGCACAAGTTTATCTTTTGAAGCACTTGCTGTTGGTACGCTTATAATATAGTCTGCCTTTGTAATGTCAGAGTGGAAAATTGATCCCTGAAAATATAGATAATTGCCATCTTCATCATATCTTGGCAATGTTTGACAATGGTCTATAATCACACCGTCTTTGACAAGATATATAAGCCCTCTAAGCTCATGATTGAAAGCCCCGATTTCACCATCAAATTGGTAGTGCATCTTTACATTCAATTCCGATGCGTCTGTGTAAAATTTGTATTCCTCTGTGAATTTTGCTACATCAGATACAACCCGATCAGGCGTTAATTTACTCATATCAAGAAGATCGCTTGTATTATATGTTTTGGCTTGTATTTCTTCTTCATTTCCTTCCGTTGGCTGTCTTTTGCTCTCATCAATTAGTCTTTCAATTACAACTGCACTTTCGGCTCTTGTTAGAGTATTCTCAGGCTTAAATGTACCATCAGGATATCCTGTGATAATTCCGAGTGCATATGCTTTTGTTATATCGTACTCATATATTGTTTTGAAGTCTACATCCGTTATGCCCGACTGAATCTCGTCATAGTTGTTGATTTTTACATCGCCCAAGATAGCACTGATTATGAGTGCCATATCACGGCGGGTAATGTCATGATTGAGCTGCGAACTTGTTATTTGACTTATCCTAAAATATTTAAGATTCAGCGCTTTGTTATAATAATTAGCTGCCCAATTTAAGGCATTTCCCGAATTATCTTTGCTCGCCGCATTTCCAACGTCTTCTCCGGCGTGTATGATCGTTGCCATTTTGATGAATTCTCCGTAGGTTAATTTGGCATCGGGCTTGAATGTACCATCGGGATATCCTTTTATAATTCCTTTATCTGTAATTGTCTCAATTGAACTGTGTGCCCAATTTGTCTTTAGAACATCTATGAATGGCTTTGATTGGCCGGTCTCGCCTACGCCCGCAAATGCTGTAGCCGCTGTGGCTGCTGTAAGCGCTATTGTCAAAGTGGCTATGATCCATTTTCTCATTCTTTTTTCCCTTTCCCTTTCCTTTTTGTTTTTTTCTACCCTTCATTTTTTAATTTTCTTCCTACTTTATGCACCGGGACAGCGGATGCCGAGCACGTCATTTACATATTTTTACTGTAATTATTTACCATTATAACCCGCTTATTACTTCGTGTCAATATCAAAAAACCAAAAAAGGACAGGTCTCCCTGTCCTTTTATAAAACTATTATTTATGCAAAATAGAGGTTTGTCGTGACATATTCCGGATCGCTGGTAACGTCTATGCCCAGAGATTGTAATGTCTGCTCATCTCTGTCGGAGAGTATTGCTGTGCAGTGCGCCTTGCAACCCCTGAGTTCCGGTATTCTCTTAGCTGCCAGTTCAGCTGCCGGATTTGTGGCCGCCGAAATTGTAAGTGCTGAAAGTATCTCTTCCGCCGTCAAGCTTGTCCTTTCCTGCATTAGAACCTCTGTCTTGAGCTTTTGAATACTCCCCAAAACATTCGGGGAAATGAGATGTATTTCATCATTAATCCTTGAAAGTCTCTTGATTGCGTTGAGAATCATAGAAGATGCAGCCACCATCCTTCGAGAGCTTCTGCCTGTAATAATACTTCCGTCAGGCAGTTCTATAGCCATGACGACAACATTCTCATAGCGTTTGTCATCCAGGCTTCTCTTATACTCAGCGTATTCACGCGCCGGAGAAACAACGATACGGTCTTCTTCCTTCAGATTAAGATCGTCCATGAGCAGCTTTGCTCTTTCGAGTGCAGCCTCGTCAATTCTTCCCTTTTTATAATTGACCTTGGCGATAATATATCTGCGTATGATTTCCTGCTTAGACGCATCCCTGCAAATTTCATCATCGATAATCCCAAAGGCTGCCCTGTTCACACCCATATCCGTAGGTGATTTGTACTCTGCTTCATGTTTTGTGATTTTTTCTATGATACGCTTTACTACGGGGAATACTTCCAAATCGCGGTTATAATTTATAGCCGTCTGCCCGTAAGCCTCCAAGTGGAACCAGTCTATCATATTTACATCTTCCAAATCGACAGTCGCCGCCTCATATGCGATGTTTACCGGGTGTTTAAGCGGCAGATTCCAAATAGGGAAAGTCTCGAATTTTGCGTAACGCACCTTGATTCCCCTCGCGTTTTCGTGATACAGCTGAGAAAGGCATGTGGCAAGTTTGCCTGAGCCTCCTCCCGGCCCTGTTACAGCGACGAGTGGTCTTGTCACCTCAATGAAGGGGTTTGCGCCGTAGCCCTCTTCACTTACAATAGTTTCCACATCTGTGGGATATCCCTTTGTGAAATAATGCTTATATACCCGGATGCCTCTTCTTTCAAGCCTGTTTATAAACATATTTACCGATGGCTGGTCCTGATATCTCGTCACTATTACAGAATTGATTTCAAGATTATATTTTCTGAACATATCTATCAGACGCAGAACCTCAAGGTCGTAGGTTATACCAAAATCCTGCCTCGTCTTGTTTGTAGTAATCGCTCCTGAATATATACAGATAATTATTTCTGTCTTATCATTAAGCTTCTGAAGTAGCTTAATTTTGGCATTTTCATCAAATCCCGGCAATACCCGCATTGCATGCTTGTCCTGCACGAGCTTTCCGCCCAGCTCCAAATACAATCTTTTGCCGTCGCCCTCGTTAATTCTCTCAAGTATGTATTTTGATTGCTCCTCAATATACTTGTCTGCGTCAAATCCTATCCTTTTCATTGAAATTTACCTCTTGTCTATTTGTTATTTATGAGTTCTAACGCTTTTTTTACCTGTATATCTTCACCTGCTATACCGCGCGAATATACGTACGCCGCATCATCAAGTGTTGCCATAGTAGTGTAATCAGCAATGCCATACGGATAAAGGCTGTTGCTGCTTTGGAATTTTTTGAGGGCTTCGTACGTCCCTGCATCGAGCGTGCCTGTAATGCCTACATTGTATCCCAACATTTCAAGCCTTTGCTGTATGCCGTAAACATTAAGTCCTACACTTCCGAGCCCCGGCTTGACCCTTTCAGCCATAGGTGCAAATAGGTCATACTTCTGGCTCATTCCTTCGCCGGCGGCACTCGAAACTACGTAATCCGGAGTAATGCCCACCTTATTAATCACATTCTTGTTCGGGGTCAGAAAATTGAATACTGACATTTTAAAGGCCGAGCCATCAGTGAGACTATACAGGCTCTGCGCTTTTCCCTTGCCATATGTCGTAGTTCCTACGAGCGTTGCCGCTTTATTGTCCTTGAGCGCGGCCGCCAATACCTCTGATGCGCTCGCTGTGTTGCCGTTTACAAGAACAACCATTTCCAAGGGTAGACTTTCTTTGTCGTCCGCACTATGTGTTGTGTAAATGCTGCCTTTCTTCTCAAAGTGACTGATTTCGCCGCTTGCCAGTATTTGATCGGCTATTTCTATAGCAGGGTTCAAATACCCCCCGGGATTGTCTCTTAGGTCAAGTATGACTGCCTTGGCTCCATCCTTTAAAAGCTTGCTTTTCGCATTTGCAAATTCTTTATTTACATCACTGTCAAATTCCGTTATTTTTACATATGCGATTTTGTCATCGAGCATCGTGTACTCTACGGCTTCAATCGTGATATTTTTTCTTATCATTGTAATGCCGACAGTCTTGCCATCTCTTTCTGCGATAACGCTCACAGAAGTATCGGCTTCACCCATAAGCAGCTTCTGAATGTTTGCGCTTGCAAAGCCTGCTATTGATTTACCGTCCACATGAGTTATAATATCATCCACGTGAAGCCCCGCAATTGCGGCAGGGCCTCCGCCCCTTACACTCATTATGACAGCACCCTTTGGCACGACCTTAAATTCGATGCCTACCCCCGTATACCTGCCATCCACGACAGTAACGAAGGCTGCTGCCTCTTCTTCAGTGGGATAGTAGACGCTATAGGGATCAAGAGCATCACTTACTCCCTGGAAAGCCGCATTTGTCAGATCCTCGTAGGTCACATCATCCACATATTTGCCTTTTATGAAGTCTATGTACTCCTCTAGCGAATCCATTCTTTCCTCCAGATAATTTTGATCGCTTGTGGGCTTTTCTGCACCAAATGCTACAAAGCTGAAGGACGTAACTACCATTGTTATTATTATAGTAATAGCGACCGCCTTTACGTATTTCTGATTCATCGTCTTCCCCCTTTATGATATTTCTATGTTCAAAATGTTTCGGTTGTCTGTAACTCCTCCGAGACTTATGTGATAGTCTATATCTATGGTACCCTTTCCGTCATCCTTTATGTTGCTCTTTACGCTATTTGTAAGCACTTCAAGATCGACAGCACCATACGGGGTTTCGTAATACCCCATATACTTCTGTCCTTTTTTAAATTCTATTCCCTCATCCGGTTTAGTGCCTCGTGTAAAACGCCTCATAATGAGCGTATCATCCTTCAATTTCAGGCTGGTTTTGTATCCCGGCTCACCGGAAACCTCGCTCTCCTCGTAAATAAGGAAGATAGCCCCATTTCGTTTGTAAAGCTTTCCTTCCGTAACAAACTGAACCTGATCTTCCTCGAAAAGGTCATCAATTTGCTTTCCTGTTATTCTTAGAATAATATCTTTCATATCCGAATTCCACAATCCTTTCAATAAGTGTTCCGTAAGGCACTCCTGCCTCTTGGAAAAGTATTGGAAACATGCTGAACTTTGTAAGTCCCGGAATCGTATTAATTTCGTTGATATACACATCCTCAGTTTCCTTATCCAGCAGGAAGTCGCATCTGGCAAAGCCCGCGCAGTCCAATGCGCGATACGATGCTGCTGCTAATTCCAGGGCTTTTTCTCTTGTTTCGGGCTTAATTTGTGCGGGCACTATCATTCGAGATTTGCCTCCGTCAAAATATTTCGCCGTATAGTCATAATACTCGGCGGAAGGAACTATTTCTCCTACCTCTGACAGAATGAGCTTGTGATTGCCGATGACTCCGACTTCCAGCTCTCTTGCATTGATACCCTTTTCTATAATCACTCGGCTGTCATACTTAAATGCCTCCAAAATAGCTTCTTCAAGTTCTTCTTTTCTTGCAACCTTGACTATACCTATGGAAGAACCCATATTGGCCGGCTTGACAAATACCGGGAAGCTCAGCGCCGCGCAAATACGGTCTACATCCTCATTCTTAAAGGATTCCTCTGTTGTTGATATGTAATCGCTACCCAAAATCCCCGCCTTATCAAACAGGTTCTTAGCGACTATTTTATCCATTGCACAAGCTGACGCCAATACGCCACAGCCGGAATAAGGAATGTCTAGCATTTCGAACAAGCCTTGTATCGTACCGTCTTCCCCGTACGTTCCGTGAAGGATTGGAAACGCAAAATCTATCAAACCCTTAAGATCGCTTATTTTGATTTCCTCCGACAGGCTTTCCCACTTGCCGTTCTCCACATCATCTGGTTCACCTTCAAACAGCTTCCATCTGCCATCCTTTGTAATCCCAATCATCACTATATCAAATTTGCTCTTGTCTATCGCTTTTATTGCCGAGGTTGAAGACATAAGCGATACCTCGTGCTCACCAGATCTTCCTCCGAAAATTATTCCAAGCCTTATCATAATCGTTACCTCCGATTATTTTGCCTGCTCCAAAAGTTTGCAAAGCTCATCCTTGCAAAAATGATACTCTGCCAAGCAGAATTGGCAGGTTAATTCCGCTTCACCATCCTCTTCAATTATTTCCTCCAGGTCGTGTCTTCCTATCGCTATCAAAGCGCCTTCTACTCTTTCTGTCGAGCAGTCACACTTCCACTTGATGTTTCTCTCTTCCAACTTTGTTACAGCGTATTGTTCGGGAAGCCCGCAAAAGGTCGTTTTCATTACCTCCTCCACAAAGGCCTCCTCACTCATGCCCAAAGAACGCAGCAGGACTTCTTCTATGATGGAGGTCATCGGTGGGAGTTCACTCAAAAGGCTCTCAAGCGCCTCTATCGCTCCTTCCTCCGCATCGGGAAGCATCTGAATTATCATTCCCCCCGAAGAACGCACCGATCTGTCTCTGCCAATCTTAACTCCTAGGGCTACCGATGAATTTTGTTGCTCCGATATATATAGATATGCTGCAAGGTCATCTGCTATTTCTCCGCTTACCAGCTCTATATTTCCCACATAAGGCTCCTTCAAGCCAAGGTCTTTGACGACAGTGAGCTTGCCTATGCCCAAAGAGCCACCTACGTCAAGCTTTCCGTCTGCTTTATTCGGAAGCTCCACAGCGGGATTTGCAATATATCCCTTTACTTCTCCCGCAGCGTTGGCGGTCGCTAGTATCTGCTTTGCCGGACCTTCTCCCTTAAATATTAATGTCAATTTATCTCTTTTGCCCTTGAGCATAAGCCCCATGAGCCCCGCACCTGTAAGCGTGCGCCCGAGCCCCGCGGTTGCCAGTGGCGTTGTACCGTGTATATCCGCAGACTCCTGTGCCATTTGCGTTGTAACCGCTAAATAGACGCGGAAAGAGCCGCTTTTATCTATTGCAATGAGTGAATTCATTTTATTTTTTCTCCTGTATATTCAATGCTTTTTTCAAGATCTCCGCTGTTGCATCGGTCTCTTGCTTCGTGCTGCTCCCCGTGTGTATGTAAATCTTTAGCTTTGGTTCAGTTCCCGACGGGCGCACCAAAAATCCGCATTCGCCTTCCAGTATATATTCTATAACGTTTGATTTTGGCAGGCCGGTGTCATCATTTTTATAGTCGATAATGCGATTGACCTTCTTACCGGCAATTTCCGCAGGTCTTGAGGTTCTGAAGAATTCCATTATTGCGTCCATCTCCCTCATTCCACTGATACCTTCGAATGTGAAATTCATCAGATCATTCCTGCTGTATCCGTACTTTTGGTAAATCCTTTCGAGCTCGCAGTCAAGGGTCGTTCCCTTTGCTTTCGCCTCTGCAGCAAGACAGAAGACAAGCAGGGAAGCATTTACTCCGTCTTTATCTCTCACATAGGTTCCCGTCAGATAGCCGTAGCTTTCTTCGTATCCGAAAATGTAGCTGCTTTCTTTGCCCATTCTTTCGAGCTGCTCTATAGCTTCACCTATATATTTGAAGCCTGTAAGCGTGATTTTCAAATCAATGTTGTTTGCAGCCGCAATTTTATCTATAAGTCTGCTGCTTACGATGGTTCTGACGGCGATGGGGTCGTTTGGCATCTTATTGTTCTTTATGCGATTTCTGATTATGTAATCAAACATCAGAAGCCCTGTCTCGTTGCCCGTAAGCAAGCGACATTCACCGGACTTTGTACGCACTGCAATTCCCATCCTGTCGCAATCGGGGTCTGTACCCACCAATATATCTGCTCCCGTCTCTTCGAAGAGCTTTATTGCAAGCAACAAGGCGTCCTTATTTTCGGGATTTGGATAAGGGCATGTCGGAAATGCTCCGTCCGGTTCCTCTTGCTCTTTGACTACGTTTATCTCACCAATTGCAAGCCTCTTCATTACTTCCTTGACGGGCTGTGCTCCTGTGCCGTTAAGCGGAGTATATGTAACCTTGAGATTGCCCATTGCTTCGGCAATTTCTTTATCTGACTCGGTCCAAAATATTGCCTCTTGCATCACCCGGTCTATATAGAGTTGCTTTATTTCGTCTCCTATAAATGAAAATAATGGGGATTTTTGAGCTTCATCAAAAGATACGCGCAATGCCCCCTCAAATATATCTACCTGCTGCATTTTTTCAAGTATTTTTTTGGATGCTTCGTCCGTAGCCTGGTATCCTCCCGCCCCATATACCTTGTAACCGTTATATTTCGCAGGATTGTGGCTTGCCGTTATCATTATACCCATCTCACAGCCGTAATGCCTGAGTGCATATACCAAGCCCGGGGCCGGGTATAGTGTATCGTACATATATGTTCTGATACCGTTTGCAACGAGCACGCATGATGCCTCCTCTGCAAATAAGCGAGAATTTACCCTGCTGTCGTATCCTACTGCCACGGCCGGATTGTTTGCTTTGAGCTCTTTTTTTATGTAATCGGCAACTCCCTGAGTTGCTTTTCTTATCGTATATATGTTCAGTCTGTTGCTGCCCGCTCCCAGAACGCCGCGAAGGCCTCCGGTGCCAAATTCTAAGTCCTTGAAAAAGCTTTCTTCAAGGTCGTCGGCATTTGCAGCCGGATCTAGCAAAAGTCTTTCGAGTTCTTCCTTAAGTAATACATCCAAATCGGGATACGCAATCCATTTATTTAATTCTTTTTTCCAATCGCTCATTTTTTTCCCCTCTCCGGTTTCCTACCTCTCACTATTACTAACATATTATTTTATCATAATATGTTCATATATAAAACAACAAAAAATGTTAAATCTCTTCAACAAAGCAAAAAATACGGTAAATTGCCCTATTTGAAGGGCAGCTATTATTTTTTGGTAAAGTGCCCATATAGCGGTATTACACCGGCTTTGTCGATGGATTCGACGATTAACAAAAAGATCGGACATGCTAATTTATGCTAACATGCCCGTTCTTTTATTTGGAGAAATTTTGTAATTTATTCAAACGAATTAACTCATCCTCTCACTTATAGTCAGAGTTAATGTTTGTACACTGTTGTTTCTAACGATTTTGACCTTTACTTTATCGCCTACCTTATATTTGGAAAAGGCTTCAGAAACATCTGAGGCGGATTCTATTTTTTTATCCTCCACTGAATATATCATATCCCCTTCTTTGAACCCCGCAGCTTTGGCGTTGTCGGAATCTATTGTTTGCACATAAATCCCTGTGCTTGGCACCCCGTATATCAAGGCATTTCTTACGGATGTCAAATCCACAAAGGTTATACCTGCGGAGGGTCTGCCCTTGACATAGCCGTTATCGATGATCTGCTCGATAACAGGCATGGCTGTATTTGTCGGAATCGCAAATCCAAGGCCCTCCACGTCGGAGCCTGTGGACTTCGCAACTACTATTCCTATAAGTTCTCCGTTTTGGTTAAAGAGCCCTCCACCCGAATTTCCAGGATTGATAGCTGCATCGGTTTGGAGCAGCGTCATCTCGCTTCCTTCTATATTTAACTCCCTGTCAAGCGCACTTATTATTCCTGCGGTTGCGGTCCCACCAAGGCGCCCGAGAGGATTTCCTATCGCTACAGCCAAGTCTCCGACTTGAAGTTTTTTACTGCTTCCATATACTGCCGCCTTCAAATTTCCTGCATCTATTTTTATAACCGCTAAATCGGTATCCTTATCTTGCCCAATTAATTTGGCTGTGTATTCCTTACCGCTTTTAAGAACAACGGATATTTTCTTGGCACCGTTTATGACGTGGCTGTTGGTTGCTATATAGCCGTCGCTGTCAACTATCACCCCCGACCCCGCGCCCTGCTTTACATATTGGCGCATCCAAGGGTCTGTACTTACGGCTTCAGTCCGAATTTCAACTACCGCATCTGCATTGAGCGCGATTATTTCATTTATCGTAAGATCGCTGCCCGTGGCTCTTGCAAGGTCAAGTGTCGACATTTGCGAGGCTGTCAATCCCGAGCTCGTGTTACCACCGCTCTTATTCATCGCGATGGATGCCCCGCCATATCCGGCAAATCCGGCTATAATTATGCATAAGGAAGTGAGAAGCGCAATTCCTTTTTTTGTTATAACATACCTTTTACTTTGCTTACGATGTGTGTCGTTCTCATCATACTGTTTACTCTGCTCGTTATAATCTGCAGAAGGTTTGATAACTCCGTTTTCAAAAATCCACATTTTTATCCCCCCTTATGATTATAAATATACCCATTTTTTGTGGAGATATTGTGAAAATATTATGTTGTTTGCTGTAAATTTTATTTTTTATTCTCAAACAGTTCTTTTGTCTTGAATTCAAGAGTTATAGATGATTTGTTGCCATCCTGCGGAGTGAATTCGGCGCTTTGAAGCGTCTGCCCCTCCGGATCTATAATGCATAGAGGCGGAAATAAAACGCACCACCAATTTTGTCCCGCGCCCTTGCCGATTGTAATGCTTAGCGCTTCATAATTTCCTGCAGGGAATGTGACTTCACCATATGTTTTCTTAGGAATGAAGCACGTACCGAGCTTTGCTTCAACATCATACGCATAGCCTTCGCGGCGAACAATCTCGAGCGCTTTTTCCTTTATTCTTCCTATGTTGTTGTTTATATAATTGCGCGATAGCTCAGCATCGCCTTCAGCTATGCTTTCATAGCCCCCATCGGCGGCGAACACCTCCATTGTAAGCTCATCGTTAATTTTTGCGAGAAGTTCATCTCTCACCTTTAATTTAAGTACTTGATCGTCAGGCTCGTCGGAATTTGCTATCACATGGAATCTGATTATTCCCTCGTATTCCTCTGCAGCTTTGTTTTCATCCGCAAATACGCAGATGCCTATCAGCAATACCGTGCATACTATAGGGATTATAAATTTACGCATAAAAAACCCTCCTTTCAAGCAATTTTTACCTTTCGGGAGGATTTTTATACTTATTTTACTATGAGAATTTTGCTTCCCGATTTTACCGGACGATTTTTCTCAATTTGATTAATTTCCGCGATATCATACATGGATGTTCTGAATTTCTTTGCAATGCTCCATAGCGTATCATTCGGTCCGCTTACGTATACGATCATCGACGGTCCTGCCTTATTCGCATCATCCTGTTTGACGATGCAAGGATTGCTTATTAGGTTGCAGGTGCTGCTCTTCCAAAGAAGGGCCGAAACGAAAAGGTTTGCGTTCAGCTCCGCCTGTCTGCTCGATAGCTTCTCGAACCATATGTCTCTAAAATCGATTCTGTATTCGGAGAGCATGTCACTTTTTGCTCCCGGCACATCTATCGAGCCTCTAAAAGGGATTTCTCTTTTCAATGAAAAAACACTGCCTTTTTCACCGCTTGCAAGGCAAAGAAGCTCCGCTTCTAGGCTTCCGTTTACAGTTACCTTGTTTTGATCCGCCGAAATCTCGGCGCCCTTAATTCTCACATCCGAGAACAGAACTTTTTCTATGTCCTCCTGCCTGTCAGGGACATTAAATATCTCTCTTACCGATAAGTCAGCTGCGCCGCTTCCGGTGAAGCTTTTTATCTCCAAAGGCGAGCTTTCGCATTTCAATTCCTTGTGAGCGTGATAGAAATCCGTAACTATTTCCTTATCGCTATTTCTATATATCTCAAGCGTAGTTTCAACATTTCCGGATAGTTTCAGTGCGCTTTCGTTTTCAAAGCCCTCGACCCCCTCCTGAATATCAATATTCAGGTTGCGAATATCAAAGCTCAGTTTACTTCCCGATCGATGTTCCCCGGTATCAAGTGGTATAAACTGTGTAAATTCCGTCTTGGATTGAAAGAATACGGGAACCTTCGAATTTTCTTCTCCTTCTTGCAGTTCCTCCGTGCTTATGTCTTCGGCAAGGTATAACACGTTGCAATAGACAGATGCGTTTATTACGGCTTTTTCAGGTGATATCTGCTTGTGGTTAGGAGCAATACTTATACTGCTTCTCAATATTTTTCGAGGTCTCGGCATGCCCTCTTTTATCGGCATTACCTCGCTTATCTCGATCCCCTCTGTCTTTTTATAAAGAATTTCTGTTACGGTCACATTCTCCTTGAGAAGCTCTACCTCATCTCCCTTGATTCCGCTGAAGCATTCAACTTTAACATCGTTGTATTCGTTTATATTCAAAAGCAATGTTATTTTGGCTTTGAATTTTCTCTCGTTGATAACTTTATGCTCTATAGATTCAATTTCAGGGTTTACAGTCAAGGTAGACATAGGGGAAATGTTCTCACCCAAATCCGTGCGGAATGGAACGCGCGCAACTACTGCACAGATAGGCTCACTCTTTCCATCGATTGGTGTATAAAGTGCGTTAATCGTTACTTCGCCGCTGACCTTTATAAGATCCTCTCGCTTCAGAGCAACTGTGCCGTTCATAGAGATTATCGACAATAAATCGGGCTTAACGTCGGGAACCAGTATGTCTTCCTCTATATAAACGCGAACAGGGGCCCTCTCTGATATATCAGCAAATTTTAAAGTTTCGGATAGTGCCGCGGCACCTATAGGGACTGCCTCGCCCTCGTCCCTTTTGGCGGCTGGCTTGGAAACGCCCTTGCCGGGCTTACTTACAGGCTGCTCGTACATAGGAATTTCAACAGGAATAAATTCCTCCTCCACTTCTTTGCTCCGGGCTTCCTTATCCTCTAAGATATCTTCCATTTCCACAACTTCTTTTGTTTCTTCTATTTCTGCAACTTCTTCCATTTCTACAGCTTCTACAACTTGCGGAACTTCTTGAGCTTCTTCAATCTTTTCAACTTCTCGGGTTTCTTCCAACAATTCCACCGGCGCAATTGTTTCCGGTTCTTTAATAATCTCTTGCTTTTTCTGCTCGGGTGCTACGCTGGCTTCTTTTGGCTCAGGTGCTGTCCGGGCTTCTTCCGGCGGCATGACGGCAGGTATATGTATTCCCGCAAGAATTCTGTCGTACGGCGTCGGGTCGAAGCCGTCATCTTCATATTTCATGGTTTATCCCCCTTTTCTGCTTATTCGTAAATAATGTATGATATAGAGGAGATAAATATGCTAAAAACTAGCTTAGTGTATGCGTAAGACAGGTTTCCTTATTCATTGAGGAGAGCTCCTTATAAGCTGCTTCGGCGGCAGCCTTATCCTTGTATATGGAAAACATGGTGGGCCCCGTGCCGCTCATAAGAACCTTTTGCACCTCCGGTTGCCTGAGCATCATTTCTTTTGTTTGCTTTACAGCGTCAAATTCTTGAACAGTATAAAGCTCGAATAGGTTTATCATATTTTTATATACTTCTTCTTCGCGCCCATTTTCAAGGCAGCGTAACAATTCCCTTGTATCGGGATGCGTGATCGTTTCTTTGGAGGCTGCAATTATTTCATCAATTTTTTCATATGCCTTTTGAGTCGAAATGCTGAGCGCGGGCTTTGAGAGCAGAAGTAGAGCTTCCATTCCTTTGACCGGCGTAAGCTCTGTTCCGCTTCCCTCTGCAAGAGCGCAGGTGCACGCCATAGGGTCGTTATTTATTTTTTCTCCAAGACAGCCGTTCATCTTTGCCTGCCCCATTATGCAGAACGGAATATCCGATCCGAGCTCGGCTCCAATATCGCACATTTTCTTTAGGTCGAGATTTAGCCCCCACAGCTTGTTCAGCCCCAAAATCACAGCAGCGGCATTGCTGCTGCCGCCCGCAAGCCCTGCTGATACGAATATTTGCTTCTTAATGTCAATCCTGATATCAATGCCTTCTTTTGTTTTATTCCTGTTATAGCGCTCGTTCATTACAGCGGCCGCCTTATATGCAACGTTATTGATATCTGTCGGCAAATATGACTTGTTCGAAGACAAAGTAATTCTGCTTTCCCCAACATGGTTTTTCCTGCTGCGAACAAGAACCTTGTCGTGCAAATATATTTGCTGCATAACCATTTCAACTGTATGAAAGCCATCTCTTCTTTTACCTATCACATCCAAAGAAAGGTTTACTTTTGCATACGCATTTAAACTTACTCCGCTCATATTCTTCCTCCTGTAACTGAAAAGGTGCATAAAGCAAGACGGCAACTGCGGTTCCCTTCCGCAGCTGCCGATTGAATGTTAATTATTTTTTCTTGCTTTTCCTTTTGCTCTTCTGCGCTTCTTTCCTTTGTCTTGCTTCCGCAGCCTTCTGTACGGCAAGAGCCTTACGTCCTGTAATATATGTGCTTCCGCCAGCCGATATCGGTCTTGGCATTTTTACGCGTTTATTATCGTTATCTTGTTGGCCGTCTTCACTGTCGAACTCTCTCCAGGCCTGCTTTTCAGCTTTTTTCTTCTTGGCCTTCTGATCAGCCGCAACGACTTCTTCTACGGATTTTCCCGTTTCCTTTGCAACCTTATATGGATTGACCTTGTCATCCTGCATTTTCTTCTTCATTTCTTTTCTCATACTTCTTGAGCTTGCGAAGAATATGCCCCCGAACATAGCGCCCATAAGTATCATACTTATCATGGTCGAACGGGTTTGATTCATAGTTTTAAACGTTACCTTTTCAGCTTTTTTAAGCTTCTCACCGCTTGCACTTTCAAGGTTCTTGGAGACATTTACGGTATACTCGGTGTCCTGCTCTATCTTAGCTTGCGCTCCATTTCCTTTATCAATGTTTTGATTCGCAAGCACGAGCACCATGTTTTTTTCCTTAGGAGAATAAACTACGAGAGTAGGTACGATCTTGCCGTTTTCATCCTTCATTACTATTTTATTTTCATTTGCAACCATGTCACTTTTGTCGCTGTATATATCCTTGTTAAAGTAAAGTTTGACGCCAAAGTTCTCTATAGCTGCGTTTTCACTGCCCTCTTCGGGATAGCTTCCTACGAGTTTTAGTGTTTCCGCAAAGCAAAAGCTGTATGCCAGCATTACCATTAGCAAGGCTATTGCGGTCACACGACCGAATCTTTTCATAAATGTAACTCCTCCGATTTCTTTTCCCTGAGTTCTTTAAAGAATTTCTTTAGCAAGGCTTCGCATTCTTTTTGCATTAGTCCTGTTTCTATTTCAACTCTATGGTTTAATTTTTCTGAATCTACAATGTTGAATACGGAGCCGCATGCCCCGCTTTTCGGATCGGGAGTTCCTATGTAAACTCTTTTTATTCTTGCCCAAACCATGGCTCCCGCGCACATACTGCAAGGTTCGCAGGTGACATACATATCGCAATCCAAAAGCCGCCAACCGCCTAACTTTTGAGCAGCAGCCTTTATCGCAAGAATCTCGGCATGGGCCGTTGGGTCCTTGCTTGCTTCCGTCATGTTATGTCCGCGTCCTATTATCTCGCAATCCTTCACTACAACGGCGCCGATTGGAATCTCTCCCATCGCTGCCGCTTGCTCCGCTTCGGCGAGCGCATCCAACATAAAATTCTTCATATACCCCACTATGCTACCATAAAATCAAGAGAATTTCAATTACTTTATAACGAGATTATATATTTTGTCAACGCGAATCCCATCCAGCAGCAGCCCAATATGCATCGAGGCTTCCTGCTTAAAATCAAAGTCAGGATATCGTATACACCATTCATAGGTAAGCCCACGTATAGCCATGACAAAATGACGCGCCAAAACTTCGGGCGACAATTTGGTAATGAATTCCTGCCGCTGTACGCCCCGTTCCAGTATCTCTTGAAAAATTTTATACATTTTCCTGCCGTATCCCTTGACTACCTCCATCTTGACCGTGCTGGAAAGCTGCATCCGATAAACCGCCCTCATATTTTGGCAACCCAACTGATCCGTCATGAGCTCAATAATTTTATCCACAACTGTGAGTATCACATCGGCAGAAGCCATTTCATCAGGCAACCCCTCGAAAAAGGAGTTATACTGCATGTCCATCCGCTTAACATAAGCCATCATCAGCTCCAGTAACAGAGCGTCCTTGGATTCAAAATGCACATAGAATGTGCCTTTTGTGACTCCCGCCATGTTTGTAATGGCTTCAACGCTGACATTTTGGTAATCATCTGCACGGAACAGTTTTTCTGCGCAAGCATATATCTGTTTTTTTGTCTCCGCGCCCTGTTCTTTTGTCCGGTTATTTTTTCGTTTCTCCATGTTGAACTTCACTCCTTATTATTGCATTCACAGCTAAAGCAGTATATAATAAATTAGTCTACTAACTTAATTTATTAGAATTGATACATTTTTATTATAACGCTTGTGCATATAAAACTCAAACCAAACGTTAGGGGGGCAAGAAAATGACGCAGGTGCTATATTATCTACTGTCCGTTTAATAAACAAGCATATCCAAAATATTATTGTTCACAAACAAAAGGGCAGCCCCCTGAAATCCAAGATTTCAGGGGGCTGCCCTTTCTGATACGATTAGAAAAATTTAGAGCATAGGCCGCTAAAAGCCTGCAAATATTCTATAAACCCTACGTATGATTACGAATTCCCCTACTTAGCCGTTATATACGGAAGAAGATATCCGTACCCTTCTTTTGACATTTCTTCTTCCGGTATAAATCTAAGAGAGGCGCTGTTAATGCAGTAGCGAAGACCACCTTTTTCGTCAGGCCCGTCTTCAAAAACATGACCCAAATGCGCATCTCCGCTTCGGCTCCTAACCTCAGTTCTTATCATTCCCACGGATGCGTCCTGATTTTCTTTTATAACATTGGGGTCGATGGGTTTCGTAAAGCTCGGCCACCCGCAACCGGAGTCAAACTTATCGCTTGAAATAAAAAGCGGCTCTCCCGTTGTAATATCTACATAAATTCCCGGATCTTTCTTATCCCAAAATTCATTTTGAAAAGGGGGCTCTGTCGCATTCCGGCGAGTAACCTGATATTGGCGACTTGTGAGCTTTAGCTGCAATTCCTCTTCCTCAGGTGCCGGATAATCAAGGGGATTGACGACCGCTTCCCGAGCCTTTTGAACCTTTGCTCTCGATATATGACAATATCCGTTCGGATTTTTATCCAAATACTTTTGATGATACTCCTCCGCAACAGTGTAATTTCGAAGTGCCTCAACCTCTATGGCAATCGGCTCCTTATAATTCCTCTGCAGCTTCTCTATGGATCTAACGATAGTCGCGCGTTCGTCTTCATTTATATAATATATACCTGTACGATACTGCTTTCCGACATCGCCGCCCTGCCTATTCATTGAAACAGGGTTGACCGATTCATAGTATAACTCCAATAAAAATTCGAGAGGAAGCACAGAAGCATCAAATACAACTTTAACGACTTCTGCGTGACCTGTGTTTCTATAGCAAACGTCCTCGTATGTCGGATTTTCGGTGTTTCCGTTTGCATATCCAACTTGCGTCTCTTGAACGCCTTTTATTGCTGCAATATATTTCTCTGTTCCCCAAAAGCAGCCGCCTGCAAGATAAATCTCTGCCATAATACCTCTTCCCCTTTTCTTGAATTTTATCGAATTTATCTATCCTTTAATATTTCTTCTTGCTATTTTATATAAACCGATTTAAGGCGCATTGCAAACGCTGTGACAATTTCATAATTTATCGTGTCCGACGCCCTTGCTATTTCTTCCGCGCTTACTCGCAAATTGCCGTCACTGCCCATTATGATCACTTCATCTCCGACCGCCACATCAGGGATGTCAGTCACGTCTATCATAAATTGGTCCATACAGATGCTACCTCTGACCAATGCATAATGCCCGTTCACAATTACTCTTGCTTTTGGAGAAAAAATTCTTGGATATCCGTCCGCATATCCCACAGGAACAGTTGCGATGATTCTTTCCTCCCCCGCTATATACTTGCGCCCATATCCAATGCTGCTGCCTGGAGGCACTGCTTTGATGTGTACAATCCTTGCCTTTACGGTCATCGCCGGGCGGAGGTTTAATATCGACTTGTCCACTTCTTCCGATGGATAAAGCCCATACATTACAATCCCGCATCGAGCAATGTCGTAATGTGCTTCTTCCAAACCCATTATTGCGGCGCTATTTGAAAAAGTCCTAGCCGGCACATTAATTGCTGCCTCTTCAAGAGCCTTGCAGAATTCAGCAAAACGGTCGTTTTGCAAAACCGCGTAGGTTTTATCGGTTTGATCCGCATTAGCAAAATGAGAAAGAACTCCTTTTATTTCAAGGAACGGCAGCTTTGCCACTTCCTTTATTTCACGGATAGCTTCTTGAATAAGAGCTTCGGTGTACGTGATATAACCAATTCTCCCCATCCCGGTATCAATAGCAATATATACTCCCGCGGGTCTTCCGGTCTTCTTTGCCGCTTCAGAAAGAACTTTTGCATATTCGTAGCTGCATACCACAGTATCGATCCCGTTTTCAACGGCAATGTCTTCGACCCCAGGCAATACAATGCCTAGAACCAATATTGGGGCATCTTTATATGCCGCTCTCAGCTCCAACGCCTCTGGTAATGTTGCGACGCCAAATGAATTTATCCCATTATTCCGCAAAACCTCGCTTACGGCCAAGGCCCCATGCCCATATGCGTCTGCCTTAATTATTCCCATAATTGCCGTTTTGCTTCCAAGTCTTTTTTTAATTTCTTTTATATTATGGTCGACACACCTCAAGTCAATTTCGACCCATGCAGGACGGATAGTTTTTGCTTCATTCATGACAAGCTCCTCTCCCAAGCATATTCCTCTTATTTTATAATTTCGCGGTGCGATAAATAATGTCATTTCGGCTTGGTCCGTTTGACAGTATCGTTATTGGGAATCCGATTAACCTTTCTATTTCATCTACATATTCTCTAGTCTCTTCCGGCAATTCGTCAAAACAATGAATACCTCGTATATCGCAGTTCCAGCCTTTCATCTTTTTGAATACAGGGTTGGCTTTATAACAGTCCGAAGTGTTTGGAAAATCCTCGGTAATCTCGCCGGCGATTTCATAGCCTACGCATATCGGGATTTCGGTCAAATATCCAAGTGGATCCAGAACGGTAAGTGCAACTTCAGTCGCTCCCTGTATCCTACATCCGTATCTCGTTGCGACAGCATCAAACCAGCCTACTCTCCTCGGCCTGCCAGTGGTCGCGCCGTATTCTCCTCCGTCGCCGCCCCTGCGTCTCAGCTCCTCGGCTTCATCGCCGAATATCTCTGAAACAAAAGGCCCCGAACCGACTGCACTCGAATACGCCTTTACTACTGTAACTATTTCCTTTATCTCATAAGGCGGAATACCCGCTCCGACAGCTGCGAATGCGGCAAGTGTGGAAGAGCTTGTCACCATGGGATATATACCGTGGTCCGTATCCTTAAGCGCCCCCAGCTGACCTTCAAGCAAAATCTTCTTTTTCAGCTTCACGGCGTCGTACATGTATGTCGAAAGATTGCAGATATAAGGCTTTATTTTTTCCCTGTAATCACAGCAGGCCCTGTAAAGCTCCTCTTCGTCCAGCAAAGGCTTCTTGTACAAATGCTCCAGCAGTATATTCTTTTGTTCGCATACTTGCTTCAGCTTTTCCCTTAAATAATCATCATCAAACAGCTCGCATACTTGGAAACCTATTTTTAAATATTTATCGGAGTATGCCGGTGCAATTCCGGACTTCGTTGAACCGAACAATTTGCCAGCGAGCCTTTCTTCTTCATAAATATCAAATAATATATGATAAGGCATAACGACGTGAGCTCTATCCGAAACAAGGAGCCTCGGCATCGGAACACCTCTTTCCAAAAGAAAATCAATCTCTTCGATAAGCTTGGGAATATTTAATACAACTCCGTTTCCTATTACATTAACGATATTTTCGGAAAAAACTCCCGACGGGAGCATGTGCAAAGCAAATTTACCGTAATTATTGACAATAGTATGTCCGGCATTGCTCCCTCCTTGAAATCTTACTACGATATCGGCTTTTGTCGCCAGGACATCTGTAATCTTCCCTTTTCCTTCATCTCCCCAGTTGGCTCCGACAATGGCTTTGATCATATAAATCCCTCCTAAACTGTGATATCGGCAACGATACGCTCGGTATCAGCATTTGCCGAAAGTATAGGCTTTATGACCCCGTTTAGAAACTCTGTTGTTTGCTCAATAGAGCGCCCAACGTATTTTTCCGGCCTCATAACCTTCTGTAAAGCCTCTTCTTTTATATTAAAGGCAGGATCCGCCGCGATTCTTGCAAGAAGATCGTTAGGCTTTCCCTCCTCCTTTACGATTTTTCCGGCAGCCAAAGAATGCCTACGAATCAGCTCATGTAGCTCTTGCCTGTCGCCGCCGGCCTTAACTGCATCCATCATAATATTTTCAGTCGCCATGAACGGAAGTTCCTCCATGAGATGCTTCTCAATCACCTTCGGATATACGACAAGCCCTGATGAAACGTTGAGATAAAGCTCAAGTATTCCATCAGTTGCAAGGAAAGCTTCGCTGACGCTCAGCCTTTTGTTGGCGGAGTCATCGAGCGTGCGTTCAAACCACTGCGTGCTTGCTGTAATTGCTGGGTTCATAGCGTCGCTTATAACGTAATTCGCAAGTGCCGCCATTCGCTCGGAACGCATAGGGTTGCGCTTATATGCCATCGCTGAGCTTCCAATTTGGTTTTTTTCAAACGGCTCCTCAATTTCCTTCATATGCTGAAGCAACCGAATGTCATTTGAAAATTTATGTGCACTTTGCGCGATTCCGGCAAGTACGTTGAGCACTCTGCTGTCAATCTTTCTCGAGTAAGTTTGTCCCGACACGGGATAGCAGCCTTCAAAGCCCATTTTTTGAGCTATGCGAGAGTCGAGATCCTTGCATTTCTCATGGTCACCGTCAAAAAGCTCCAGAAAGCTTGCTTGAGTTCCCGTCGTGCCCTTTGATCCAAGCAACATAAGGGAATCCAATACATAATCCAAATCCGACAAATCAATTACGAGTTCCTGCATCCATAATGTTGCGCGTTTGCCTACAGTCGTAGGCTGTGCCGGCTGATAATGCGTATATGCCAATGTAGGTAAAGCTTTATATTTATCCGCAAATTCCGCAAGCGACGAAATAATCCCTATGAGCTTTTTTCTTATGAGCTTCAGGCCCTCTGCCATTATTATTATATCCGTGTTGTCTCCGACATAACAGCTTGTCGCTCCAAGATGAATGATTCCTTTTGCCTTTGGGCATTGCAAGCCGTAAGCATATACATGTGACATCACATCATGCCGTACTATTTTCTCGCGTTCCTTTGCATCCTCAAAATTTATATCGTCCTTGGATTTTCTGAGCTCTTCTAACTGCTCGTCCGAAATATCCAGCCCAAGCTCCTTCTCGGTTTCTGCCAATGCAATCCAAAGGCGCCTCCATGTACGAAATTTCTTTTCAGGCGAAAAAAGGTATTTCATTTCCTTGCTCGGATACCTTTCTGAAAGAGGGCTTGTGTACTCCTTGAAATCCGGGTTCATTGACATTCTCCTTTTAATTTTATCTGCATTTTGTGTTGTTTTTTATTTATCAGCGTCTTTATTATTTGCACGCCACGTTCTTGTATGCGCATTTTAACCTACGCCAAAAATATCTTATATTATATCATGCTTTAAAAGTCTCTACAAGCGATATGAAGTCAGTTGCATAGGTAAAAATATTTAATATAAATTTAGAAATCTGTAAGTTTATTAAAGTTACACTGCATGGGATTCTCCTAAGTAAGGTTAGCTTTTTTGTGACGTTTCATCAGTCGAAGGCGAAAATCTATATACCAGGATCGCCGCAAGCATTACCAGCCCGGCACCGACGGCCGAATTCCATGTGATCACATCTCCGAGTAATACAGACCCGAGAATTATGGCAAATATAATACTCGTATAGTTATATACGCTTATCTCCCCAGCCGGAGCCATTCTGTATGAATATGTAAGCGCAATCTGCCCTGCCGCCCCGGTTATTCCAATCAATAAGAGCATCGAAAAATCGAACAGTCCCGGGATTACGAAGCCAAACAACGATGCTGCAAAAGAACCTTCCGATGCACCAAAAGGAAATATAAGTTCTGGTTGAATCGCCATAAACGGAATGGTTGCAGCAATGCAGAAGGTTGAAAAATGCATAATTACGGTCATACCATCGACTTTATTCTTAAAATACGCCAATAACGTGTACGCTCCGCTTGAAAAAATAGCGCACAAAAATGCCGCAAAAAGAGGTTTTAGATTTGAGTTAAAAGCAGGATTTGCAATAAAAGCAGCACCCGAAAACGCAAGAATAAGTGCGGGTATCTGTACTTTTGGGATTTTTTCCTTCAAAAATATTGCTGCAAAAATGGTGATTAGGAATGGCGAGAGCTTTGTAATCGTAGCCACGTCCGCCTGAACGGCATGAGCAACGGAGTAAAACATAGTAACCAAACCTAAAAAGCCGAAAATTGAGCGCGCTGCAAGAAGGGATCTATACTTTTTTTCACCGAAATAGGATCCCTTGTTTTTTCTTATAAAAAATATGCTGACCGCCATAGTAGTGATATTTCTTGCAAATATCTGCTCCATAAGCGGGATATTATCCGCCGTAAGGTTTACAGAAATTTGCATGGCCGTAAAGAAAAACGCAGACGCTATCATTAGCGCTGCGCCCTTTTTTCTGTTTATGTTTGTACCTTCCGGTTTCATCTAAATTCTTTCCAGCTTAACTTGGGTAGTAGCATGCTTTACCCTGTCAGCTTCCTCAGCTTTCTTCGCATCGTTCCATTGATCCATCGTTCCGACGAGATAACCCGTAATCCTTCTTATTCTCTCAAAGCCGATGGGCTCAAATTTGTAATGAAGGTCTACATATTCACCGTCAATATCAATATCCAAGGCAGCGAGTTTCCTGTTGTGTTTTTTCTGTAAATATTCTATGTAAGCTCTTTTTTCATTGTCGCTTACTTCACCTTTAATTGCAATTCCCATTTTGCGTCCTCCTCCTATTTTAGTGCGCAAGTTGTGTTTATACTTGTCGCAATGAACTACATATAGTATATTCCCCTAAAATAGTTTGTTCAAGCATTTTTTATTTTTTCGGTAATTCTATTGTTGCTTTATCTTTTGAACGTCTGTAAAGCACAAATTTACGACCTATCGCTTGTACGAATTCGGCATTTAATGTTTCGGCAATATTATTTGCAATGTCCTTTGGATTTTCTTCACAGCCCTCTTGCAGCTTTACCTTGATAAGCTCCCTGCCTTCCAGGCATATATCCATCTCTTTGATTATATTTTCCGTAACACCGCCTTTTCCAATAAATACGATTGGATCAAGCGAATGTGCAAGTCCCTTTAAATAGGACCTTTGTTTGCTCGTTATCATTTTTTCTCCCATAATTGAATTTTCTTTGTTCCTATAATACTAACCTTAGCGTTGCCAAAATCGTCTTTTATAGTAAATACATTTTGCATTAAGAAAGTATATCATATGATGTGAGATTTGTCATTTTTTATTGCTTTGAATATTGCTATATGTTATAATAAACACGCTAATGAGCTAGATAAAACAGATTTTCTTTAAGATGCCTTTGTTATACCGGTAGGAAAATTATATATGGGGCCATGGCGCAGCTGGGAGCGCGCCTGACTGGCAGTCAGGAGGTCAGGGGTTCGATCCCCCTTGGCTCCACCATAAAGTATGGTCACTATAGATGCCATGCGGTGAAAGCCGCATGGCATCGACCATTTGAGGGGTTTTTGACGCCCAAATTTGACGATAACAAAAAATACTGCTTTTGCTCTTTCAGGAGCAACTG